>JBOHFC010000236.1:0-4688 GCA_050701375.1 Pseudonocardiaceae bacterium
ATGCCACGCCGCCCGGCCCGCCCGGTGAGCTGGGTGTACTCACCGGGGGTGAGATCGAGGTGGGCCTCCCCGTTGAACTTGACCAACCGTTCCAACACCACGGTGCGGGCTGGCATGTTGATCCCCAGCGCGAGGGTCTCGGTGGCGAATACCGCCCTGACCAGCCCGCGGACGAAAAGGTCTTCCACGGTCTCCTTGAACGCGGGCAGCATCCCGGCGTGGTGGGCGGCAACACCTCGCTCCAAAGCCTCCCGCCACTCCCAGAAGCCGAGCACACCGAGATCGCCCTCCGGCAGATCAGCCGTGCGGGTGTCCACCACTCGACGGATCTGCGCAGACTCCTCAGGTGTGGTCAATCGCAGCCCGGTGCGGACGCACTGGTTCACCGCTGCTTCGCAGCCGGCCCGGCTGAAGATGAAGGTGATCGCGGGCAGCAACCCGTCGCGATCCAGCCGCGCCACCACGTCGGCTCGGGCCGGTGGCCGGAACCGGGGTCCGCCGTGCCGCGGCCGATCCCACCCGCTGCGGCGCTCCACCTCCTGCACGCGCCGCACCAGGTGTGGGTCAACGGTGAGCCGGTCGCCGGTGGTGCTCTCGGCGAACAGGTCGAACATTCGCGAACCGACCATCATGTGCTGCCACAGCGGCACCGGGCGGTGCTCGTCGACCACCACCGCGGTGTCGCCCCGGACGTCGACCAGCCACTCGCCGAACTCCTCGGCGTTGCTCACCGTGGCAGACAGCCCGACCAGCCGCACGCTGTCCGGCAGGTTGAGGATCACCTCTTCCCACACCGCGCCGCGTAACCGGTCGGCGAGGTAGTGGATCTCGTCCATCACGACGTAGGCCAGCCCGTCCAGCGTGGAGGATCTGGCGTAGATCATGTTGCGCAGCACCTCGGTGGTCATCACGACCACAGCGGCGCCGCCGTTGATCGAGGTGTCCCCAGTGAGCAGGCCGACGGTGCCGGCGCCGTGCCGGGCCGCCAGATCTGCGTACTTCTGATTGGACAACGCCTTGATCGGCGTGGTGTAGAAGCACTTGCGGCCTTGCGCCAGGGCCAGGTGCACCGCGAACTCGCCGACCACGGTCTTGCCTGCGCCGGTGGGCGCACACACCAGGACCCCGTGGCCTCCCTCGAGCGCTTCGCAGGCTGCGCGCTGGAAGGGGTCGAGTTCGAACGGCAGGGCCCTGGTGAACTCGTCGAGGCGCGGCGAGACGACCCGCCGATGGGCCGCGGCGTACGCCTCGGCAGGAGAGTTGGCCACCGTCCCAGGCTAGGCGACGACGGGGAGCACCCCCGGTTCGCAGTGCACCGTCACCGGCAGGGTCCCCTGTGGTTCCCCGTCGGCATAGACCGGCCAGCCCGGATCGCCGTCGATGCGCACGGTTTCGCCGCGCAGGACGGTCACCTCCGGCTCGTGCACGTGCCCGCCGGTGCGTAGCGCCGGGAACACCCGCAGCAGCCTGCGCCGGCTCACCGCGGCGATGACGATCACGTCGAGCAGCCCGTCGGCCGGCGTGGCGTCCGGGCAGATCCGCAACCCGCCGCCGTAGCAAGATCCGTTGCCGACCGCGACCAGGATCGCCTCCAGCTCCACCTCAGTGCCTGCGGCCTGCACCCGCACCGGCCTGGGCGTCAACGCGGCGAGCTCGGCCAGCACCGCCAGTTCGTACCGGCGCGGCCCGGCGGGCCAGCGCATCGCGTTGGCCCGCTTGTTCACCGCCGCGTCGAAGCCGGTGCACAACACTGTGGTGAAGCCTGCCGCGCCCTCGATGCGGCCCAGGTCTATCCGCCGCCGCTGCCCGGTCCGCAGCGCCTGGACGATGTGCTGGGCGGCCCGCACCGGATCGGCCGGGATGCCCAGCGCCGCCGCCAGGTCATTGCCACTGCCGCTGGGCAGCACCGCCAGCGTGGTCGCGGTACCGGCGACCGCCTGAGCGGCCAGGTGCGCGGTGCCGTCCCCGCCGAGCACCGCGAGCACGTCATCCCCGCGCTCCGCTGCTTGTGCGGCGACCCTGCTGGTTTCCGCCGCATCAGCGGTCACCGTGGCAACCAGTGCGGGCACTGCGGCGCGCAACGTATCGGCCACGGTGCCGGCCACCCGCGTCGCCGCGCCACGACCGGAATGCGGGTTGACGATCAGCGTGGCGCGCACAGCGCGGAATAATACGGTTGGTCAGTGGCCCAGCAGCGTTCGCTGCCCCGTCGCAGTGGGGGCAGTCGCCACACCGACTGGGGCGCCACGATGCCCGCACGATCGTCAATAGTGAGCCGTAGCAGTGCAGATCTGCACGGTCACCGCTCACTTCCGACGATCTTCGCGGCAGCATGCTGAGCACGCCGCAGACAAGGACATTGTGCGATCACTCGGTTGAGCGGCGAGCCGATCGGGGATCCGGCCAACACTCAGGTCGCGTCGTCGTAGCGGGTTGCCGCGTCATCCGAGGACACCGGCTCCACCCGGTCATCCAGCGGCGAAGGCTCGTCGGGATCCAGGTTGTCCCAGCCTTGCTCGGCTCGCCGGCGGGCCACGGCACGGTCGTGCTGCCGGGCGATCAACACCGCGGCCTCGAACAGCACGACCAAGGCGCCGGCCAGCGCCAGCATCGAGACCGGGTCGTTGCCCGGGGTGGCGACTGCGGCCAGCACGAATAGTCCGAACAGGATGCCGCGCTGCCAGCGTTGCAGCTTCGCGTAAGGCAACACCCCAACCCGGTTGAGCATCACCACCAGTAGCGGCAGCTCGAAAGTCAGGCCGAAGACCGCGAGCATGGTCAGCAGGAAACCGATATAGGCCGCACCGGTCAGCGCGGTGATGAACTCGCCGCCGCCGAGGTTCGCCAGGAACGAAAGGCCGGTGGGCACCACGTAGTAGGCGAGGACGGCGCCCCCCGCGAACAGCACGCTGGCCACACCGACGAAGGTGATCGCGAACCTGCGCTCCTTCGCGTAAAGGCCAGGAGTGATGAACGCCCACACCTGATAGACCCAGATCGGGGCAGTCAACACCGCACCCGCCGCCAAGCCGACCTGCATCCGCAGGGTGAACACCTCGAACGGGGCGGTCTGCAGTAATTGGCACCGGCCCGGGTTCGGGGTCAGGCGCACCGTCGTGGGCAGAGCGCAGTACGGGCGAGTGATCAGATCGCCGAGGCTGGGCAGGCCGAAGGCCGACACTCCCCACCAGACGAACCCGAGGACGCCGCCGAGCCCGATCGCACACAACGCGACGAACAACCGGTTGCGCAGCTCGTACAGGTGCTCCATCAGTGTCATGGAGCCATCCGGATTGGTCTTGCGCCGACCCCCCGGCCCCGCCGGGAAACGCATCCCGCTCACCGATCCTGGTCGTCAGCGGACAGTGTCGTTGTCGCGCCGGGGTTCGTTGAAACCAGCTTCACTGACCCCAGATGCGGCTGGCCCTGACGGCGGCAGCGGCTGGTGCTCGGGCGCCGGCGCGTCAGCCTCCCGCTCCGAACGCGATCCCCCGGTCTCCGCCTTGAAGATTCGGATGGACTGCCCGAGGGCTCGGGCGGCTGTCGGAAGCTTGGTTGCGCCGAACAGTAAAATCACGACCACCAGCAGGATGACCAGATGCCAGCCAGACAGAATGCCCATGGCAGGTCTCCTCTCTCGCTCTGGGTGCAGCACCGATGCTACGCGGTAGGAGCTATCCGGCGTTGCCGCGGCGGCGTCGCCGGTCCAGCGCCACCCGCAGTGCCGCGATCCGGGCAGCGAGCAGGCCGGTGCGGTCAGCGAGGTGAGCGCGGCTACGCTGCACCGTTGCGGCCAACCGTCGCGCTGGGCCGGCAAGCCGTAGGAGCATCAGGAACAGCACGACGACACAAGCAGCGACAAGGACAACGCTGATCAGGTAAGCCACGCCGGAGACGTTAGCCCGCCTCGGATGGCGCAAGGTGATCGGATCTGCGCAGCGCCGCGCGGGCGCGCTGCGCCACCGCCGCGGCCAGCTCGGGGGGTTGCCGGACCACGACGTCCGCACCTAGCCCGAGCACCAGACGCACCATCCAGCCGGTTTCGGAGTAGCGCATTCGCACGGTTGCGGCTCCCCCTTCGCCCTCGATCAGCTCATCGACCGGGTAGTACTCGGCGACCCAGCGAGCGTCCGGGGCGAGGGCGAGCACGGCGATCTGCTGGTCGGGTTGGGCGCGGAACAGCCCGGCGGATACGTCGGTGGGCCGGGCCTGCGGTGGGGGTAGCGCCGGCTCGTCCAGGGTCGTGACGTGCTCGATGCGGTCCAGCCGGAACAGCCGCACTTCCTCGGCCCAGCGGCACCAGGATTCCAGGTAGCCGCGGCCTTCGACCAGCAGCAGCCGCATCGGGTCCACGGTGCGGTCCCTGACCGTGTCCCGGGCTGGGGTGTAGTAGCGGATGCGCAGCGCGCGGCGGTGATCCAGCGCGTCGCGCACCGCGGTCAGCGCGGCCTCCTCTCTGGTGGCCAGGCCGACCACCACACCGTCGGCCTGCCCCGTCGCGGCCTCGATTTTGGCCAGTGCGCGGCGCACCGACCCGGCGTCGAGCACGCCGGGTGTCTCGGCCAGCGCGCGCAGCGCCACCACCAGCGCGGTCGCCTCCGCCCCGGACAGGCGTAGCGGGCGGCGCATCCCGGCGTCGAAGGTGACGGTGACGGTGTCCCCTTCGAAGGACAGGTCGATGAGATCAC
>JBOHFC010000237.1:0-6008 GCA_050701375.1 Pseudonocardiaceae bacterium
GTC
Organism: Pseudonocardiaceae bacterium; assembly: GCA_050701375.1. Lineage (GTDB taxonomy): Bacteria > Actinomycetota > Actinomycetes > Mycobacteriales > Pseudonocardiaceae. The sequence continues at coordinate 4 of JBOHFC010000237.1, forward strand.
GCGGGGCAAGTCGCTGCGGGTGGTCGCCGGGCTGGCCGGGATGAGCACGACGCAGCTGTGGCGGATCGAGCACGGGGAACGTGCCCTGGATAGCCTCTCGGAGATCGTCGCGCTGGCCGAAGCGCTCCAGATCGCCCCGAGCGAGTTGATGCGGTTGCCGGTGCTGGCACCGGCCAATGGGGAAACCGATTCCGCCATCAATGCGGTGTTTCTGGCGCTGATGGCCGCGAGACGCAGTCGGCCCGGCGGTCAGGTTTTGCCGGTGGAGGCGCTGCGGGCACGGGTCGTGGCGACGGTGGAGGCGCATTGCCGCTGTGATCGCGGTGGCGAGGTCGGTGCTGTGTTGCCGCCGTTGATCCGGGACCTGCACACCTCGATCGCGGCGGGCCGGGATGTCGCCGAGCTGCTCGAGTTGGCGGTGTTGCTGCATTCCAATGCCACCGTGGGGTGGCTGCGCGTTGTCGGCCCGGGCGCGATCGAGCTGCGCGAGATGGCCGCTGAGCTGGCCTTCCGCGCTGCCGAGCAGCGCGACACACCGGAGGCGAGAGGGTTGGCCGTCTGGGGCGGTCTGTACGTGATGGTGGCGGCGGGAGCGGTCGATCTCGCGCGGGCCGAGGTGGACTCGGTGAGTGTGCCGACGCGCACGCCGGAGGGGATGCAGCTGGAAGGCACCCTCGCGCTGTGCCGCTCATTCCTGGCAGCGGTGGACTCCCGGCCCGGTGACGTCGATGCGTCCTTGGAGTACGCCGCTGAGCTGGCGGCGCGTACTGGGGAGGTCAACGCCTACGGGTTGGGGTTCGGTCCGCAGGATGTCGGGCAGTGGCGGATGCGCGCGCTGCTGGAGACCGGGGACCACGAGTTGTCGATCCGGGTCGCGGAGGGTTTGCGACCAGAGACTCACCTACTCCGGTCGCGGCAGGCTGACTACTGGGTCACCTACGGTCAAGCGCTAGCCCGGCTGCGGGGGCGCCATGAGGACGCGGCGATGGCGTTGCGCCGCGCCGAGGTGATCTCGCCGCATTCCGTGCTCCGAGACCCGATCACCCGTGAGGTACTCGGCGAGCTGCTCACCCGTACGCCCCGTGACTCCCCGGCTGGGCGAACGCTGCGGAGAATGGCATACCGGGCTGGGCTTCCGGGCGTAGCCCAGCCGGGTGATCCCGGATGATGTTCCGACTGCGGAACATCATGAGCTTGATCGCGTTCACTCTCGTCAACCGTGACGGACACCACCACTGACCTAGCCGCAGGGCGCTCTCCCGCTGTGCCTTCCCTGACCCCGGGGGAGGCGCTGGCCGAGTTGTTCTTGACCAACGCCGATAAGGGTTGCAATGCCGACAACGACACCCTGGTTGTTGAGCTGCTGAAACGTATGCGAGCGATCCAGGCGGTCACCGCCAACCCGGCGTGCCCGGGCGCGACCAGTGGTAGTCCGGCTGAGCTGATTCCCCCCATGATTCCGGCCGGGTCACGGGTTGAGGCGTTGTTCCCCGATTTCGACTCCCCGTGATCCGGCCTGTTCCACCACCACGAAAAGAGGGGGATCGATGGTAGGGCGCCACAGCAAATCAAAACATGGGCTACCGAGCGACCAGGCACAGCGACAACGCACGCGCACGGTCGAGATGGTGGACGTTGCTGGCACAGCGCATCGGCTGACGGTCGACGCTGTGGCCGATGGGCTGTCGCGGGGCCGGTACAGCGCGCTGTGCGGGGAGGATGTACTACCCGCGGCACTGATCGCGCGCGAGGCGCGTTACTGCGGACTGTGCGCGCCGATGACCGTCCCCAGGCAGCGGTCGTGGCGTGCCCGATGACCGCCGAACGCTCGCACCGGTTCGTCCTCACCGGTTACGATCCCGAGGGCCGCAACCGGACGATCATCCTGTGGCGGGAGACGGATTTGGTGGGCGGCACCGTGGTGCGCCGGGTGGTGGTGACGCTGGACGCCACGATGAACACCGCGACGGTGCTCACCCGTCCTCAGGCCATCCAGGTGGCCGACGCGTTGCTAGCGGCTGCGCAATGAGCACCCCGACGTCGCAGCGCGTCTGCTCGTGTGGATCGCCGTTGAGCGACAGGCGGGAAACTGCTGCGCATTGTGTGATTGAAACGAGGATCTTGTATGGCTCTTCGACAGGCTAAGCTGGTTGCATTCGATGGCACGCATGCCAGCGGGAAAACCACACTCATCCACGCCGTCGCGGCATTGCTTCGGCGGCAAGGTGTGCATGTCACTACGCTCGGAGAGCCAGCACGGACGAGTCCTTTGGTGGACGATGTGGTAATTCATAGGGCAGCCGACTTCGACATGACTCTGGAACTCGATATCTTTGCGGCGCACATCACGAACAGTGTACGCGCCGTCCGCTCGCATGAAGTTGTGCTTTGCGACAAGACTCCGACGAATGTGCTGGCCTACTGTAAGATGTTGTTACACATCGAACCTGGCACCTGGGACGCGGCGATGGGCAGATGCTATGGATGGTTTCTGTCGCGCATGGGGACGGGTATATGACGCAGTGTTTTTCTGTCAGGATCACTATGCCGTTGGGCAGAGCGGCGACAAGTATCGAGGCCGGGTTGTCGATCTACAAGTGCAAGCTGACGGCTTGGTGCGCGCCGAGTATCGGCGATTAGGCCAGTCGATTATCGAGATACCGCGCGGGCTCGATATTGACGAGCGTGGTCGGTGGGTTGTCGCACAGATCAAGAGCCTTGATCTAATCGAGGAGAGGAGTACTACCGATGAGCACTGATCTCGGAGTTCCGACCGTCCAACACGCAGGCAAGCAAGGCGTCAGGGCGGGCACTAACGGAATTGAGCTCTCGACGCAAGGACACTACTTCACGACCGCCATGACCGACGCTGAGCTTGCCCGCTCCGCCGAGATCATCGACAGGCCGCTGTCAGTCATCTATCAGGTGACCCGGCGTTGCAACTTCGACTGCGACTTCTGTAGCGAAACGATGCAGATTAAGGACCCGACGCTCGATCAGATCGCATCAGTTCAGCGGAATCTGGCCGGTGTGCCCCGAGTGTTTCTTTCGGGTGGTGAGCCACTCCTGCGCCGTGACTTCGTGGAGATTGTCGACATCTTTCACGATCACATCGTGGCTGTGCCAACCAACGCCACCCGTGGACACTTCCTGGCTTCCAAGCTTGTCGGTAAGGTCTCGTTCATCAATGTCGGGCTGGAAGGGCCGCGCAACACCACCAACCGTGTACGCGGTGACTACGACAAGGTGATGCGTGGCATCATGGCGTTTAAGGCGGCCGGATTACCACTGTCGATCTCAGCGGTAGTGCTGCGCAGCTTGGTTGACGCACTGCCATTTACTTATCAAATTGCCGACTTGCTGGGTGCCGGGAAAATTAAGCTCATTCATCCGATACGGAAAGGTAACGGACTACATTTAGCGGACTCGGAGTTCCTGACGCTTCAGGAGTCGGCTGCGCTGTTCCAACGGATGAAAGAGCTTGCCAACGAACACGGCTGGACACCTGGTCTACGCATGACGACCTGGACGCCCGCGACCGAGGGGTACTCCATCCTGGTCTACCCTGACGGCTCTACCTGGTCGTGGCCGGTGTACGGCGGCGTTGCCGAGCGGGGTGAACAAGGTGGACCGGAGGACAAGGTGGCGTACCTGGGAGACCTACAGAAAGAGTCGATTACTGAGATATGGAAGCGCTACCCGTTCAAGCTCAATCATCTGCGCAAGTACTTGGGCAAAAGCATCTCCGTCAGCGAAAATGGAAGCGGAGTAACCGTCGATGCGCGTCACAAGTAATTTACAGTGGCCTGAAAATCTCTTTGACCGGCCGGATCGCTTCTTCGGAGATTCCGAGCGGTTTGTGGCGGCGCTTGATGTGGAGTGGACCAAGAATTATCAGATCAAGAACGGTTCCCGGCCGTTCTGCTATTCCTTGGTATTGTTGCACTGGCCGCATGATGGCGACGATTTCGGTGTCCTTTGGCTTCAAGTCCGTTTACGTGACACAAGAAGGTGACGAAGCGGCCCTGATAGCATCACTTGATAGCGATCTGCAAGCATGGTTAGCCAGTGACTCGATGTTAACCGGACATCAGTTATCATCAGATCTGTCGGTCGTCAAGAACGCGTCCACATGCACACTGGTCGGTATTGAGGGTGCCTATGAGCTATGGCGCACCAGGCGCAGCGACGACGGTCGTGTCTTCGATACTCGCTACGACATCGACCATCTACCGGTCGGCGCTAGCCGTAGGCTGGTAGACGTCTGCGGTGATGTGAAGCTTGACGTGAGGCAGCCAGAGCTGGCCCGTGGCTCTATGACCAAGTTACAGCGGGATTTCCTTGAACACGGCCACGAGTCAATCCGCGAGCAACTCTTGACATTGAACGTACGACACAGCTTGTCAACCGCTCTAGTGTCCTGTCTTGGGATGGGGCTAGTCAGCGTTGGCGCGCGGAACGTAAATCAGCTCGTGCATCAGGAGATGTGGGACATGGTGGAGTACGTCAGAGGCGAGCACTTCGAGAGGCTGCTACGCTAGACGTTGCTGTCGTGACGTGCGTTTATCGCTTCGATCTTTGACGCAAGGGCCTTACCGAGATCAATATCATGCGAGCTGGCCAGGATAGCGACGCAAATCATCACGTCGGCGAGTTCGCGGGACATGGACTCAGCGGTAAAGCACTGATTTTTAGTAGCTCGCTGGTAGCCGGCCTGGCCAAGAACTTCGGCCTGCAGCTCACCGACTTCCTCAGCGAGCTTCGCTGCCTGCGCAAGCACGAATGCCGGCTGGCTACTGGTATCGCTTCCCAGCGCCACTCGCAAGCGTACCAACTGAATCTTCGCCCAGTCGTTCAGGTCACGGACGGTCAAATCAGGCGACAGCACGTTTCGAGTCATTGCTCACCGGGGACCTTCTACTCAAATGGTGGACTCAAGATTACGGGCAGCAAATCGAACTGTTGCGCAAACGTCACAGCGGCTGACGCCACGCTCTCTCATACGACGGACGGTGTGAATGAAAGCGCACCCTAGACAAGCCTGGTTGGGGAGCGCTATGTGTACAACAAGTGGCTGACTGTGGATAAACCCGGAAATTCGCGTCACCGGGTGTGGACAGTTCTCGCCCGCGGCAGCGTATTCCCAAGTAAAGGATGTGGATAGTCGCTATGTGCCTGTGGAACACGCGAAGTACAGACATGTCCACGATGTGGTGAGCTGAGAGCCGACCTGGCAACCAAAGCGATCGACGCCGACTGCCGGCAGTCCAGCGGTCAGATGTGCCCGGTCAGGTGGGGGCCGAGAGTGACCGGCAAAGACAGGGATGTCCGCTGCGAGGGGCCACTCCGGCTGGCTCACGGTGACGGGGACCCGGAAGGGGAGTTGATGAATTGGGTGAGGGAGTTGGTCGGGGAGGCGCCATGGATGGCCGGAGGTTCTCCCTGTCGCCTCCCCGACCCTGCCTCCTCCGGCCTGACCAGCCCACACAGAAGCCAACAGGGACCGCGTCCACACTCATGCCGGACACTTCGGCAGACCCCGGAAGTTCGGGGAGTCTGACTCGCGGGCAGCCGCCTCCCTCCCCGAATCTCTCCGACCGTTTCAAACTACGCACGGTGACAGTTGAGCTGCGGCGACAGCGAGCCCGGTTACGTTCGCAGGGTTGGGGCTGGGATGTTGTCAGAGGGCGGGGTGGTGAGGCCGGGAACGGGGCGTCTGGTGTTTGGGGTGGTGGGCGTCTACCCCCGCTACCGTGCTGGTCAGGGCCCGTTACCCGGGGGGTCTACCGGGTAGCGGCCCCCCGCTACCGCACGGGTGCGGACAGCGGTAGGTAGCGGGTCCGGTAGAGCCCTTACCCCCGCCGCGTAGGTGCTGTTGCCCGTTCTCCGGGGCTTCTCGACCTGTTGCGTGATGTCGCCCGATCCGGGTGATGTTGCTGGTGGTGCGGTGGTTCTCCGTGGGTGTGGTGCTCGTGGCTGGTAGTTCACAGTTGCTGCCACGAGAT
>JBOHFC010000238.1:0-2292 GCA_050701375.1 Pseudonocardiaceae bacterium
GTCTGTACTGCTCTGTGCCTCCGGAGCTGGTGACAGGCGCAGCGGAGACGCTGGAGCTGGGTCGGGCGGCGGAAGGGAGCGAGTGCGCGGTGGAGTTCGACGTCACCATCGAGATCCCCAAGGGTCAGCGCAACAAGTACGAGATGGATCACAAAACCGGCCGTATCCGGCTGGACCGCACCCTGTTCACGGCCACCCAGTATCCGGCTGACTACGGCTTCATCGAGGACAGCCTCGGCGAGGACGGCGACCCGCTGGACGCTCTGGTACTGGTGCAGGAGCCCACCTTCCCGGGCTGCCTGATCCGCTGCCGGGCAGTCGGCATGTTCCGCATGCGCGACGAGAAGGGGGGCGACGACAAGGTGCTCTGCGTGCCCTGTGCGGATCCCCGGATGGAGCAGCTACGTGAGATCGAGGATTTCGACCAGTTCTACAAGTTGGAGATTCAGCACTTCTTCGAGGTCTACAAGGCGCTGGAACCCGGCAAGAGCGTCGAGGGCGCCCACTGGGTGGCTCGAGGCGAAGCCGAGCAGGAGATCCGCACTTCCTGGCAGCGGGCCCGAGATGCGGGCGGTCCCAGCGACCTGCCGCCCGATCCAGAGACCTGACAGATCAGCCGTGGGCCGGTCGGCCGGCGCACCAGTCCCTCTCGTAACCGGCGGTGAAGCGGTCGATCAGCTCGGCGAATTGCTCCCGTTCGGCCGGCTCCCACGATCCGGTGATTGCCGCGATCCGATCGTCCCGGCGCTGCCGGGCGCGCTCCAGCAGGGCAGTGCCGGCGTCGGTGATGGCAAGCAACGACGCGCGTCCGTCGGCGGGATCAGCACGCCGCTCCAACAACTTCATGTCGACGAGGTGGGCGGCCTGCCTGCTGACCGTGGACGGATCGGAATGCACCGCGGCGGCGAGCATGGTCACCCGTGACGGTCCCAGGCAGACCAGCGTGTGCAGGAGCATGAACGACGGCCGGTCAAGGTCTTCACCGCGGGCCACGGCGGCGCGCTCGACGAGCCGGATGAGCTGGGCCAACCCGGTCCCGATCCGGCTCGCCACCCCGACTTCATCAACCACTTGGGAACCAGCCATCGAGCCCCCTCACCGTGCGCCGCACACAAATATCTCTCCAGATCGAGCATTCCCGGCGCGTGTCGCAGCGGCAAGGATGTTCACCGATAGGTGGCGCTGCGCCTGCGGTCAACTCCGCTGCGCTACCGGCCGGGCGTCGCGATTGACCATCGCCGTGTCCGGGTACTCCGATTCACCCGTTACGGCCGGGAGGCACCGATGACCACCGCAAGCCAGGTGACGCCCGGTGCGGTGCGCAGCCTGGTCCCCGCCCGGATCGACCGGCTGCCCTGGTCGTCGTTCCACACCCGGATGGTGGTAGCGCTCGGCGTGGCGTGGATCCTCGACGGCCTCGAGATCACCGTCGCGACGTCCGTCGGAGAGGTGCTGAACCAGCCGCAGACGCTGAACCTGTCCTCGACCGAGGTCGGACTGATCGCGACGGTGTACCTGGTCGGTGAAGTCGTCGGCGCGCTGGTGTTCGGCCGGATGTCGGACAAGCTGGGACGCCGCAACCTGTTCATGATCACGTTGGGTGTCTACCTGGTGGGCAGCGGGCTGACCGCGCTGACCCTGGGCAGCGGCGTCGGTTGGGTCGTCTTCCTGTACGCGACCCGCTTCATCGCCGGTACGGGAATCGGCGGGGAGTACGCGGCGATCAACTCGGCGATCGACGAGCTGATCCCGGCTCGCTACCGCGGTCGGGTGGATATCGCCGTCAACGGCACGTATTGGGCGGGCGCGGTCCTCGGCACGTTGGGCACCTTCATCCTGCTGAACGTGTTCAGTCTCAGCGTCGGTTGGCGGATCGGTTTCCTGATCGGTCCGGTGCTGGGTCTGGTGATCCTGGTGGTCCGGCGTAACTTACCGGAAAGCCCCCGGTGGCAGGTCATGAATGGCCGTGAGGAGGCCGCCGAGAAGTCCATCTCCTATATCGAGCACGAGGTAGAGCTGTCCGGCAAGGTCCTGCCGCCGGTGGACCAGAGCAAGGCGATCGACCTGCAGCCGACCGATCAGATCGGTTATCTAGCGCTGACCCGGGTGCTGTTTCGCGAGTACCCGAGCCGGGCTGTGCTCGGCGCCTCGCTGATGATCAGCCAGTCATTCCTGTACAACGCCATCTTTTTCACGTCCACTCTGGTGCTGGAGAAATTCTATGGCGTGGCGCCGAACTGGACTCCGCTGTATCTTGTCGCCTTCGCCGTCGGCAACCTCGCTGGTCCGCTG
>JBOHFC010000239.1:0-2984 GCA_050701375.1 Pseudonocardiaceae bacterium
GGCCCCGCGGAACGCGACCGAACACACGCTCACCGAGATCTGGGCTGAGGTGCTCGGCGTGGAACGGGTCGGGGTGACAGACGATTTCTTCGAACTCGGCGGGGACTCCATCCTCACCATCCAACTCGTCTCCCGGGCCCGGAAGGCCGGCGTACGAATGACGTCAAAGGACATCTTCCTGCACCAGACGATTGCCGAGCTCGCGGCGTTCATCACGGTGGAGCCGGTATCGGAGCTGGCGGCCCCCGAAGTGGTCCTCGGCCCGGCACCGCTGACTCCGATCCAGCACTGGTTCTTCACGACCCACGGCGCGCTATCCCACTTCAACCAGTCGGTCGTCGTCGAGTTGACCGAGGACCTCGACGAGGACGCGTTGTCGGCGGCTGTGGATGCGCTGGTGGACCACCACCCGGCACTGCGTATGCGCTTCTCCCACGTCGAGGGCGAGTGGTGCCAGGACGTCGCGCCCGCCGAGTCGGGCGACGTGCTCCGTCGGCGCGACCTGTCGGATCTGGACGACGAGGGCCGACGGGCCGCCATGGCGCAGACAGCGGTCGCCGCCCAGTCCGGTCTCGACGTCACCGGCGGCCCGCTGCTGCGGGTGGTGCTGTTCGGCTGCGGACCCGGGCGGCGACCATTTCTGTTCATCGCCGTTCACCACCTCGTCGTCGACGGGGTGTCATGGCGGATCCTGCTGGGCGATCTGGAGACGGCCTACGACCAGGCGCGCTCCGCGCATCCGGTGGAGTTGGAGCCGACCACCCCGTTCATGGAGTGGTCGCACCGGCTGAGTGGACACGTCCAGGCCGGTGGTCTGGATGACGACCTGGCGTACTGGTCCACGGTTCCGCAGGAAGCAGCGCCCGACTTGCCGGTCAGCCGTACCGGTGCCAACACGGTCGGTTCTAGCCGCACAGTGATGGTGCGGTTGGATCGCGACGACACCGATGCGTTGCTGCACCGGGTGCCGGGGGTATACCGGACGCAGATCAACGACATGCTACTGAGCGCACTCGGTCGGGTGCTGTCGAAATGGACCGGTCGGGACCGGGTGCTGATCGCGCTGGAGGGGCACGGCCGGGAGGAGCTCCTCGACGGGATCGACCTGGCTCGCACGGTGGGGTGGTTCACCTCCCTGTTCCCGGTCGCGCTCACGGTGCCGGTCGGCTCGGACTGGCGCGCCATCCTGACGTCGGTCAAGGAACAGCTGCGGGCCATACCGCACCGAGGGCTCAGCTACGGGGCATTGCGCTATCTGAGCCCGGAGAGCTCCACCGCGCGCGTCCTGCGCGATGACGTGCAGCCGCAGATCTGCCTCAATTATCACGGCCAGTGGGACGTGGCACCACATTCCGGTGGGCTCTACCGCAGCTTGCGCGGCTCGCTCGCGCCGGATCATGCGCCCGAGAGCGTCCGCCCCTACTTGCTCGATGTCACCGGGGTGGTCACCAACGGCGAGCTGGAGCTGGGCTGGACGTACTCCGAGGACGTGCACGACGAGGCCACCGTCGCGCAGCTGGCGTCGGACATGGTCGCGGCGTTGCGGGAGATCGTGGAACACTGCTCCCGGCCGGAGGTCGGCGGCTGCACTCCATCAGACTTCCCGCTGGCCCGGCTGAGCCAGCGGGAAGTCGACCAGGTCGTCGGTGACGGTCGGAACGTGGAGGACGTCTACCCGCTGACGCCGCTGCAGGCCGGGCTGGTGTTCCACAGCCTGCTCGACACGGGTTCCGCTGCCTATGTCGCCCAGATCCGGCTGCGGCTGTCCGGCGCCGACGCCCAGGCGCTGGGTACCGCGTGGCAGCGGGTGGTCGACCGCACGCCGCTGCTACGCAGCTCGGTGGTCTGGGAGGGAGTCGACGAGCCGCTGCAGGTCGTGTACCGCGACGTCGTGCTGCCTACCGCTTACCACAACTGGCGCGGGATGGCCGAGGTAGAGCGAGATCGGGAGCTGCAGCGGGTGGCGGCCAAGGACCGCGCCGCCGGGGCGGACGTCACCGCCGCGCCATTGCTGCGGTTGGTCATCGCAACGCTGCCTGACGACGAGGTCCTGCTGGTCTGGACCACGCACCACGTGATGCTGGACGGCTGGAGCATGGGTGCAGTGTTCGCCGAGGTGTGCGCGCAGTACGCGGCGATCGTGCACGGTCGCCGGCCCGCGCTGGTGGCTCGGCGACCGTTCCGGGACTATCTGCAGTGGCTCCGCGAGCAGGACGGCCGGCAGGCCGAGGAGCACTGGCGAGCGGTGTTGTCCGGGTTCGAGTCGGCGACCCCGTTGCCCTACGACCGCCAACCCGGTCCAGCGCACCGTTCTGAGTCCTCGGAATCGGTGGATGTCGAGCTCGGGGCCCAGGAGTCGGCCCGGTTGCACTCGGTGGCCAAGCGCAACAGCCTGACGATGAACACGCTCGTACAAGCTGCGTGGGCATTGCTGTTGTCGCACTACAGCGGCGAGCGCGATGTCGTTTTCGGTACCACCGTCTCCGGGCGGCCGGCCGAACTGGCGGGCGTGGAGTCGATCGTCGGCATGCTCATCAACACCGTGCCGACCCGCATGCAGATCGACAATGGGCAGGACGTGGTGTCGTGGCTGCGCGAGTTGCAGGCTCAGCAGGCCGAGTCGCGGCGGTTCGACTTCGTCTCACTCACCCAGCTGCAGGCCTGGAGCGACCTGCCGACCAGGGCGAGTCTGTTCGACAGCTTGGTCGTGTTCGAGAACTACCCGTTCGACTCGGCGTCGTTTGACCAGGCGGGCCTGCAGGTGCGCGACGTCCAGGCGCTCGAGACCACCAACTTCCCGCTGAGCCTGCGGGCCCGCCTCGGCGACCAGCTCGACCTGCACCTCGCCTACGACCCGGACCTGTTCGATGTCGCCACGATCCAGCGGATGGTGGGGCATCTGTTGGTGTTGTTGGAGGGTATTGCGGTTGATCCGGATCGGCCGGTGTGGGGGTTGCCGTTGCTGACCGCGGGGGAGACCCATC
>JBOHFC010000240.1:0-7212 GCA_050701375.1 Pseudonocardiaceae bacterium
GATCCGGCTCGACGCCTCGATCGTGCTCGCCCACAGTGAGAAACAGCAGGCCGGGCCCACATTTAAGAAGACGTTCGGGTTTCATCCGCTGACCGCATGGTGTGACAACACCGACGAGTCACTGGGGATCAAACTACGGCCGGGGCGGGCCGGGTCCGACACCGCCTCAGACCATATCGAGGTGCTGGACCAGGCGATCGCTCAGATCCCCGCACCGCACCGACGGGCGATGCTGATCACCTGCGACGGCGCCGGATCCACCCACGCGCTGGTGAGCCACATCAGCGCGCTCAACGACAAGCCGGGCTGTGAGGTGCACTACTCGGTCGGGTTCGACTTCGATGAACGCATCCGTGCCGTGCTCACCAAGGTCCCCGCCGCCGCCTGGGTGCCCGCGCTCGACGCGCAGGGCGATCCCCGCGACGACGCCCAGGTCGCCGAGCTCACCGGGCTGCTGCGCCACAGCGCCGGCGGCGACCGCCTCGCCGGCTGGCCACTCGACATGCGGATCATCATCCGCCGCGACAACCCCCACCCCGGCGCGCAACTGTCCCTGTTCGAACACCACGCGGGCAATCGCTACCAGATCATCGCCACCAACACCCCCGGCACCAGATCCAATTCCTCGAAGCCGCTCACCGCACCCAAGCCCGGGTCGAAGACCGCATCCGCTGCGGCAAGAACACCGGCCTAGGAGGGTGCTGAATAACTCGACCCAGAGCTCCATCGCAAGCCGTTGACCTGCAACTTTGTCCGCCGAGTTGGGTCGAAACGGGGGTTTTTCAGCGGCCTCCTAGCCCATCTACCCTCTCGCGACTACGCCATCAACCAGGCCTGGTGCGCCACGGTGTCCTGGCCTGCGACCTGCTCGCCTGGCTACGCCTACTCGCCCTGACCGGCGACCTCGCCAAAGCCGAACCCAAAACCCTGCGCTTCCAGCTCCTGCACACCGCCGCGCGCCTCGTCCGCGGCCAACGACGCCGACACCTCACAATCCCCGAAACCTGGCCCTGGGCCCACCACCTATGCCAGGCGTTCACTGCGATCCTCGCCCTGCCACCACCCTGACCAGCACCCACCCGCCACAACGAACCAAGGAACCACCCGGCCCGTGGAACCGGCGCCCACCCGACGCGACAACCGGGGCACCCACACCTCGCCCACCACCCAACAACAAGATCAACAAAGGGAGATCGGTCGAGGCCCCCAACCAGACGATCACATCCGTGAATAGGCGAGGCTAGGCTGCACTAAGCAGCCACGGGGCACCGGCAACCACTGACGCCACGACGAGACCTGCCGCAGGCGGTCGTCCGTCAGGCGGGGGACGGCGCGTCGGCGTGAGGGCTGTCCATTGCTGCAGGGCTCGGCAATTACGTAGCCCTCGAGTGCCGCCGTCGCCAGTTTGAACAGCGCGGCTGTTAACGTTGCAGCGCTCGCGGCACCCAGACTAGACTCCCCAAAAGACCGCCCGCTATGCGTGTCTGTGACACTATTGTTGTCGGGCCTGGTTGAGCCGACCTCTCTGCAGCACCGTTGGCAAGCACGTTGACGCCCTCGACGTTGTTCCTTCAGGATAGGCTGGAAGGTCTTAGCCGGCCGCGGCGCGACCCCGCGCTCCCTGGCACGCCCCAGTCGCGGGACCGAAAGATGGCTGATGAGCAGCCGAGTCAGCCAATGCCTCACACCACGCTTTTTCCGCCAGCAGTTCAACGTGGCAGCACAATCTGTGCTCTGATCAATCAAACGGGGCCGACGCGAACGCGGCCCGCCTACAACCCGCCTTACCCCCTCACCGCTTGGCTGCGCCAGCTGATCGTCGTCGGCCGCGACACCAACTTGCACTGCAATCAGTAATCGATCGCCTCCCACGGCCGGCAACACGATCCGTGCCGTCTGCGCCAACCCGACTAAAACGCTGCCTACCGCAGCCACTGCTCGGAGTCTCTTTCGATTCCCATAACACGATCCCTACCGCACTGAGCGCATACCGCAGTGGTCCTATCAAGCGTCAAGCCACTTACGATGGGCCAATTAACGTTACTCCTGATTGCTGCACCCTGCCTCCGAAAAGCATGGTCATGCTTGACGAGCGACTGCCACGGGAGGCCGATTTATGGTGGGAAACTCAAATACGATCTGCGCTAAGGCTACCACAACTCGACGATACCTTCATCCGTTCCGTTGCCAAGGTCAGCTACTATTCGGCCGGCTTCGTTGATTTGATCGCGCATCCGTCGCAACATGTAGGCTTGGTATTTGACGTCGAGGAAACAGGCTAGTTCCTCCAAGGCCCGAGTGAGTTCGGCCGCTACGCCTACCACGACATCACTGGCTGTCACCACGTCGGGCGTGGCGATGAGCCGGAGAGCCTGGAGCTGTAACATCGCGAAAGCGGCCACATCACCTGGGTTATGTAGGTGGTGCGCGGTGACATCCACATGCCGCAGTGAAAACTCATAAGTTTCAGGCACGTTGAACGTCTCCTTCAACGACGTAAACAGGGCCGCAGCTACTTCGTAGAGTTCTAACAGCTCAGAAGGTTTTTCTCGACGCGGATAGCCCACTTCCTCGCTCACCCTCCCGCAGTACCTGTCGAAGCTCCAGCACCATGGTGTGCCGACCGTGGCGCCACGGTCCAGAGTCGACGAACCACGAATTGATTATCGTCGCAGACAAGGCGTTACCTCGCAGCTCGTCCGTCACCACGGTGCCTTGCTCGCGCAGGGCCGCCCTGGACTATGCACCGTCTGTTACCAGCGGGAGTGCAGCCCAGGCCCTCGGCGTGCGCCGCGGACCGATTTTGGTGGTGTCCTCACCGCAGTAGTTGCTTAGTTGCTTAGGCCGCCCCGAGCACCCAACGACCGCTCCGGCTCCCCTGGCCGAGCGTGGTCGAACGAGGCTTGACAAGAGAGAGCTCTCCTGGTGTCATACGTATACGTACGACACTGGAGGCGGTTCTGATGGCGAGCAGCTCACACACCGTGGCCGTCACCGTGCTGGTAGGCGCACTGGTATTGATCGTCGTTCTGCAGCAGTGCCGCCTGGTTGGCGGACTGGTGTCCGCTGGTGTCGTCCTAGGCCTGGCCGTCGGCGTGTCCGCAACCGTGCTGGCCACCCACCTGGCCTAAGGAGAGCGGACCGTGCAGCGCAGCGCCCCGTCAGAACCCTCCTACGAGACTTAAGGAGATTCATGAAATCCGAGGCGGTCATCCGATCCCAGAGAACCGGCCAAGAAGGAATAAATTACAAATCTAGTGGATGATGAGAGGGAAAACCATGGCCGTAATGGCTTACCGGACGCGAGACGGGCACGCAGACTACGGTTTCTCGATCGAGTTTCAGCCGGACAGAGGCTGGCACATCTTCATCATGTTTGACCCCTTTCGTAAGGGTGACGACCGACCCGCGTTGCCCTATCAATCTCTGGACGACGACGGACGCCGTTGTGTGGACTGGCCGTCGAAGCTCGATAACCTGGGAGACGCCAGAGCGGTTGCCGAGCTCTGGGCTGAGCTGGCCCAGAGCTACCAACAAGCCCAAGAAGAACACGAGCTCTACGTCGAGCTAATCCAACGTTACCAGCATACCCAAGAACAAAGAAAGGATAATACGAGGCGGCGAAGGCCCCGAACTTCTAAAGCGGGCCGAGTACATGTGCAGCCTGATCGCCCTTAAACTGGCGGTTGAGTGCCGAGCTCGTCCGCTACATGTGAAGGCAACTGATGATGTATAGAAATGGAGGATGTTTTTCTTACAAACCAAGAGCAATACGATCACTCACCAAGCGCAGCTGCTGATGTTGCATCGGACGATGCTGGCAGCCGCCGGCTCTCGCCGCTGAAGCCATTACGGCACGGCTCGATAAGATCGCCGTTTCGTCCCTTATCTGCACGAAAGGACTCGTACCGCGAACAAGGATGGGACAGCGATTATATCGACCTCTCTCCGCAGCATGTACGTTTTGCCCACTGGTGGGCCGATAATGTCGTCACTGCCGCAGCGGGAGGTGGGCCGAAGGCATGTGGAGTGCTTATGACCCGATCGCAACCCGGGCGGACGGAGCCGTGATCCGCAACGCGCTCCGTGAGATGTGAGGCGCCTGCGGCGTCTTAGTGGCCGGGGCTCGAATTTAATAACGATTTGATAACTTCCGTTACTGAACGTAGCCTTGGCGCGTTGTCTAGGGCGCTGACCTAGCTTCATTGACCCGGAGCGGCCAGCGGTAGGGACGAACGGGCCTCCCGAGACTGAGGCCTGTTCGTGCTTTTCGGAGCTTGATCCCGTTATTGTTCGATTCCGATCACAATATCCGCAGCCAAGCCCTCGCCACGCTCGATGTCGTTTCCACACCCCGCGATCCCACCCAGCCACTCGCGTTGCCTCCGGCCCGGCTCAACACCAGCCAGCACGCCACCGGGTGAGGTCGGTGCCGAACGGGCCGGCGTGGGCTGTGGCCCGACGTGGCCTCGTGGGAGAGGATGGGTGCGTGGCCGCCTCGATCCCTGCGCTCGTCGCGCCCGCCGTGCTGCGGTGGGCGCGGGAGTCTGCGGGGCTGACCACGGTGGCGGCGGCCCGCAAGATCGGTGTGGCCGATGATCGGGTACAGCAGTGGGAGGCCGGTGACGCTCAGCCCAGTATCGCCCAGTTGCGGAAGGCTGCCACGGCTTACAACAGGGCGTTAGGCGTGTTCTTCCTGCCCGAACCTCCGGCAGGCTTTGACACGCTCCGCGACTTTCGACGGCACGTGGGCGCGGCAGCGGGCGAGTGGTCACCCGAGTTACATGCCGAGTACCGGCGTGCGCATCGCCAGCGGGGTAACGCGCTGGAACTGTTCGAGCTAGAAGACGTCACGCCGCTGACTGATTGGCAGCTGCAATCGGTCAGCGACGATGAAGACTTGGCGACGCTGGCACGGCGTAGAGTTCTTGAGCTTTCGCCGCTGGAGCTGCCGGCCGGCGGCACCGCCTACGACCATCTCAATGTGTGGGGTGCCGGACTTGAACAAGCCGGCGTGCTGGTGATGGCGACCTCGCGTGGGCAAGTTTCGCCGCAAGAGATGCGGGCGTTTTCGCTGTACTTCGACCAGCTGCCCGTGATTATGGTCAACGGCGCTGACGGTCCACGCGGCCGGTTGTTTTCACTTCTGCATGAGTACGCGCACCTGCTCTTACACACCAACGGTCTGTGCGACATGACCGCCGATCTGCGCGCAACATCTCCGGAACGGGAGCTAGAGGCTCGCTGCAACGCCATCGCGGCCGCTATTCTCATGCCGGCACGCGACGTGCTTGCGCGGCCCGAAGTCATCGCGCGCATTAACCAGCAAGACAGCTGGACCTATGAATCGTTACGCGCTGTGGCGGCTCCGTTCGGTGTCAGCGCCGAAGCGTTGCTGCGCCGGCTGGTGACACTGGGCCGGGTCGATACGGCCTTCTACCAGACGCGCCGCGATGAATTCCTGCAAGCCTACGAGGACGAGGAGCGCTCACGCGGGTCCGGCGGTAACTGGTACCGCAACACGGTCCGAGATCTCGGCAAAGGCTACGTGCGGCACGTCGCCGATGCCCACCGGCGCCGTGCTATCTCTAGCTTCACCGCAGAGAGCTACCTTAACGTCAAGGTGGAGCAGATCGCGCGTCTCGCTGTCACCGCCGGTGTACGGGAAACCGTATAGGCATGGTGTTCTACTCCTTCGACACCAGCTCCATCATGAACGGGCGACGCGACCTACTCCCGCCGGCCGTGTTCCGCACGCTGTGGACGAACATCGAGGCGATGATCGTCGAGGGGCACGTCCGCGCGGTCGATGTCGTGAAAGACGAGCTAAGCAAACGCGACGACGACGCGTCCAGATGGGCCAAACAACAAGACGGGCTTTTCCTGTCGCTAGAAGCCGACATTCAGCAAGCCACCTCCAATGTGCTCGCCGCCCACCCTAAACTCATGGGAGTCGGTAAAGGCCGCAACGCCGCCGGCCCGTTCGTCATCGGCCTAGCGATCGCGCGCTCAGGGGTTGTCGTCAGCGAAGAAGGAGCCACCGGCCGCATGGACAACCCAAAATTCCCGACGTGTGCAATGCGTTGAACGTGCCGTGCGTCAACCTAATTGGATTTATCACCCGGCAGGGCTGGAGCTTCTAAGAACTTCGCGATCGAGTACGCTCACAAGAGCAGTGCCGCTACGGGAGAGATACGGCCGAGCATCGCTTAACTTCGCAATGAAGCCGAGGCGCACACCTTCAATCGGTGGGCACTGGCGAGGCGGTCTTGTCTCACGTATCCGCTTCGTTTGTTAGGTCGGTTATGGCGCGGGCGATGAGTGCGCGGGCTTGGGCGCCGTGCACGGCGGATTGTCTGAGGTGTTCGAACATCGCGGCGTAGAGGCTTATTTCCCGTGGCTGTGTTATTTCGAGTTTCGCGGTGGGTGTTTCGACGCCAACCATGGCGTTGTCGTAGATCCAGAATCCGACTTGTGTGAAGGTCTTTCGAGGCGTGGTTTGCGGGACGATTCCGAGGCTGACCCGTGGTAGCGATATCGTGGCGAGCAGGCGGTCGAGTTGACCGGCCATGATTTCGGGGTTTCCGACTCTCGCGCGTAGCGCGTTTTCTTCAAGGATTACACTGAATCGGCGGTTGCCGGAGTAGATGATTTTCTGCCGTTCCATGCGCGCCTGCAGGGCGGCATCTAGGTCGTCGGGTGCATCGAGAAACTCTATGAAGTAGCTCAAGATAGCGGCAGAGTATTCGGCGGTTTGGAATAGTCCGGGTATGGCGCTGTGTTCGTATACGCGGAATAGTCTTGTTCGTTCGTAGAGCGGTACTGGGGTCAGCATGAGGTGTTTCATGCCGGCCCGAGTTCGGCGTCGCCATTCGACATACATGGATTCGATCGCGCGCGCAGTGGCGATGAGGTCAAGAATCTGATCGTCCGCGTTGCGCGCTAGGCACCATGCTTTGATGTTGTCCTCGGACGGTGCTTGGCTGCCGTTTTCCATCCGGCTGACCTTCGTAAAATGGCAGTCGATAGCGGTGGCCAAGGCTCGCCCTGTGAGACCGGCGTCTTTGCGGATCTCACGGAGGCGAAGCCCTAGGTGGCTGGTGTCGAACGGCCGTGCCGGGGGACGGCGCTGGTGGTGGGTCGTGAGGGAGGCGGTCCAGCCGGTCGCTCGCGCTCGGCGAGGAACTGACCCGCGAGGCTGTTGACCTGAGG
>JBOHFC010000241.1:0-14729 GCA_050701375.1 Pseudonocardiaceae bacterium
GACAACGAGAACAACACCGCATAGGACAGTTGCACGACGAACACGCCACCGGGCACCGAGCCGGCCAGCGCGAGCAGCACGTACATCGCCGCTGCCGGGCAAGCCGCCACGCCGACCGAGCGCGCCAACCGGCGGGTCACTGCGACAGCCTCAGGGTCGTGTTTCCAACGCATCGACGGGCGAGTCAACAGACCCACCCGCGCCGCACCGAACAGCTGTAACCCCGCGTGCAGCGCTACCGCCGACACACTGCCCACCCCGAGTACCACGACCATGTCGACCGGCACGTGATCGAGGTCAAGGCCCGTCCCGTAATACCAGCCGGCCAGTACCACCGTCAGGATCAGGACGATGTTCTCCACGGCCGGCGCGGCCGACGCGAGCGCAAAGCGCCCACGAGCCCGTTGGGCCACCATGCCGAGATAAGCCAGGCAGTTCAGCAGGACCTGCGGTGCGACAAGCAGGACCAGTAGCGTGGTCAGCCAGAACCCCCGCGCTCGTTGCGCGGGATCGGAGATCCCCAGGCTCAGCGTCCAGGCCACCACCGGGGCGGCAATCATCAGCAACACGACGACCGCGAACGAGACCACGAGTAGCCACCCGGCCACCCGGCCGAGCACCTCACGGGCCCGGGGTAGACCCCCGGCGCCGATGGCGCGGACCACGCCAGGCACCAGCACCATCGCCAGTATCGGCCCGGCGATCAACGTGAACACTATGTTCGGCACGACGTAGCCGGCCTGGAAGCAGTTGGCGAAATAGGTGGGTCCGAGCACCGCGCCGATCACGACCACCCGGAGCAAGCCGGTGGCCCTGCTGACCAGCGTCCAGGCGGCAACGGTGGCCGAGTTCCGCGCCGTAGCGGTGGGGGTTTCACCGTCAAGCGCTGTCACCGAACCCACCGACCCGAAACGGTGGTCTGGATGTGCGTCATGCGAACGCACGGTAGCGGCCGCGGTAGGAGCACACCGCGTGAGAACCCGCACATGTCGCCTCCGGTCGTCGAGGAGGGGGTACGCGACGCCTTCCCATGGCGCGACACCGCCAGTATCAGCACTACCGCGCCATCTCGCACAACCGATCCTTCACCGAGGTTCAAGAACTGCGACTATTCAACTGCATCACACCTCGGATAGCCCGCTTGGCCGCGTCGTAACACTTGATTTCGGTAGCCGCCGTTGGAATTCTCTCGAAGTAGTAGATGTGCACGGGGACCTCGTCCGCCCCAAAGGTACTCTTGAACTTCATCAGTTCGGCAGTTTGAGATAGACCGAAATCATAACTCTGCCGTTCACCTGCGCATGCGGACTCAATCGCGCAACGATGGAGAAGTTCGTTCGCGCCAGTGCCCCGTGAACGTTCTTTGTCCATCGCACCCCGCCAGTAGGTGACTCGCGGACCTCTCGTCAAATTGATTATGCCAGCGATAGGCTCGCCCTGCCGCCACGCTATCCAAACAGTGCAACGCTCACCCAATGTGCGGGCTACCGTTGCAAACTTGCTCAGCGGGTGATGGCGTTGGGCAAGCCAGCGCATCAACGTCAACGGATAACGTCTCTCCTGAGCCCATCTCTCGACGGATCTCCGGTACAGTACGTCGAAGACAGGAATCAGTCGTCCAGTGCTGTCCGACTCGACAACAACGCCCCGTCGTTCCGCTTTCCGGCAATTGGATCGCACCTTGCTCGTGAACCGTTTCGACCAGACTGTGGAAAAACCTCCGCGGAGATCGAGTACCTGCGCGGACCGGGCGATGGAATAGACCGCGCTTGGCACGGCTGATGCCCACACCTGGGCATCCTCCTTACCCACCACGACGCGAGTGCGCAGACCGGGATGACGTCGGATCTCCTGAATCAGCGCATCGGTCTCTCTGGACGAGACCGGCCCACCCTCGCTGAGGAAACCGCTTGCGTCAGCGCCAAGATTCCAATGGCTCGGAGGTGACGCGAATAGTCCCAGCGAGGAGAGGATACCTGTTTTGCGTACACGAGGCAAGATCAGCCGACGTCCATCTTCTCCCCGAAATAGCAAAGTCGCGTCCGAGAAATGCTCGGAACTGCATATGCAATCCGCCCACTGCGGTGTCTTCGACAGCGCGATGCTCGGGTCCTGACTGACCAAGTATTCCCACGCCGGACGAGCATCTGCACCCTCTGCCTCAATAGACACGCGATAGGCTCGCAGAATCACGACGTGGCCAGCCTCTCAATGAATCGACCTAGAGGGTCCAGCCCTACGGAACGGGCAGGATTCCTGGCAGGGTAGCCAGGGCGAAGCTGGGCACCGCCTGGACGCCACGCTCGGCCAGCAGCTCCGCGGATCCGATGGTGGAGCGGAACACTCACCGCCGACGAACATGCTGGTGGCCGCCACGCTACTCGCTGCAAGGTGGCTGCCATGCTCTGTAATCGCGGCGATGCCAGATGACGTTACGGCAAGTGGCCTAACACCCCAAGGTGTCCTCAAACTCGCGGACCGCCGCGATGCTGACCGAGGCGCCTGTTGCGTTCACCGATGACAGGCGCCTACCACGACCTTGACCAGGTCGTCACGGACACCGACCGCCTGCGAGCAGCAGCTGATCTCGACCGCCGGCCGGTGTCGGGGCTGATTGCGAGTATTCCGATGAGCACGAGCACCCCGGTTGACTCGACGGCCAGCGTGGTGGGCACGAGCGGGGTCTGCAAGGACTCGTGCACGCCGAGCAGGCCGAATGTCAGGCTCAGGATCAGCCCCGCCAGGGTGATCACGGTGAACAGAGCGGTGATTGCGGCCACAACGCGAAGCAGGCGAGCCGGCACGGCCAACATCACCACTGCGAGCGCAACGGCGCAGATCGCATTGACCAGAAACAGCGTGCCGATCACCGGCACCTCCCGGTATCCATCCACCCACAGCCGCAGGTGGATCAACCCCATTACGGCGGTCAGACCAACTCCCAGGAGCCGGCCGGCCATTAGTGGGGCTGACCGGTGTGACCGCTCGTGCCGGCCGATTGCAAGGAGATTCATCAGTAGCCGCCGGCACCGGTGCCCGGTCCAGGCGAGCTGCTACCGGTTTCGCCCCCTGCGCCGACGGCGAAACGCGTGTGCATCCCCATCGCCCGGTGGCCGTCGACCGGGCCGTACATGTCGTAGCTGCCGGGCTGCAGGGTCACGGTGAGGCTCGCCGAGTGGCCCGGCTCGACTACGCCCGGGGTGCGTTGATCGGAGACGCCTGGTCCGTCGATCTCGATGGCATGATCGGCGTGACCGGAGTTGACCGCGACGAAGGTGTAGGTTCCCGGCGCCGAGGTCGGGTCGGACAGCGCCAGATGGAAGTCCGTCATCTGCACCGTCACCTGATGTCCCGCCGGTTGGCTGCTCGTTGGGCCGCTGGTGGTGCTCGACACCGCACCGCTGGGCGGGAAGCTCGCCGTACCACCGCTGCCACACGCTGTCGATACGAGGGCGAGACTGGCCGCGCACGCGGCTAAGGCGAACCGACGGTCGCGGCTGCGCCTCAGGGTGCGTAGTACGTTCGCCTGCATCGGTCTGCCTCCGTGGGTATCGACTACCTGATCGGGTGATACCGATACGAGATCCCGGGTGAACCGGATTGCCACACGGTCCGCCGTGACCGAATCGTGACCTAACTGGGGAGTTCATCTGGTCGGTGGCTGATCCCCCGCCGCGGTTGGTCCGTAATGGAGAGGTGCACATCCGCCGGCCGCCGCTGCAGCCCACGCCAGACGACATGTTGCTGGCCGGGCTGGGCACCGGGGACCCACAGCTGGCCCTTGCGTTCGTCCGCCGGTTCCAACGGACAGTGTTCGGCGTTGCCCTGTCCGTCGTCGGCGACAGCGGCCTGGCCGAGGACATCGCGCAACAAGCCTTCGAACGCGCCTGGCGGTATGCCAGTCTCTACGACCCCCGCCGGGGGTCGGTGCGGACCTGGCTGACCCGCATCGTGCACAACCTTGCGGTGGATGCCGTACGGGTCCGGCGCCCAGCGCCGGTCGACCCGCAGGACCTGGTCCCGCTCATTTCGGCCATCACCGACACCCCCGAACACCGTGCCCTTGCCGGGGAGACATCGTCCGAGCTGCGCAGCGCGCTCGCTACCCTTCCGCAAGAGCAGGCCAGGGCCGTGGTCATGGCCGCTATGCACGGGCTGACCGCCCGGGAGATCGCCGAGATCGAGAGCATTCCAGTGGGTACCGCGAAGTCACGCATCCGCGCCGCCATGGCCAAGCTGCACGCGGCCCTTTCCACCGAGCGAGCCGACCATGACTGAGCTGACCTGCCAGCAGTGCCGCGAGCTGGCCGCGGAGTTGGCCCTGGGCATGCTTCCCGGCGTCGAACGCGCCCATGCGCTCGCGCACCTGGACCGCTGCACTACCTGCCGCAACACCGTGTCCGCGCTGACAGTCACGGCTGACCGATTCGTTGAACTGCAACCCGGCGCAGAACCACCCGCCGGGTTCGAACAGCGGGTGCTGACCGCCCTGGTCCCACCATCGCCGCGCGCTCGACGACGGTGGTGGGTGCCGGCCGCTGCCGTCCTGCTCGCCATCGCGCTGGTCGCCGGCGGGTGGACGCTAGGCCGGGCAACCCTCCAGACAGCGCCGTTCGAAGCTAGCGCGCCCGCACAGACCGTCTTGTTCGCACCGCTGACCACCGGGGGACGGGAGGTTGGGCAGGCCTTCGTCTACCCGGGCCAGCCCTCCTGGATCTATCTATCGCTGGACACCGACAGCGAAACCGCCAGCGGCACCGTCCGCTGCGAATTGATTCGCCGGGACGGCTCGACGGTGCCGGTAGGCAAGTTCACCCTGGCCAAGGGTTACGGGGCGTGGGGAGGCCCCGCCGCCGTCGATCGCGACTCGCTCGCCACGGCAAGAGTGATCGACGGCAGCGGCGCCACCCTCGCCACCGCCCACTTCGCTAGCTGAACAGTCGGCTCTCCCGCCGTCACTGACGGTTGGTTCGCTCGCCCTCGCGCCACGCTGACCCAGAACGACCACGCGGCCACCTGTGGAAGGATCGGGCAATGCATTCGTTGCTGTTCTACGACTATGTGGAAGATATCGTCGAACGTCGTGCGCCTTTTCGAGAGGCGCATCTGGCACTGGTCAGCGAGGCACACGAACGAGGCGTCCTGCTGATGGCCGGCGCTCTTGCCGAACCGGTTGACGGTGCCGTGTTCGTGTTCACGACCGACGATCGTTCGGTCGTGGAGAACATCGTGGCGAGCGATCCTTACGTGCGGGAGGGATTGGTGAAAGCCTGGCGCATCCGACCCTGGAACGTCGTCATCGGTTGATCCCGGCTAGAAGCCGTAGAAGCTCGCGGTGACCTGCGCCGGGTCGGCTGGCCCGAGTGGGGCTGCTCGCGGTAGCACCGAGCCCCATTCCCGCTATCTCCTCCGCCAGATCGAAACGGGACCAACGTCGGACTACGCACAGACCACGGCGTCATCATCGGACAGCACCGCATGAGCGAAGGCTTCGTCGACGACTTCGCGATCGATCCCGAGGCGACCTGGGCCGGGGACGGTCGTGAACTGCTCTTGGCAACATGGAAGCAACTCGCTGGCAGCGGCGCGGACGCGCTGAGGGTCGTGACCGCCAAAGCCGACGAGCGGAAGGTGGAGATGCTCCTCGAGTGCTCGCTGCGACTTGTTGAGCAATGGTGGGTCAAGCCGCTGGAAGCCACGGGGTCCGCAGCAACCACGAGACGGGTCGACGCGGCGTCCTTCTCGGGAATCCTCGGGCCGGCGCCGCCGGTATATGACCCGGCGGCGCTGTACTGCTCGCCGATCGAGTAGAGGCCGAACTGGAGATCCTCGAACGTGAGGTGGCGCACCTGGGCGCCGTGTTGGCCGTCCTGCCAACCGAGCCACACGCTGACCGGGCCCGAGGGCCAGCTCCGAGCGTGACCCGGGCCGCCTTACAGCAGTGATCGTGTGGAGGTCCACTCAGTACTCGACCCGGTCAGGGTTGGCCAGCCAGGCGTCGAACGGCTCAGCACTGTTGGGCACCGCAAGCGCCTCGACCGGCATGGCCCAGGTTGCCCGGTCGTGGGCGAAGAGCTCATAGAACTCCAGGTCGTCGAACCCGCCGCGGACCGCGTCGTGCCGATCCGCGGCGTAGGCGACCCGGTCGACCCGCGCCCAGAGCGCCGCGGACAGGCACAGCGGGCACGGCTCGCAGGAGGCGTAGAGGGTCGCGCCGGCAAGCGAAAAGTCGCCTCGGGCGGAGCACGCCATCCGGATTGCCACCACCTCGGCGTGCGCAGTGGGGTCGTTGTCCCGGGTTACCCGGTTCTGTCCGGTGCTCACCAGCGCGCCGTCCACGACGATCGCCGCAGCGAACGGGCCTCCGCCATCGTGCACGTTCCGGACGGCGAGCTCGATCACGGCGGCCAACCATCTCTCATCCGGGTCCGTCGAGTTCGGGTCCGTCGAGTTCGGGGACACGGCGGTCAACTCCCTCGGTAGGTCGAGTGGGCGAACGGTGACAGCAGTAGCAGGACGTGGTATGGCACCTCCTCAACGGTGAACGCGATACGAACGAGAATGTCGCTGGTGCACGCAGCGCCCAGTCACCGGCACAGCAAGCCCTCACAGGTTCACGCGCTGACCTGCGTCCGGCTCTGCGACACCTCATCACTCTCAATGAGGCCATCGCGCATCCGCACGACTCGCTTGGCGAACCGGGCGACTTCCTCCTCATGGGTGATGATCACGACCGTGCGGCCGGCATCATTGAGCGCGCCGAGCAACTTCATGATCTCGATGCTTGATGCGGTGTCGAGGTTGCCGGTGGGCTCGTCGGCGAGCAGCAGGGTGGGATCGTTGATCAGCGCGCGGGCGATCGCCACCCGCTGTTGCTGACCGCCGGAGAGCTCATTGGGCATGTGCTTCTCGCGGTCGCTCAGCCCGACTTGCTCCAGGGCCAGCCGGGCCCGGTTGCGCCGAGCTCGTACCCCCGCGTAGACCAAAGGAAGTTCGACGTTGCGGATTGCGCTGGTGCGCGAGACGAGGTTGAACGACTGGAATACGAACCCGATGTTGCCGCTGCGGATTTTGGCCAGCCGGTAGTCGGACAGCCGGCTGACGTCGACGCCATCGAGCAGGTAGCGTCCGCTGGTCGGGACATCGAGACAGCCCAGGATGTTCATGAGCGTGGTCTTGCCCGATCCGGACGGTCCCATGATGGCGACCATTTCGCCATCGCCGATGGTCAAGTCGAAACCGTGGAGTACCGGAACCTTGATCTTACCCATCTGGTACGTCTTGGTGATATCTTCAAGTTGGATCATTCTACTCCTCTATATTGATATCCGATGGATATCAGCCAAGCTGAGTCTTGCCCAGATTAGAACCTGGGCGGTCAGGGTAGTCTGGAGGATCGGCTGCGACCCGGACCAGAAAGCCTTTACCTCCGACCCTATCCGGCCCGAGGTGCCAGGGCCAGTCGTGCAAAGAAGCAGTCGGCTTGGCAACTGACGTCCGGGCGGTGATGATCAGCGGGGCGTCAGTTCCTGGATCGGGATGAAATGGGACGCGGCAGCTGATGCGATCCTGCAGGCGTCCATGCCAGTGACCGAGAGCCCATGGCCGGATTCGACGAGCACGGTCGCACCCATGCTGGTCAGCACCCTGGCCAGTCCGCTGCGGCGGGGTGAACGCACGAACACGTCGCGCCGGAGCTGCCTGGTCCTTTCGCATACCTCGATCATGTAGGCAATGTTGCCGCAGGCGGGGCGCGCGCACATCGGAGCGGGGTCCGGGGTTTGGGGTAGGACCCTGGTCCGATATGACACGGATCCGAGTCTGCGGCCACCGAAGCCGATACCTGGCGAACCTGGTGGTCGTATTGGGGACTCAAAGCACTCGCGGTCAGCGATCACTTGCGGTCTGTCAGCAGAGGGTTTCGCAGTAGTCGGGTTTGGAACCGATAGTTGTGCTGAGTGGCCACCTCGGTAATCAGCATGTCGGCGCGGAGCAAATTCCGGCCTGCGTCGGCGACGAAGACATTTCCGACCGATGAACTAATGTAAACGGGGTACTGTCAGTTCGTGGTGGCCAACAGGCGCGCGGTCCGCGTGGGATGCACGAGACAAGCCGAGGCCACGCGGCAGACCTGGCCTACCGGGCCCACCCCGTCCGCGCCGGCCGACGAGCTCGTCGAACGCCCGTCAGTCAGCGAGCTCTTGGATCGTGCGGCGAAGCGCCGGATCTGTGTCGTGATTGGCGCGGCTGGTTGGGGTAAGACCACGGCTGTGGCGGCCTGGTCGCGCAGCCGCCCAACCGCGTGGTTGCGGTATGAGGACCACGACGGCGACGCGAACCACCTGCTCGCCAGCCTGTTCGGGGCAATGCGGGCGCACGTATCGGTGCCCGAAATGCCGGCTACGGCGGCCCCGAACACAGACCCGGTGGAGTCCTCCGTCCAGGCCATCTGCCTGTGGTTACAGGGTGCCCTTCGCAAGGATCTGGTGCTGGTCCTCGACGACTTGCAGGCCGTGGCGCCGGACAGTGCTGCGGCCCGCTTCGTCGAGGACCTGTGCCAGCGAGCACCCGAGCGGCTGCACCTACTACTGATATCACGATGTGAGCTGCCGTTCTCCCTGCAACGGCTGCGGGGTCGCGGTCTTGTCACGGAGATCCACGCGCCGGACCTTGCCTTCGACGTCGCCGATATCGAAGCACTCCTGCACAGGACCGTCGGAAAAGATCCACCCGGGCTGTCAAGGCAAGTCTGGGAACACACGGCCGGCTGGCCCACGGCCGTGCACTGTGCTGTGGAGATGTTGCGGGCGGTCGAACCGGACCAGCGCCTAGCCGCGGTGAGACAGCTGTCGGACCCGGGACAGCGATTCCACGGATATCTGACCGAAGAGATTATTGGTGCCTCCCACGAGTGGGTTCAGCAGTTGCTACGCAGGTTAGCGATCTTCGGTGAAGTCAGATTCACGACGGAGATCGCACGGGGCCTCGATGTTCCGACGATCGCGCTTGCCGAACTGGGTCGCCAGGGACTGGTGCGACGCACTGGTGGAGGCGGCGGCTGGTCGCTTGTGCGTCCATTGCGAGACTTCTTCGAGCACGAAGCGGTGCCTACAAGCGAGCGGACAGCGCTACACGTGACGGCGGCCAAGGATTACCTCGAGCGAGGAGCACACGCGCAAGCGCTGCGGCATCTCCTCGCAGCAGATGATCATGCCGCGTGCGTATCAAGCTTAGTTGATCATGGTAGCGCGATGGTGGAGCGCGGCCAACTCGATGCCGTGCTGGAGGCTGCCAATTTGCCAGCCGAGTACCTCGACGACCCGCGAGTCCAACTGGTTCTGGGACAGGCGCAGCAAGTGCGGGGACAGTGGACGCAGGCGCTCCAGCACTTCCAGCACGCCACCCGCGACCGGGACGCTCTGGAGCCCGCGTTGGCCTGGCGGGTCGGCCTGATCACTTTCGCCCACGGCGAGTTCGCCGAGGTCCAAGCTCTGACCGGCAGGACACGGTTGGATCGGGAGGCGACGCTCGACGAGATTCGGGTATTGACGCTGTCAGCGAGCGCATATCGAATGACTGGGGACCTCGTAGGTCTGCGGAGGATGGCGAGCCGAGCTCGTGCCGCGGCCCGACGGTGCGGCGAACCCCGGGCCTGGGCCGGTGTTCACCATGTCTTAGCGCTGCTCGCCGCTGCCGAGGGGGATTGGTTACAAGCCGATGCGCACTGCACCGATGCCCTGCGCTGCGCCGAGGAGTGCGATGATCTGCTCCAGGTGACGTGGACTCGGGCTTGCCATGCGTTTCATCAATTCGAAGCGGGTGCACCCCGGGATGCGTTGGCCGACGCCCAGATTGCGTTGAGCCTCAGCGAGCGATGCGACAACCCGTTCATCATCGCGCATGCACTGACCACCCGCGGCCGCGCCCGCGCGCGCCTCGGGATGCTGGAGGAGGCGGCGGCTGACTTCACCGTAGCCATCGACATCTTCCAGCGCATCGGCTCCCGATTTCTGGCCTGGCCCTTGTGCGGCCTCGGCGACCTGCATCGGACCAGGGGTCAGCTGATGCGAGCCCAGGCAGCCTACGAGGAGGCCCTGATCCTCGCCGAACCGTGCCACGACGTCTTCGGCCTCAGCTCGGCGCTGATCGGCCTTGCGCGCATCACAGCGGCTGATGACCCGAAGGGGGCTCATGCGCGCGCGGACCAGGCGGTGGAGCTGGACGAGGGAGTTCGCAAGGTTCCGGCCCTGCTGACCCGCGGCTGGGTCGAGTTGATGAACGGTGAACGCCAGGGCGCCCTGGCGGATGCCAGCCGGGCTACCGTGGCCGCGCGGCATTGGCGGGACAACCCGGGACTGGCTGAGGCCATCACCCTGACTGTGCTGGCCTCCCGCGATCCCGCCGCGGAAGCTACCTCGCTCCAAGAGGCCATCAACATCTGCCAGGAAAGGGGCTGCCGTCCCGAGGAGGCGGCGACCAGAGTCGTGGCCGCTCACCTCGGCGCGTCCATACCGCACCTCGACGCCCATCTCGCGGACCAGATACTTCGAGGCTACGGCGTCGACATCGGGTCGCGGCGCGTCGCCGGACCGCTGGGCGTCCTCGTCCGTTCCGCGCCCACGGTGTCCATCCAGACGCTGGGCGTTTTCCGGGTGATCCGAGACGGGGTCCCCATTCCCAATACCGCATGGCAGTCGAAAAAAGCCCGAGACCTCTTGAAGATCCTGATTGCGCGTCGCCGGCCGACTCCCCGTGATCAGCTGATGGAGCTGTTGTGGCCGAGGGTGGGTCCGGCTGTGGCCGGTAACCGACTCTCCGTACTGCTTTCTACGGTCCGCGATGTGCTGCAACCCCAGCCCATAGGCGAACCTCCGTTGGATACCAGCGATGGCGCAGTGTCATTGAACCGGGCCCGGATCAGCGTCGACGTCGAGGACTTCCTCGCCCATGCCACCACTGCACTCGAGGCGGACCGGTCCAGAGAACCCAATGCAACCGCGCGACTCAAAGCCGCCGTCGCCGTCCATACCGGGGATTTCCTCGAGGATGACCCATACCAAGAGTGGGCCACCACGCTGGCCGAGGAGGTCCGGGCCATTCACATCGCCCTTCTGCGGACATTGTCTCAAAGGTTGCGTGACGCCGGCGATACCGACGCGGTGGTGCAATACACGCTGCGGCTACTCGAGCGTGACCGCTACGACGAGGATGCCCATCACAGCCTGATCGGAGTTCTGCTCGACGCAGGCCGCCTCGGCGAGGCACGCCGGCACTACCAGAACTATGTCCGCCAGATGGCGGAGATCGACGTCCAACCGAGCCCGCTGTCGGAGATGACGCCGCGAAGGTTGATTACGCCTTGACGAGTCGATCGGCGGTTCGCCGAACCGGTTTTCCGACCAGGCAGCTGGACCGACACGACCTCCACGTCGTCGGGGAGGTACGCCGCCCAACCCCGTTACCTGCTCGCGCCGCCACCGGCAGGTGGCAAGCAGATGAGACGCAGCCGCCGCGGGACCGTCCGCGGGCGGCTGACCTGTACCCAGCACGAGCGGGTCATGGCGAGTTCCGCCGATCAGGACTGCGCTTGATCAGGACTGTGCACGGTCCATCTGCTCGCGCAAGCTGCGCGGCCGCATGTCCGTCCACACCTCGTCGACGTAGGCCGAGCACTCCTCCTTGCTGCCCTCCTTGTCTACCCGGTACCAACCCGCCGGCACATCCAGGCCGACCAGCCACAATGAGTACTGCTCCTCATCGTTGCGCAGCACCTCGTACCTCGCGTCGTCGTCCATGTCCGCTATCTCCTTTCCTGGGAAACAACCTGATGATCGGCACTACGGACCGCGGTGCCGTTCGACTTCGAGCGGGGCCGTGGGTCCACCTCCCGTGGAGTCCGCGACGGCCGGGTGCCGGGGGAAACGGCGCAAGGTGGGGCTGAGAGTCGCCACCACCGCGGCGGTCGCGATGCCGCCCGCGCACACCAGCACCGCGAGAGTGCTGGACACTGCCGTGGCCAGCAGCCCACCCAGCACCGGGCCCAGCGAAGCGACGACACCGGTGACGAGGCTCAGCACGCTGCTCAGCCGGCCGCGCAGGGCGTCGGGAGTGAGCAGCAGCTGCTGTGTGATGATCGTCGTGTTGGCGGTAGGCGGCAGCAGCGCCATGGTGGCGAACAACCCTCCCAGGAGCCATCCGCTGGTGACGAAGGCCGCCACCGGGGTGAGGGCAGCCAGCACCCAGAACACAGCGGTGATCGAGACATAGGGGCTCAGCACTGGGGACAGCCGCGACGCGATCAGCGCGCCCAGGAGTCCACCCACGCCGAGCATCGCCGCCATGATGCCGATCTGCCCCGCGGGCACTCCCCGGGCCTGGGCCAGCACGATGACGATGAGGTAGAAGGCGCTGAAGAATAAATTGAGCACGCCCGCGTACAGCGCGGTGACCCGGACGTGACGGTGCGTCCACACCCATCGGAGGCCGGCCGTGATCTCTCGGCCCAGGTGGCGCTTCGGCTCCGGTCCTACCTCCCGGGGTGGCACCCGGAGGAACACCAGCAGGATGCAGGCCAGCGCGTGGGCCAGAGCGTCCGCTACGAACGGAACGAACCGGGCGACCGCGAAGAGGAACCCGCCCGCCACGGTGCCCGAAAGCTGTGCCACGGACGCGCGCGCCCCGTTCAGCGCCACCGCCATGGTCAGCTGCTCGGCCGGTACCACCCGAGGCAGGCACGCGTCTTCCGCCGGTCTGAACAGCGCAGCACACACCCCCATCACCACTCCCACGACGACCAGGTGCGCGACCTGAGCCACGTCCCACCACAGAGCTGCGACGAGGCTCACCGCCGCGACCACCTGAATCGCCTCGCAACTCAGCATGATCGTCTTACGATCCCAGCGGTCCGCCAGAGCTCCCGCCGGCAATCCGGCGGCGAGGTGCGCCGCGGCGATCGCCCCCAGCACGAGTCCGGATGCCGCCGCCGAACCGGTGAGCGCGAGCACCAGTAGTGGGAAGGCGATCAAGGAGGCGCTGAAGCCCACACCCGATAGCGCCTGGCTGATCCACAACAGCTGGTAGTTGCGGTTGCGGGACAGGCGAATGCGCTGTCCCTCGGGCGGGGCGCTCATTTCGGGTTCCGGCAGTCCCGCGCAATGCCCCGGAGAGCCTCGGCGAAATCGTCGGCGACGGTCTGCACGCTCGCTTGATGGTGGCGATCAGGCTGGTAGAACAAGGAGAACCCCAGCCGTCCGTTCTGTACCGCGCCCACGACCTCCAGCAAGTGCGCGGCCGGGTCGGCGGGATCGCGATCCTGCCCGATCGAACCGAGCACGGCCCGGTAGAGGCCGCGCCTCAGGTCCCGGGTCGCAGGGTCCCGCTGCGCAGTTTCCCACTGGCCGAGGTAGTTGAACCCGATCTGCGGCTCCGGGCCTGCCATGGCGAGACGCCGGCGGGCCGCCGGGGAACCCAGGTAGCGCAGTGCGCCGAAGCCGATGCCTTTGCTAGGAACGGCACGCAGCTGCCGGCGCACTGATCTGATCAGGTCCCGCCAGTGAGGTTCGGCTCCGTCGGGCACCGTCAGCGCCACCGGGAACGTCGTGGTGAACCAGCCGACAGTGCGGGACAGGTCGACATCGTCGAGGATCTCTTCGCGGCCGTGGCCCTCCAGGTCGATGGACACCCGGTTCTCTCCGGTCCACTGGCATAGCGCCCAAGCGAGCGCACTGAGCAGGACGTCGTTGATCCGGGTCCGGTAGGCGGTGGGGGCCGACCGCAGCAATGCGTCGGTGTCCTCGACGCTCAGTAGCAACGAGACGCTCTGCCCCGCGTCTCCTGGCTCCCGGGTTGCCGAGTCGACCGGCAACTCTCCCGCCCGCGACACGTTTGCCCAATAGTCCAGTTCGTGGTCGAGGCCGCCGCCGGCGACATGCTCGGCCAGCCGGTGCGCCCAGTCCCGGAACGAGGTCGTCTTGGGCCCGAGGTCCTCGGTCTCGCCCCGCACCATCTGGTGGTAGGCCGTGTCGAGGTCGTCGAGCAAGATGTGCCAGGAGACGGCGTCGATCACGAGGTGATGTGCCGCCAGGAACAGATAACATGGCCGCCCCGCGCCGAAGACGATCAGCGCTGCTTTCAGCAGCGGACCCTCCCGGAGATCGAAGCTCGCATGAATCTCGTCGGCGACCTTCTCCATGGTCGCGTCCTGGTCCTCGCCGGCCAGATCCGACAGATCCACCCGGTGGAGCACCTTCGTCGGTCTTGGCGGGGTGTTGTCCTGCTGCCACTGTCCGTCGACCTGATCGAATCGCATTCGCAGCGCATCATGATGCACCAGCAACACGTCGAGCGCCCGTTCGAGGGATTGCTCGTCCACATCCTCGTCCAGCTCTACTGTCATCGACTGGTTGAAATAGTGCGGATTGACCGGATGCGTTCGGAAGAACCAGTGCTGGATCGGAGTGAGCGCAGTCGAACCGATGACCGGTTCCCGGTCGACCTGCTCGCCGTCCGCTGCAGTGACTACCAACGCGAGCTCAGCGACGGTCTTCTGGAAAAAGATGTCCTTAGATGTCAGCTGGAACCCGGCCTTCCGGATGCGGGAAATGAGTTGGATGGTGAGGATGGAGTCCCCGCCGAGTTCGAAGAAATCGTCTGTCACCCCGACCCGTTCCACGCCGAGCACCTCAGCCCAGATCTCGGTGAGCGTGTGTTCGGTCGCGTTCCGCGGGGCC
>JBOHFC010000242.1:0-3059 GCA_050701375.1 Pseudonocardiaceae bacterium
TGGGCCTGTACGGCCTGGGTATCGTGTTCGCCCCGGCGGTCGGCCCGACGTTGGGCGGCTATCTCGTCGAGTACGTGGACTGGCGGCTGATCTTCTACATCAACGTGCCGGTCGGGATCCTGGGTGCCGTAGCCGCGGCGCTGGTGTTGCCACGGTTCCCGACGGTGGCCGGCCGGCGCTTCGACGTGTTGGGTTTCGTCACCATCGCCAGTGGCTTGTTCGCGGTCCTGCTGGCGCTGTCGGAAGGCGAGTCCTGGGGATGGGGCTCCTACCGGGTCCTGATGCTGATCACCTACAGTGTGCTGAGCCTGGCCTTGTTCGTGGTCATCGAACTTCAGGTCGCCGACCCGTTGCTGGATATCCGCATCTTCCGCCATCGCGCGTTCACCTACACGCTGCTGTTGATCGCGGTGCTGATGGTGGTGATGTTCGGGGTGCTGTTCTACCTCCCGTTGTTCCTGCAGCAGGCCCAGGGGCGGGGCGCGTTCGACGCCGGCCTCACGCTGCTGCCCCAGGCGCTGGTGATGGGGTTCTTGATGCCGATCGCCGGGCGGGTCTACGACCGCATCGGGCCCCGCTGGCCGGCCGCGATCGGCCTGGCGATCGTGGCGATCGGTACCTATCAGCTGCACACACTGACCCTGGACAGCTCTCGCGAGCACGTCATGTGGTTACTGGTCCTGCAAGGTGCCGGTCTGGGGATGGCAATGATGCCGATCTTCACCGGAGGCATCGCGGTCATCCCGATGACCCAGGTCAATGCCGCCAGCGCGTTCAACAACGTCGTGCAGCGGGTCTCAGGTGCGCTCGGGTTGGCTGTGCTCACCGCCATCCTGACCACCCAGCAGGCCGAACAGCTGGCCGGGCGCGCCGCACTCATGCCCGCGAATATGCCCACTCCAGATCTCGGTCCGACCGCGCTCCCGATAGCGGGTGCGTACGCCACCTACCGGATGACCCAGCTACAGGTGTTCGTCGGAGCGATCGACGACCTGTTCCTGATCGCATCCGTTCTCAGCGCGCTGGCCGCGGTGGGCGCGCTGGTGCTGCTGCGGTCCGGCCCCTCTTCCGCGACTCCGGCCGGCTTCACCCCGCCGCAGAAGGCAACCGCGGCGCCGTCACCGTCGAGCAACGGCGAGGTGGCCGTCGCGGCCTCCGCCAACGGCGAAGTGGTGGCTCCGGCTCCCACCAACGGCGAGGTGGCTGTCCGAGCTACCAAGCGGCGATAGGTCTGGTAGCCATCCCAGGTCCGTACGTCGACGCCGCAGGCGTCAGCAACGTCGCGGTAGCACTACCGGCACTAGCTCAGCGGCGATCCGCTCGGACGACCGAGAGCATCGCGACGTCCTCCGGCGCATAGTGGCTGCGCGCTCGGCCAATCGCCGGTCCGATGAGGCGAGCTGATGCGCCGTTTCAGTCCAGTGCATGAGGCAGCATGCGGAACGGCGACGATAGTCGAGATGTCTCAGGTATCGAGATTGGACATCTATGATATCCTACTTGTGTCCGGACGAAGGAGGTTGAGGTCCATGACCATGGTGAAGACTCCGATCGAGATCGACCAGGAGGCTCTGGCGATAGCCGCTGAAGTCCTGGGGACCAAGACGAAGAAGGAAACCGTGAACGCCGCTCTCCGCGAGGTGGGTCAACGGCTCGTGCGGCTCCGGGCGTTGGCCAGGCTCGGTGAGATGGCCGACCGCGGGGACTTCGATGAGTTCGTCGGCAACAAGGCCGCTTACCGCTGATGACCCCGGCCCTCTACCTGATCGACACCTCGGGAATATTCCGGATACTGCAAGACAAACTGCGACAGATGTGGGCCGACCAGTTGACCGCCGGTGTCATCGCGACCTGCCCGGTCGTCGATTTGGAGTTTCTTTATTCCGCGCGGTCATTGGCGGATCGATTGGAGAAGCTGCGGTTGCTGCGCGACCTGTTCGGCTGGGTCCCGATGGGTGAACACGCCTGGGAACGTGCTCAAGAGGTTCAGCAGATGCTCACCCAGGCCGGGAAACATCGCTCAGCCGGTCCCGTCGACCTGCTCATCGCCGCAGTCGCAGAACGTGAGCGGCTGACGGTGCTGTGCGACGACCACGATTTCGAGACCGTAGCCGCGGTTACCGGGCAGCCAGTCAAACTCGTCACTGAGATCTGACATCCCATCGCCTCATGCAAGCTCGCGGGGCGCGTGACGTGGCACAGTTCCGCGATGCGCGCGAGGTCCAGCGAGGAGAAGCGGCGGGCACCGCTGATGGACTGGGATAGCTTCGAGTCATCGAGCCCGAGCTGCCGCGCGAAGGCATGACGGCTCAGGCCAGAAGCCTCCATCAGGCCCAGAACACGATCGGGAACGCTCGACACGCAAGGAGACTAGGGCAGGATCTCCGACGGTCAAGTGACGGATGACAGGGGCAGACTCGGGTGACGATCGCGGCGGACCATCGACTCAGCGCGGGAGACGACTTCACCTCGCTGCCGCCGGTGCCGGAGCCAGGTCAAGTGGTCAACGTCCGCGGTTCCACCTGGGCGGTGGCCGACGTACGTCAGCAGGGCCTGCCGCGCAGTCCCGCGGATGAGGGCACGGCGGGGCTCACGCACGTGGTGAGCCTTCAGTCCCTCGAAGAGGACCGCCTCGGCCAGGAGCTGGCGGTCGTCTGGGAGTTGGAGGTCGGGCACACCGTCGCGCCCGACCAGGGCTTGCCCGAGCACATCAGCGCGGACGCTTTCGACGACCCCAACACGCTGGCGGCGTTCGTGGACGCGGTGCGCTGGGGCGCTGTCACATCGGCCGACGCCAACTCCTTCCAGGCGCCTTTCCGCAGCGGCGCCAACGTCGAGGCATATCAGCTCGAGCCGCTTCGCCGTGCGCTGCAGTCGTCGCGCACGAACCTTCTGCTGGCCGATGATGTGGGTCTGGGCAAGACCATCGAGGCCGGTCTGGTCATCCAGGAGCTGCTGCTGCGCCACCGCGCCCGGTCGGTCATCGTCGTCTGCCTACGGGGCATGGCGATTAAGTGGCAGGACGAGATGCGGGAGAAGTTCGGCCTGGACTTCGTCAT
>JBOHFC010000243.1:0-5047 GCA_050701375.1 Pseudonocardiaceae bacterium
GCGAACATCTCATCCGGGAACAGCGTGAAGCACTCCCGGTGCAGCACCCCATAGATCGACTCCGGCGCGACCCGGCCTTCACAGAACTCCACCGTCGACCGCAACAAGTCTCGCTGTCTCGGCGCCAGACACAACGTCACATGATCATCATTCCAGAGCGGTCCGCGCCACCGAGTCACCGACACGCGAAAAACACCAGCCACCTAGGTTAGCCGTGTCAGAGATGCGAGAGCCTCGGTCGGCGCCTGGGATTGGGATAGTTTCAAGGGTTGTGACCCAGGACCCCGCATCCGACCAGATCACCGACTACCTCGACTGGTACTTCGATCAGCACCCGGTGCACGCCGACGGGCTCGGCGCGCCCGGATACGGACACCGGCTCGGCGACTTCAGCGCCGGGGCCTTCGACAGCCGCGACCGCGACGCCGCTGTATGGCTGGCCCGGTTCGAGGCCGAGCCGGATGGGATCGATCGGGACCTCGTCATCTCGGCACTACGCGGGGGCCTGCTGATGGCCGGCTGGCCTGCGTGGCGGCGCGACCCGTCGGTTTACCTCAGCCCGGTTTTCGCCGGCTTGCTGTTGCCGTTCCTGCACCGGCTGCACCCCGAACCGGAGCTGGTCGACGGGGCGTTGGCGCGGTTGGCGGAGGTGCCTGAGGTGCTCGCCTCGTGCCGAACCAACCTGGACCCCGCCTTGTCCGCTCCACGCCTTGTCCGGCGTGCGCTCGGGCAGGCCGCGGCCGGCCCGGCGTTCCTGCGCGACTCGCTGCCCGCCGAGGTCAGCGACCCCGCGCTACGGGAGATCCTGCTGAACGCGGCCGTCCCTGCGGTGCAGGCGTTCGAGGAGACCGTGGAGTTCCTCACCGACTTCGCCGAGCGGGCCACCGGTGACTGGCGGATGGGCGAGACGCTTTACTCGGGTCTGCTGACCCAGCGTGAGCTGCTCGATTACGGGGCCGGCGAGCTGCATCGCCGGGGCATCGCCGCCTGGGACGAGCTCGACGCGCAGATGCAGGAGCTGGCGCCTCGGGTGCCTGGCGGCAGCGCCGACTGGCGGGCCACCATGGCGACGCTGCAGGACGACCACCCGCCCACGTTGCAGGCGATGCGCGCGGAGTACGAGGCCGAGACCGCCCGGGCACGGGCCTTTCTCGCCGAACACGAGCTGGTGACCTTCGCCAAGGGAGAGAGCTGCCGGGTGGTGCCCGCGCCGGCCTTCCAACGCCCTATCTTGGCGGTGGCGTCCTACCTGGAACCCCCTGCGTTGACCCGATCGCGCATCGGCCACTTCTTCGTGCCCTACACCCCGGACGGGGCCACCGAGGAGCAGATCACGCAGCGGCTGCGCACCAACGCCCGCGCTCAGTTGCCCACCATCGCCGTGCATGAGGCCTACCCGGGGCACCACTGGCAGCTGTCCTGGGCGGCCGGTGCGTCGCCGGCGGTGCGGGCGGTGCACCGGAGCAGCTATTTCGCGGAGGGGTGGGCGCTCTATGCCGAGGGCATGATGCGCGAGCAGGGGTACTTCACCGATCCGGCGCACGAGCTGGCGCACCTCGACGCCCGGATTTTCCGCGCGGCCCGGATTGTGGTGGACACCGCGCTGCACTGCGGGGACATGGATCCGACCCAGGCCGAGGAGTTCATGGCCACCCATGCGTCGCTGTCCCCCGGCACCGTCAAAGCCGAGGTCGACCGGTACTGCGCCTGGCCGACCCAAGCGCCGTCCTACCTGACCGGCTGCCTGGAGATCGAGCAACTGCGCGCCCAATGGCCCGGCGAGCTACGGGATTTCCACAACACCCTGGCCGGTTCCGGCTGCCTGCCCCTCGGCCTGGCCGGGCGCGCCCTGGCCGGCGACTCCTAGGCTGGCACCATGCGGGCGATACAGATCACCGAGACCGGCGGCCCGGACGTCCTGCGTCTGGCCGAGCTGCCCGATCCGGCGCCTGGACCTGGCCAATTACTGGTCGAGCTCGCTGCGGCCGGAGTCAATTACATCGACACCTACCACCGCAGCGGGTTGTACCCGATGCCGCTGCCGTTCATCCCCGGCTCAGAGGGCGCCGGCACCGTCACCGCGGTCGGGCCCGACGTCAACGATGTGGCGGTCGGCGCCAAAGTGGCTTGGGCAGGGAGCCCCGGCAGCTATGCCGAGATTGCTGTGGTATCCGCCAACCAAGCCGTGCCGGTGCCCCAGGGCGTGGATATCGAGATCGCCGCAGGCTGCCTGCTGCAGGGCATGACCGCGCACTACCTCGCGGTTTCCGTACACGCTGTGCAGTCCGGCGAGACCGTGCTGGTGCACGCCGCGGCGGGCGGGATGGGGCTGCTGCTCACCCAACTGGCCACCGCGCGCGGGGGTCGGGTGATCGGGACGGTATCCACTCCCGAGAAGGAGCGGCTGGCCCGGGAGGCCGGGGTGGCCGAGGTGATCCGCTACACCGAGGTCGACGACGTGGCGGCGGAGGTCCGCCGGCTGACCGGCGGTGAGGGCGTCGCCGTGGTCTACGACGGGGTAGGCGCGTCGACGTTCGACGCCAGCCTCGCCTCGCTGCGCCGGCGCGGGATGCTCGCGTTGTTCGGCGCGGCCAGCGGGCCGGTGCCCCCGGTGGTTCCCCAGCGGCTGAACTCCGCCGGCTCGGTATTCCTCACCCGCCCGAAACTGGCGGACTATGTCGCCACCCGAGAGGAACTCACCTGGCGCGCCGGTGAGGTGTTCGACGCGATTCTGGACGGGTCGCTGCGGATCACCATCGGTGGCCGGTACCCGCTCGCCGAGGCCGGCCGCGCCCACCAGGACCTGCAGGGCCGCCGCACCACAGGCAAGCTCCTGCTTCTCCCGGTGGATGCCGGGGCTGCAGGCGCCGCACAGTGAGCGACATCGGTTATCTTGCCGCGCTTCTCGGCGGCGTGCTCGCGCTGCTCAGCCCGTGCGGCGCGCTGCTCCTGCCGTCATTTTTCGCCTACGCATTCTCCAACCACGGCGAGCTGCTGGCCCGTACGACGGTGTTCTATCTCGGGCTGGCCGCCACCCTGGTTCCCCTCGGGGTCGCATCCTCCACGGCCAGCGGCCTGTTCTACGGCCACCGTGAGGCCCTGATCCTCATCGCGGGTTGGGTCATCATCGGCCTGGGCTCCGCACAGATCTTCGGTCGCGGGTTCACCTTCGGTCCGGCGGTGCGGCTGCAGCAGCGGATGGCGGGACGGGGCGGCTGGATTGCAGTGTTCGGCTTGGGCGCGGCCTACGGGCTGGCCGGGTTCTGCTCCGGACCGATCCTCGGCGCGGTGCTGACCATCGCCGCCGTCGGCGGGCAGCCAGCGCGCGGTGGCGCCCTGCTCGCGGTCTATGCCCTGGGCATGGCCGCGCCGATGTTCTTAATGGCCGCCCTGTGGCAACGCTACGAGCTGGGCCAGCGGCGCTGGTTGCGCGGACGCGCGTTGCGCCTCGGCCCGCTGCACCTCCACACCACCAGCACCATTTCCGGGCTGTTGTTCATCGGCATCGGAGTGCTGTTCCTGGTCTTCGATGGCACCGCCGGGCTGAGCGACGTCCTGGGCCTGACCGCCGGCACCGATACCCAACTGGCCGCCCAGAATGCGATCACCCGGCTCAGCGCGCGAGTCCCCGACACCACGCTGCTCGCCGCCCTCGCCGCGGTCGTCGTGCTCACGACCGCCTGGCGACTGCGCCGCCGTGCCCGCCCACCAGCGCAAGCATTCCATCAAGCCGAGCGGGAAATGGATCATAAGTGATAAGTTCAAGTGATTTCGATCAAGGAATGGGGGGCGGCTGAGGTCGCCATCGACCTTGGGCACCACCTCGTCTACGTCACCGCGACCGCGCTGGCCCAGGAGTACCTCAACCGCACGTCCTCCTGATATCACGGCACGAGTCACATCGCATGATCCCCGCAGCTGGCGATCGATGAACCCTCCCGGAGCGTCGTCTCCGGAGCTGAGAATCTCATCCAGAGATGAGGTTCGGTATGCCTCTCCCGCCTGTAGCCCTTCGATCACCGCCGAGGTCGGCAATCCCAACCGCTGCGCGATCTCACTGGGTCGGGGAGCACGGCCGAGCTGTTGGGACAAGTCTGGCAGCGTAGCTCTGATGGCTACGTGGAGAGCCTTCCGCCGGCGTGGCACCCGAGTCGACCAGCCATCCCAGCTCCGCAACGATCTTGCACCCGCACTGCTGGCCTTCGCCGAAGCCGCCGGAGAGATCCCGTCCAACCGATCATGGTCGCTGGGCTGGACGACAAAGCATCCGGGAGTGTCGGGGAAAGCCTGACGGCCCAGCTCCAGGGGTGACGGTGCGCACTCCCGATACGGCGGGTTTCGACCCGCAGGTACGGGGCTACCCCATACCTGGGCGGCGCCGCGACACCGGCGGCAGAGCGCGCCGCCCCGGGTAACGACGCCGCCCGGTGATGGAAGAGTGGGAACCGCAGATGAGTAAGAACGCCGGGGATTACTTGTGTGAGCGCCTGCTGGAGTGGGGCGTCGACACCATCTACGGGTTCCCCGGCGACGGGATCAACGGCATCTTGGGAGCGTTGCGGCGGTATCAGGATCGGCTCCGATTCATCCAGACCCGCCATGAGGAGATGGCCTCGTTCATGGCCTGTGGGCACGCCAAGTTCACCGCGGGGGTCGGGGTGTGTATGGCCACCTCGGGGCCCGGGGCGATCCACCTGCTCAACGGCCTCTATGACGCGAAACTGGACCACCAACCGGTAGTGGCGATCGTGGGACAGACCTTTGTTCGTGCGTTGGGTGGGCACTTCCAGCAGGAGGTCAAGCTGCTGCAGCTGTACTCCGACGTCGCCTCGGCCTACTGCGAACAAGCCAACGAACCGGGCAGCATCCGTCACATCCTGGACCGCGCGATACGGATCGCGCAGACCGAGAAGACTGTCACCTGTGTGATCATCCCAGCGGATGTGCAGGAGATGGACGCGGTGGACAAGCAGCCACACGTGACCCACACCGTGCACTCCGGTGTCGGTTACTGGCCCGGGCGCCACGTCCCTGAGCAGCGCGACCT
>JBOHFC010000244.1:0-8383 GCA_050701375.1 Pseudonocardiaceae bacterium
GGCGTGCGTCGGGGCCGCACCGGCCCCCGGCCGTGACGCGGAAGTCCCGGCGGCCTTAGGGCGGCGCGGCACCGAGACTCCCCGCTCGTTCCCTCTCAGGTGGCGAGCTGAAATAATCGTGCACTAGAGGTGGTATCAGCGAAACGACGCAAGCCCGCCATCCCGCCGCCACAGGGACGCCCAGGAGGTGAAGTGGTCGATCGGCCAGCACGGACACTGCTCGAACACCGCATCCACCAGCGATGCATGACGTTCGAGGAGTTCATCGAACACGCCGAAGCGTTCGCCCGGGACAATCACGAGCCGGGCACGCTGAGCCTGCGCCACCTTCAGCGACTCGTCGGCGGCCGACCCCTCGGCACGCTTCGTCCGGCCACCGCACGGCTACTCGAAGGACTCTTCGGAGAGCCGATCGCCGCCCTCCTTGCCCCGCCAACGACCACTGAGGACGCCGAAAATCCTGCCCGCGAATTACAGCAACTACTCGACACCGCCCGGCGCGTCGATACCTCGACCATCACACTCTTGCATCAGCAACTCGACGCAATCCGCCGACTTGACCGGCAACTCGGTGCGATCGTGGTCCGGGACGAACTCAACGCCAAAATCCGACAAGTCCACCGG
Organism: Pseudonocardiaceae bacterium; assembly: GCA_050701375.1. Classification (GTDB taxonomy): domain Bacteria; phylum Actinomycetota; class Actinomycetes; order Mycobacteriales; family Pseudonocardiaceae. The sequence continues at coordinate 625 of JBOHFC010000244.1, forward strand.
CTCACCGTCCACAGCCTGGCACCAGGAACCCGGGAACCGCTCGCCGCACTTCTCTCTGAAATGCACACTCTCGCCGGATGGCAAGCACTCGATCTCGGCTATATCACCGAATCCTGGCAACACTACGAACATTCCCGCTCGATAGCTGCGCAATCCGATTCCATCTCCCACGAATCCCATGCCTCCGCCGAACAAGCCTTCGCTCTTATCGACATCGGAGCCACCGGCGACGCGGTAGACATGCTCGACGGCGCCCGGAGTCGGGCCGGCACAGCATCGCCCCCGGTGCTGCGCTCCTGGTTGGCCGCCGCCCACGGTGAAGCCCTCGCCGCGCACCGCGACCGTACCGCCAGCATGCGCGCCTTCGACGAGGCAGCTGAACTGCTCCCTGCCAAGAACACGACCGACGTTCGACCCTACGTTGCGCTCGACTCCGTGCACCTCGCGCGCTGGCGCGGTCACGCCCTCGCCCGCTTCGCCGACCCCGATGCCATCGCGATCCTCACCGACGCCCTCAACCGCCTCGACCCCACGTTCGTCCGCGCCAAAACAGCACTCCGCGTCGACCTCGCCACCGCCCACGCCGCCAACGGCGACCACGACGAAGCCCGCACCCATGCCAACCACGCAGCCCGACTCGCGGCGCAAGTCGGCTCGACACGCCAGCGCCGTCGCATTACGACGCTCCTGAGTGCCGTTCGCTAGTCGAACTGGCCGAAGTCCCGCATCGTGCAAATCCACGTGCGTATGACGATATTCGAAGCACGCCACCCTCAATTCCCATACAGACGACGAACAGTACGCGACAGACGGAGATAGTTTGGCGCTCAAATCTACTGTCGGTGTCTCAGCTCACAAACTACCCGCTACGAGCACCATCGAACGGGACGAGTGCTTGTCGGCACCATCCATACCGACCGAACCGACCACCGGCTCCCGCGACGACGGCCCGGCTCTTCCCCCAGGCATTGAGAATGCCATCGGCTGCTTGATCGACGGCGGTTGAAGCGGAAGGCGAACTCATTGAGGTAGCTCTGCAGATGTGCCTCGTCGACCGAGCCCTGGTGGGTGCCAAGCAGCCACCGCTTGGCCAGGGACGCGATGCGGTGGACCCCTGGCAGCAGCTCGCCAGGGTCGTCTCCGCGCGCTCGGGCGGCGCGCTGGCTGCACGGCAGGGTTACCGAGCCGCTCGATGCCCCGGTAACCCTGCCGTGCATCGGTGATGAGGGTGGGACCGGGTTCGACGGTGTCGGTGACGAAGGGGTGGAGCGAGGCGGCCGAGGCGTCGGCCAGGATCGCCATGCGGACCCGTCCGTACCCGCGGGTGATGTCGGCCAAGGGCAGGGTCCGCGCCCGGATGCGCGACTCGTCTGCCGCACACTGGCACTCACGGCCACCGTCATCGTCTTCGAGTTCTGTGGAAGGAACCCAAAGATGATCAAGTGATGGCCGCTCCATGCCATGGCGACACGCCGCCACGAAGCGGCAAACCCGACAGCAACATGTTAAACGACAAGCTTAGCCTCATGCATCAGCCTCATGCGTCTCACACGGCCCACCTATCGGGGATGGCCGACACGCCAGGCTGCGTGCCGGCTGCGCCGACTAGTCACCGTTCCTGCTTTCCTGGCCCATCTAACTAGGCTGAATAGGTCAGAACGCTTGACACAGTCGTATGGCAGCATATACGACCACAGGTCGGCGCTGCTATGGTCGTGGGATGACGACTCAAGGTTGGGTGAACGGCGATTTCTCCAAGGGCATCAGGTTAGCGCCTTCTATCTTCAAGACTACTGCCAGCAGGCCTAATGGTCCTGTCACGGGGATGTTGGCTAGGCGCCCATCGCGAGCTGACATTCTGACCCTCCAGCGCCAGGTGGGAAACACCTCGGTGCAAGCACTCTTGCAGAGATGGGATGCCGAGCGCGTCGTAACCATCCAACGGAAAGAAGATGGTCCTTTGTATGATCTCATGAAGAAAGGCAGTGTGCCTGCTAACCGCCACAAAATTATCCGTGAAGTCCTTGAGAATTTTACCTGGGACGGCTGGCAATTCCCACGCCAGGCAAGCGGCGACGGTTGCATGGGACTCAACACCATCTCGGCATCGCGTATCGTACCTGTTGTTGGTGCAACCGATGACCTCGCTCTTCATCTGAATTTCATGATCAGCTACGGGCGTATGGATAAGGTGCAAAGACATAAACGCACCAATGTCATCACCGGAAGAGGGCGCTTTAGGCTGACCCTTTCATTGCTTCATCTTACCGCGCGGACAAAGGGAACCCAGATAACTATCTCAGATAACGGAGGCTCCAAGGTGACCGCCGGAGCGTCGATCCACTGTGGCCCGGGGAATGATTGGGATTGGGGAGATGATGAGAACGCTAAAGAGCTCTCCCGGCTCCTGAATGTCGACGTGGGGGCCGTTCAGACTGCACTGCAATTAGCTGGCTTTAACTCAGGAATGGCCTACATGGCGGGCGCCAAGGCAGCTCTGGAGCAAGCTATCCTGGCCCAGGGTCAGGCTAATTACCCGAATGTGGATTTCGAGGTGTCCGAGAAGGACAACACCTGGAAGTGAAGCTTCGCAGACTACGGTTACCTGGCGGATCAACATACGTTGACGTTATTCAGCGGACGGTGATGCTGCTCGCGCCTTGGCGCTCCACATAGTCGAGGAGGCTGGTCAACAGGCGAGCTTCCTGACGCAGCGCGTAGCCGCAGGCCCGGCGGATCGCCAGCGTTTGCAGTGCCGCCGAGCTCAGCCGTTGGTCGGCCTGAGTTTGCCGATGTCAGCAGCGCCCACGGCGCCGCGACCAAGGTCGCCACCTTGGAGACTCATGTGACACCCCCGGATCCAAGCCAACTCCGAACTACAACTCTCAGGCTACCTCGAACCGCACCACAGCACCGGCTGCTGCGGCCTCGCCAGCGCGCGGCGGTAAGCCATCCTGCCGGAGCGCAGGCCGCGTGGCTCGTGGAATCAATCGTGGACTCAACTACAGTGCACGGGGGCCACTGCGGACACAGATGACCCTGCTAAAGCCCTGGTAGGACACAGAGACGCCACAGTGCATGACGGGTCCCGGCCTCCGGAGGCGGGAGCGCAGGTTCGAATCCTGCCGGGGGCGCCACGTCTGACCAGGTGGTATGGCTGCGAGTAGCGAGATTGCACGCAACGTGCAGGGGCGGTGCTCATGCTGTACTCAGCCACACTCCGGTGACAGAGCATCGGTTCTTCGGACGCCCCGAACCCTGAGCCAGCACTGGCCATCGCTTCGCATGGGCACAGCGCCACTCAGGTAGGATCTGCGGCGGCACCGGGAGGTGATCTGGCTTGACCCGAGGATCCAGCGCAGATGTCGATACCGTGGTCACGGCTGCTGGTGACCTGGTGGTGCCCTCCGAGGTCGTGCGGCAACTTTCGCTTATCCCAGGTCAGCGTGTACGCCTCACAATCAGCGCGGCGGCCCCCCGGCGGAACATGTATGGATCGCTCGTCGGGCGAGTGCCCGACGTGAGCGCTGATGAGATCGCCGATGAGCGACGTGAGGTGTGGGGCGATCTGGTGGACGGGCAGTGACCGCTGGCACTTCGCTCGTCGTCGACTCCCACGCTTTCATTTGGTACGTTCTGGCGTCGCCACGCTTGTCAGATAAGGCGCGCCAGGCGATGGATCATGCGACCGACTCGGACGCCTCACTAGCGATCTCGGCAGCAACTCTCGTGGAACTGGTCTATCTCGTGGAAAAAGGCACTTTCACGCAGACGCATCTCGAAGCGTTTCATGAGATCATCGACGCGGCAGACTCCGGATTCGAGGTCGTTCCCATCGATAATGCAGTGGCCCGTGCAGTCAGCGAGATTCCCCGCGCCGCGGTAGCTGATCCTTTTGACCGGATAATTGCTGCTACCGCCCTGGTAACAGCTGCTCCTCTGGTGACCTACGATCGCAAGATTCGCCAGCTCGCCACCGTGGAAACCATCTGGTGAACGGCATAGCGTCCAGGTCGCGCCGCCGGGTTCCGCAACCTGGTCGCACGCGCTTACGCTGAGCTTGACCCACGCCGGGTACACACCTCACACTCGACGACCCCCCGGATTGACAGCCGGTATGCCGGGTTCCGCACCGCCTTGTAGGCGTCGCGACGCGCTGCCGTGTCGTGTGCGTCGTCGGTCGTGCAAGGGTTCGTGCAATGAACCACGGGACACCACGGCAACTCATGAGACGCTGAGCAGGGTGAACGGGAACGGGAGACACCAGAGGCAGGCATGATCGGAGTTTTACCGGCCTCCGGAGGCGGGAGCGCAGGTTCGAATCCTGCCGGGGGCACCAAAGGTCTCATTTTCGAACCTCGGCCAAGAAGATCTTGGGCGGGGTTCGTTGTGTTGTGGATCATCTGGCGTTGAAAGCCCTGGTCGTGGAGGGTAGCCCAAGGCTCGTGCAGGACCGCTCCGGTGACGACTGGGGTGTCGTCTTGGAGGGCGATGAGCAGCTTGGTGAAGAAGCTTTGGTTGGCGAAGCGCCGTACTTGGGGGCCACCGAGCCGGTAGACCTCATCGCAGCGGCCGAGCAGGGCCAGGGCGCGGTTTAGGGTGTCCTCGATGCGGCTGAAGATCGTCTCAGCCGTAGCGAGAACCTTCTGAGCTTGTTCAAGTTCGCTCGCAATACGTTCTTGCTCTTCCCGAGCCAGGTCGCCCGGGATGGAGCCGTCAACAACGCCTCGGGCCAGGCGACGGCGTTCCTGTTCCAGTTCGGTGACGCGGGTCTTGGCCCAGGTGAGTTCCGGTTTGGCCCGCTGGCGTTGCTGGTCAAGTTCGGCCCGTAGCCCGTCGCGGATGCTGTCTTGGAGCTGCTCGGGCAGCGTGATGGTTCGGTAGTACCGCTGGATTGCCTCCTCAACGTCGGCGACGGGTAGGTGGGGCATGCGGCAGGTGGTGCGGCGTTGTTGGCGGCCGAGGCAGTAGAAGTATTGATAAGTGCCTTTGGCCTGGGTGAAGCACAGGCGGCTGCCGCACTCGGCGCAGAAGATGGAGCCTTTGAGGTAGTGGTTGTGGATGCGCTGTTTTTCTCCGGCGCGGTCATGGGCTTTGAGGACGGCCTGCACGCGGTCGAACAGGGTTTTTGACACCAGTGGCTGGTGCTTGCCGTCGTACTCGACGCCTCGGAAGGTGACCTGACCGAGGTAGTAGCGGTTTTTCAGGAGGTGGTGCACGTGTGAGGGCTGGATGGGGCCGGGTACTTTCTTGCCGTTCGGCATTGCCCGCAAGCCCTTCTCTACGAGGGCTTGAGTCAGACTGCGGATGGTGTACTCGCCGGTGGCGTAAGCCTCAAACGCCCATTGGATGAGCCCAGCTCGCTCCGGGTCTACCACGATAATGCGAACTTCGCGACCGTCGATACGGCGGCGGTCGTTGAGGTACCCGATGGGTGCCCGGCCGGGGGTGCCGCCGACCTTGACTTTCTGGGTCATGCCTTTAAGGGCTTCGGCGGCCAGGTTCTTGGAGTAGAACTCGGCGATGCCTGCCATGATAGCGTGCAACAGTTGCCCGCCGGGCGTGTCATCGATGTTTTCCTTGACCGAGATCAGCTGGGCTCCGGCCATGCGCAGCTCGAACAGGATGTTGGCGTCGTCGCGGCGGTTGCGGGCGAACCGGTCGATCTTGTCCAAGATGACATAGTCGATGTCCTGTTCAGTGCGGACGTGGGTCAGCATGCGCTGGAAGTCGCGCCGGTCGGCGGTCTTGGCGCTCTCGCCTCGATCGATGTACTCCCCCACAACCTCAGCGCCCAATTCGGTGGCCTTGCGGTGGCAGGCTTCGCGCTGCGCGGGGAGGGAGTAGCCCTCTGGGTCGTCGGCCTTCCCGGCTTGCTTGGCGGTGGATACCCGCAGGTAGATCAGAGCGCGTTTGGTCGGCGTGGCGGGGTAAGTGTTCATCGGGCGGCACCGATGTATTCGCAGCGCTCGGCTGGCTGGATCAGTCCAACTTGAAGGAGTCGCACCTGCATGGCGGCTCGTGACACTTCAAACTCGCGCGCCAACGACCGCAGATCTTGGGTGCCGGAGGTCCAGGACCGTTTGAGCCACAGGCGGGGCATGAGCAGGCAGGCGGCAAAGTAGTCACAGACCTGCTCTTCCCGCTCCCGCGCGGTCATACTCTGGGTGGCCGGATAGAGCGTGCCGATGAAGGGATGATCCAGTACGTGTTTGAACTCATGGGCCAGGCTAAACCGCTGTCGGCCGATAGGATCAGCGCCGTTTATCACGATGAGCCAGCGGCCCAGGCTCCATTGGGTCGCCCCGGAGACCGGAGCCGGCGTTATACGCTCAACCTGTACACGCGACAGGCTCGTGATGGCGTTATCAGGAAACGGCGGGCCGATCAGGCCAGCCAAAGCTAGATGACGCCATCCATTGCCTCTCACCGAGCTCTCAGGAGGCCGTGCGCGCTGGGCTCAACTGGAACCGTGACGCGAGCACGTCGGTAATGGACCGGCTGCTGGCTCTGGCTGAGTCCCAAGGGCAGCATGACCCTGGCCACCTCCGTGAGCGTGAACGCGGCCTCTACCTGCCACTGGCGGACTTTCTGCTCGAAGCTCTGCGCGTGACACAGGCGCGACGCACCCATGAGGCCCTGGCTCACGGCGACGGCGATGCTGGCGCGGCCGCGGTCTTCGTTGCTGAGCAGTACCGCGCCTACTACCGCATCTTTACGCCAGCCGGAGCCGTTGGGGCCGATCTCAGTGCATGGCTCATCCGTCGCTGGCGTGAGCCTGATCTACAGACACCCGACGAGCTCCTCGATGCCGCTATCTATCGGTACGCTCAATGGCAGCTTGCCGAACGTGATCTCATCCGGGATCTTGGCGGCAACTGGATCGGTAGTGACGCCGACGCTGAGACTGATCTCGTAACCACACTTGAGAGGGCGGAACGGCGGCTACCGTTTAGCGACTGGGACAATGAACTGCCATACCCTCACCGTTCAGCCGACTCGAATTGGGTGGCCTTGAGAGCTCTCGTCCACAAGCTGCCATAGCGGCGTGCCAGAAATGTTATCGCGATGAGCCGAAATGATAACTCCATGATCCCACACTCCTCCGAGAGCTTTCGAGTTCTCGGAGCGCTCTTTTTATTCTCACTGCGTGGGTCAGGCTGCTGCCGATTCACTAAGAATTCGTATTCCTCGGTATCGCCCGCACAACCGTCTTGCTTGCCCGAGGCGGTAACTCTCTGCGCGCCGCTGCCATGGTCTTAGCCTCCTCCCGTGCCAGCTCCAGCACATGCATCAGCTCGTCAACCTTGCCTGGCTCCATGATGGCTTCCCAGGTAAACGGTGGTGAAATGGATAGCCACACCGTGCCTTGGACGACGGTTACAACTACAGTGGCATCAACACCCTGCATGCCTTTGACGGCGACTCGGCGAGGCACGCTCATCCTGGGCCATGGAGTCTGTCCAGTAGGCACCGTTTCAGCCTGAACGTGCTTCGAGGGTAGCTTGCGCATGTCGCCGCTCAACGTCCTCACGGCTCCCGATGAGGCTCGACCGTATGCACCGGCAAAGCCAGCGTACCGCTAGCCCGCACTTCACCCTCAATAACCGTTTGCTCTTTACCCTCAGCTCGCCGCTTCAACCGTTCACCAGCGGCAATCAGACGCTCGGCATAGGTCTGTTGTTCGGTAGCGCTGGCACTACCCTCCATCAGGCGCAGGGCAAAGGGTGTCATCTCTCGGTTGAGCCGGGCCAGCTCG
>JBOHFC010000245.1:0-7072 GCA_050701375.1 Pseudonocardiaceae bacterium
GCCACTGGCGTTGATCTGGTCGGCAGCCAGGGTCAGCGAGTCGTGCACCGTTTTCTCACTGATCGCCATGGTGCCGGAAAGCGAGTTGAGGAACCCGACCTTCACCGTGCTACCTGAGGTGTCAACACAGGAGGTGGCCGGCGAACCACTCGCCCCGGAATCGCCGACCCGGCTGCCACAGCCGGCCAGCGCGAGCCCCGTGACCACGAGGACGACGGCCGCACGCACCGGACGCCCCCTCGTAGGTAAGATCCTCATTACGACTCCTCTCGCGCCGGGATCGGCACAGCAAACGGTGGTTTAACCACGAGTTCCTGCGGTGCACGGTAAGAACCGTTTGTGACAGGCACGTTGCAGGCCAGGGTCGGCACGGTTACGTGTCACCTTTTCGGGTGATGAGATAACCACGAAGTGTTATACGACTCGCGAAGACCACGCGACCGGTTACACAGGTGGGTGTAGCACCACCAGCCATGCCGCGGCGAGCATCGCCGGCCCATGGGGCACATCGCGATAACCAAGCAGCCGGGCCGGCCCGGCGACGGCGGCGGTGAAGATGTTCGCCGCCAGTACCGCCAGCAGCAGTCCTGGCCACGATGTCGCCGCGGTGAGCGCACCGAGGCTGCCGGCGAGTTTGACGTCTCCCCCACCCACAGCACCCGGTGCGACGAGACGCACCGCGGCATAGCCGCCAGCCCACAACAGCGCGCCCGCGGCGGCGCGAATCAGTGGCTCAGCGTTCCCGGCGCCGACCGCGGCGGCGCCCAACAGGACGGCGAATACCGGATATGCCGGCAGCGTCAGCGTGTCGGGCAGGCGTCGGGCGACCAGGTCGGCGCCTGCCAATAAGACGCCAGCCCAGCCGAGAACCAGTGGTACCGGCCACCACCACACCGGCAGCCCCTCGCTCGCCCGTTCGCCGACCGCTACCCACAGGGCGGCCACCGCCATTGCGCAGATCGGCACTGGCACCGGGACACCCCGGGGAAGGCGGCGCAGCACCACCGCCCCGCCAGCACCTGCAGCGGCTCCGGCCACGGCCATCCACACAGCGCCCACGCCCGGCAGTGTGCCGGGTCCGCAGCGGCGATAGGCAGGCGCGGACCCGGGCTGTGGATAACCAAGTAGGTTGGGGACAACCATCTCAGCGGGGCTCCAGCGACCGGCTAGAACACCCCGCGAGCAGCCGCGTCGCGTACTGCCGCTTCGTGCTCTTCTCTCGTCACCGAGAAGCATGAAGCGCCGTCCTTCTGACACTTCACGAAGTAGCGCCACGTTCCTGGCTCGGGGTTCAGCGCGGCGGCGATGGCGGCCTGGCTCGGCGAGCCGATCGGCGATGCCGGCAGCCCGACGTTGATGTAGGTATTGTACGCCCCGGGTCGGGCACGGTCGGCATCCGAGGTACCGGCCTCCTGCCGGTCCAGCGGATAGTTGATGGTGGAATCCATCTGCAGTGGCATGTCGGCGGCAAGCCGGTTGTATATGACCCGGGACACCCGGCCGAAGTCCGGAGCGATCGCCTCCCGCTCGATTACCGAAGCGATCACCAGCACCTCGTAAGCGCTGCGACCGGTAGCCACCGCCGATGCTGGGAAGCCACCTGCCAGCAGCCGAGCCCCGGAAGTGCTGATCACCTGACCCAATAACTCCACCGCGGAGCTGCCAGGGCGCACATCGTAGTTTCCGGGGACCAGCAAACCTTCCAGGCGTCGGCGAGGTTCAACACGCGACAGCGGATCTATGGCCCAGCTCGGTACCCCGAGCGCCTTGAGATCAGTCTGGCCCATCGCCGCGCGCAGGTCCTCAGGACTGACACACGTGCTCACTCCCGCGATCACCGCGCAGCTGGCTCTGGAGATCTCGGTGAGTAACCCCGGCACGGTCGTCCCGTTGGGCAGCTCGACGTTGTCGAGTTGCTCTCCGCCCCGAATCTCCAGGTGCCCCACTCGAGCGGCCGGCTTTTGCAGTCCCGCCACCGCGGCTGAGCCGGAGATTCGCTCGTGCAACTGGTAGAAGCCCGGTTGCACGGCTTTGGCCCGGGCGTCAGCATCAGCCGCGAGGGTGAAGGCTCGGACGCTGGCGACCACCTTGCCTCGGACCAGGGTGGCTCCGATGGCGGTCAGGCTCTGGCCATCCTCGACCTGCACGACGGTTTCCGGACCCCCGGCTCCGGCGAAGTCGGGTACGGCACGCCAGGCCTGTAGCTCGCGCACCCCGAACAGCACGCCGCCGATCGCCAGCACGAGCACAACCAGCACCGTGCACAGCACCACTCGCCGGCGGCGGCGCTCCCGGATCTGGCGCCGTGCCCGACGACCATCCGTTCGCTGCTGTTGGCGGCGCTGCTCAGCTCGGTCAGTGGTGTCCCGGAACAACCCGAGGTCGTCGGTCATAGCGCCGCCTCCGCACGACGATGCGGGTCGGCGGTGATCACGCCGGCCGCCGTGCGTCGAGCCAACTTTGCAGGATCTCCACGGCCGCCGCCTGATCGACCACCGCTCGCTGCTTGCGGCCCTGAACGCCCCGCTCGGCGAGCACCCGAGCGGCCGAAACGGTGGTGAGACGCTCGTCGGTCAGCCGGACCGGCACCGCGGCCCCTAACCGGCCGGCCAAGGCACGGGCGTACCCCGTTGCCGCCTGCGCCGCTGGACCATGCCGCCCGGCCAGGGTCCGCGGCAACCCGACCACCACCTCGACCACCTCGTACTCGACCACCAACGCCGCCAACGCCTCGAGGTCCGTGCCCTGCGCCCGGTCGCGTCGCAGGGTGATCAGGGGGGTCGCGAGGATCCCGGACGGATCGGACAGCGCCACCCCGACGCGCACCTCGCCGAAGTCCACGCCGAGGCGTCGACCGGGTCCGGGCTCAGACTCCATCACGCGCCGTTGCGTCCCGCGAGCTCGGCGCGCAGGGCAGACACCGCGGCTCGGATCCCACCAGGTTCGGTACCGCCGCCCTGGGCCAGGTCCGGCTTGCCGCCGCCGCGACCACCTACCGCAGGCCCGAACACCGGCACCAGCGCGCCCGCGGCCAACCCCTGCTGCCGCGCGGCGGCGGTGGTGGCCACCACGAAGGAGACCTTGCTCGTCGAATGGTCCACGCTGAACAGCGCTACCACCCCGGGTCGTTCGCCGAGCCGGCCACGGACCTCAGTGGCCAGCGCGCGCAGGTCGGCACCGCTGACGCCCTCCCCCGTTTCGGTCGCCACCAAGGCGGTGCCACCGACCTGCTCGGCGCCGTCGGCCAGGGTGCTCGCCGAGGACAAGACCTCGGCGGCGCGTAGCCGCTCAAGCTCCCGCTCGGCCGCACGCAACCGCTCAATCACCGCGCCGATTCGCTCAGGCAACTCCTCGGGCCGGGCCTTGAACTGCTCAGCGAGCTGAGTCACCAGCACGTGCTCGCGGGCCAAGAAACGGAACGCATCGAGCCCGACCAGCGCTTCCACCCGGCGTATCCCGGAGCCGATGGACGCCTCGGACAGCAGTTTGATCAGGCCGATATCGGCCGAGTTCGGCACGTGAGTACCACCGCAGAGTTCCTTGGAGTAGTCGCCGATGGTGACCACCCGGACCGCGTCACCGTACTTCTCGCCGAACATCGCAATCGCGCCGTCGCGGCGGGCTTCCTGGATGGGCAGCACCTCGGCGGTGACCGGCAGCGAACGCAACAGCACCTCGTTGACCTCGTCCTCGACGTCGGTCAGCTCGCTGGGCGGCACCGCGCCGGCTGGCGAGGGGATATCGAACCGCAGCCGACCCGGCGCGTTGAGTGAGCCAGCCTGTGCGGCGCTGGTACCCAGCGCCCGACGAATCCCGGAGTGCACCAGGTGCGTCGCGGAGTGCGCCCGGGCCACCGCACGCCTGCGGGTGACGTCCACCTGGGCGAAGACCGCGGCGTCGAGCACAACTTCGCCAGAGACGACCGCGCCCCGGTGTACTGACAAGCCGTCCACCGGGGACTGCACGTCCGCCACCTCGACGGTGAACCCGTCACCTACCAGAGTGCCGGAGTCGGACTGCTGACCACCACCTTCGGCGTAGAACGGGGTGCGGTCGAGCACCACCTCCACCGCGCTGCCGGCACCGGCGGCGGGGACCCCTGTGCCGTCGACGAGAAGACCGACCACCCTGGCCTCGGCGGACAGATCGGTGTAACCCATGAAGTCCGTGCGTCCGTGCGAGTCGAGCACCGTGCGGTACTCGCTGAGGTCCCCGTGCCCGGAACGGCGGGCCGCGGCGTCGGCCTTGGCCCGGTCTCGCTGCTGCGCCATCAGCGTGCGGAAGACGTTCTCGTCGACGCGTAGGCCGGCCTCGGCCGCCATCTCGAGGGTGAGGTCGATCGGGAAACCGTAGGTGTCATGCAACCGGAACACCTGATCCCCGGACAGCTGCGAACCACCGGCTCGGCGGGTCTGGGTCACCGCCAGATCGAAGATTCGCGATCCGGCGGACAGTGTCGCCAGGAAAGCCTCCTCCTCGGTGCGGGCGACCGCCTTGATTCGCTGGTAGTCCGTGTCGATCTCGGGATACGACGGAGCCATGGTGTCGCGCACCACCGCGGTGATCTCACCGAGCACCGGCTCGGTGACGCCGAGCAGCCGCGCGGAGCGCACCGTGCGGCGTAGCAACCGGCGCAGGACATAACCTCGGGCCTCATTGCCGGGGGTCACGCCGTCCCCGATGAGCATGACACCGGTGCGGGCGTGGTCGGCGATGACCCGAAAACGCACATCGTCGGCCGGATCATCGCCATAACGGCGGCCGGAGAGCTGCTCGGCACGGGTGATCACCGGCCGCAGCAGGTCTGTCTCGTACACGTTGGGCACGCCCTGCAGCAGCAGTGCCACTCGCTCGACGCCCATTCCGGTGTCGATGTTCTTGGCGGGCAACGGTCCCAGGATTGAGAAGTCACTCTTACCCGCGCCGGTGGAGCCACCACGCTCGTCCTGCATGAAGACGAGATTCCAGATCTCCAGGAAGCGGTCCTCATAGACGATGGGGCCCCCGGGCCGGCCGAAATCCGGGCCCCGGTCGATATAAATCTCCGAGGAGGGGCCGCACGGTCCGGGCACGCCCATGGACCAGAAGTTGTCGTCCATGCCGCGGCGCTGGATGCGTTCGGTGGGAATCCCCGCGATCGTGCGCCAGAGCTTGTCGGTCTCATCGTCGTCCCGGTACACGGTGACCCAGATGCGGTCCGGATCGAAACCGTAGCCACCGGAGCTCTCCGGACCGGTCACCAGCTGCCAGGCGTGCTCGATGGCCCCCTGCTTGAAGTAATCCCCGAAGGAGAAGTTGCCGGCCATCTGGAAGAAGGTGTTGTGCCTGGTGGTCTTACCCACCTCATCGATATCCGGGGTGCGCACGCACTTCTGGACTGAGGTGGCCCGGGGGTAGGGCGGGGTCACCTGACCGAGAAAGTACGGTTTGAAAGGGACCATGCCGGCGTTGACGAACAGCAGGTTCGGATCATCGACCAGCAACGAGGCACTAGGCACCACGGTGTGCCCGGAGCGGTGGAAATGGTCCAGGAATCGCTGGCGGATCTCGTGGGTCTGCACGGTCTTCCTCGAAGCGGATGGGTGGAGAGATCTGGGAAAAACTGACGGGTCGCCGGGAACGGCATATAGCCTACGGCTACAGCATCACCACGGCACCCACCGCCACCAGGCGAGAATGCGGTGTGCGGTGGCTAGTGCGAGGCTGCTCGCGCGGAGGCGGCCCGCGGACGGGGCGCTCGGGCATCAGGAAGATGCGAGGCGATGTCCATCCCGGTACGCGCGGTGACGGTGGCGTGCAGCTCGGCCTCGCGCTGGACCATCCCGGCCCGCACCTCGGCGCCGAACGAACCGACCGCAGCCGCCAGTTCACGAACTGCATCGCCGACGTTTTCCGCTGCCCCCGCCGGCGTCATCCGGTGCGCAGCGCTGCGAGCCTTGCGGCTGGCCGCAACGCCAGCAGCAATACCCAGACCGAACCAGAGCATTCGCGTCACCGCGTGCCCCTGTCCCGTCGCTTGGACCGGCTTCCCGCGGCCGCGGACTTGCTGCTCTTACGGCGGCTGCGCATCGCCTTGCTCACGCCGTAGGACAACGCCGCCACCCGCACCAACGGTCCACCTAACGTGGCGGTGAACAGGGAGGTCAGCGCTGAGACGTTGCCAGTCATCGCCTGGGCGTTGGCTGTGATCCCGTCCAGCCGTTGCAACTGGGTATTGACCTGGGTAACCGTGGTGTTCGCGCCGGTGAACAGCGGATCGGAACCGGCGCTGGCCTTGCGAATGGCCTCGGTCGCCTCATCCAGGGTGCGGCCGAGTTTGATCAGGGGCACAGCGAGCAAGCCGACTAGTACGACAAACGCACCAGCAGCAATCAGCGCGGCAATCTGACCTGCCGACACGTCCCCTCCTTGCCGTGGCGGTCGACCGGTCACGACGGAGATCCGACCACGACCGGTAATGGGCGATTCAGGCTACCGGGCGGGTTCATGTCCCGGCACCGTGGGCTCCGCAGATGAGCTGGGCGGGGTGCGAGTGGCTGAGAAAGTCGTGGTGCGAGATCTCCCATCCGTAGGCACCGGCCAGCGGGAACACCAGGACGTCACCGACCCGCAGCCGCTGAACCCAGACATCCCGGGCGAGCACGTCCCGGGGAGTACACAACTCACCGGCCACGGTGAGGGCCACCGACCGCACCTCCGGACGGGCGAACGGGTAACGCCACGCCTCGATCGGCAGCACCGCGAACGGGTGGCTGTATCCCCAGGCAGCCGGGAGCCGGAAGTGATGCGTCCCGCCACGGAGCACCGCGAACCGGCGGTTATGGGTGTGTTTGAGATCGATGACCTCTGCGGCGTACCAGCCGGCCCCGGCCACCAGGAACCGGCCCAGCTCGAAGATCAACCGCACGCCGCGCGGCAGCCGCTCGATCGCCGCGCCGAGCCCGTCGCCGAACCTCGCCAAGTCGAAGCCGGCACCGCCGGTGTAGGCCACCCCGATGCCGCCGCCGACGTCGATGACGTCCAGGTCGATGCGGTGTCGTGCCGCCGGCCTCGCGAATCCCCTGCTTCACGT
>JBOHFC010000246.1:0-5473 GCA_050701375.1 Pseudonocardiaceae bacterium
CACTGGGCTACCAGGTCACCCTCGAACCCGTGGCCTGACCACGGCTCCCCCGTCCCGGCTCCAACCAAAAGGCACAGGTCGAGCCGGTGGTCCCGCGCGCCCGTCCCCGACTTGATTTTCGGATCAGTTTCCTCCCAACCCAGGACGTCCGTGCGTTCGTGCTGGACTTGGTGGAGACGCTGCACGCGGCCGACGCCCTCGACAACCCCGCACCGGTCGTCCAGGTCATTGCCGCCTGGCAACACACCGCCGAGGTTCACGCCGACCCCGATCTCGCCGCGCGGACCCATCTGTTCGAGGGTGACCTCGGACCGGTTCCTCAACCGCCGCGTGAGCCCCAAACGCGGCGAGCGGGTCGCTCCGCCAGCCGGTGCCGATGAGTTGGAGGTCCGCTTCGGTAACACCACCGCGGCGAAGGGCTGGGAAAGCCTCTGTCAGCAAGCTCCCAGCAACACCCGCAACGCCTGGGAACAGCTCCGGACCAATCCAGCCCCCGGCCCGCCGACCCCCCGGCACCACCAGCTCAAGGGCACCCTGGCGTTCGCCGAGCACGGTGGCAAGCAATTGGCCTGCTGGCAGATCGAGGTCACCTGCGGTGGCCGAATCTGGTATCTCCTCGATCCAGACCACCGAACGGTCTGGATCACTGAAGCCAGCACAGGACACCCGAAAAAAACCGACTGAGACGAACCCGTGGGGATTATCCGACGGTAGCCGGCGTGCGGATCATGGTGCTAGCTGGAGGGCGACGCAGACGACTGCCGCGCGACAGTGGCGCATAGCTTAGGAGGTCACCCCTGATGCACAGCTACGACGTGGTGGTGCTCGGCGCCGGGCCCGGCGGCGAGGTGGCGGCCGGGCGACTCGCGCAGGCCGGCCTCGATGTCGCGATCGTGGAGGACCGGAAGGTCGGTGGGGAGTGCTCCTTCTGGGCATGCATGCCGTCGAAGGCGCTCCTACGCCCCGGCGAGCTCCTCGCTGAGGCGCGCCGGGTGCCGGGTGTGGCGGAGGCGGCGACCGGCCCGCTCGACCGAGGCGCCGTGCTGCGGCGCCGCAACGAGATCATCAACGATCTCGACGACAGCGCCCAGCTGCCGTGGCTCGAGGAGCGTGGCATCACGCTGTACCGCGGCTGGGGCCGGCTGGCCGGCGAGAAGCGCGTGGTCGTCGGCGAGGAGACGATCGAGGCGCGCCGCGCGGTGTTCCTCGCCGGCGGCACCACGCCGACGCTGCCACCCATAGACGGGCTCGCCGACGCCCGTCCCTGGACGAACCGGGAGGCGACGACCGCGCAGGCCATCCCGGCGAGCTTGATCGTCATGGGTGGCGGGGTGGTCGGGGTCGAGATGAGCCAGGCCTACTGCTCGCTGGGCGCGCGGATCACCCTGATCGAGGGCGAGCGGCGGCTGCTCCCCCGCGAGGAGGAGTTCGCATGCCAGCAGGTGGCTGACGCCCTGGCCGAGCAGGGCGTCGACATACGCACCGGCCAGAAGGCGACGTCGGTCCGCCGTGACGGAAACATCGTCGCTGTGACGCTCGGCGACGGCAGCGCCGTGACTGGCGACGAGCTGCTCGTCGCGGTCGGCCGCACACCGCAGACGTCGGGGCTCGGGCTGGAGAGCGTGGGGATCGAGCCGGACGGCTACGTCGAGGTCGACGCGCACGTCCGGGTCCCCGGCCACGACTGGCTCTACGTGATCGGCGATCTCAACGGGCGCGCGCAGTTCACCCACATGGCCAAGTACCAGGCGGCGATCGCCGCCGACCATGTACTCGGCAAGGACATGGCGGCCGAGCACCTCGCCGACGGCGCGCGCTCACCGCGCGTGATCTTCACCGATCCGCAGGTCGCCGCCGTCGGCCACACCACGGCAACCGCGGCCGAAGCGGGGCTGCGCGTGCGCGTCGTCGACGTGTCCACGTCGGGCAACGCCGGCGGCTCGTTCTATGGCCGCGGCGCCCGTGGTACGAGCCGCTTCCTGATCGACGAGGCGCGCCGCGTCATTGTCGGCGCCACCATCACCGGCTCCGAGGTCGCCGACTTCCTCCACGCCGCGGCGATCGCGATCGTCGGCGAGGTGCCGCTCACGCGGCTGCGGCACGCGATTCCCGCGTTCCCGACCCGCAGCGAGATTTGGCTCGATCTCTTCAACGAATTGGGTATCTAGCGAGCTCGTTGCGCGGTACGGGCGACCGTGAACCTGACAGCCCGACTCGCTGAACAGTGCCTTCGCGCTAGGGTCGGAGCATGGCCTCGTGGCGCCGTCGGACAACGGCGGCGGGGCTGACTGCCCTCGGGCTGCTCGTGGCGGCATGCGGGGCCGGGTCGTCGGCGCCAGCGACTAGTGGGAGGCCCGCGAATTCCGGGCAGGTCGCCGAGCGAGCGCTGTCGGAGGTGCCGTCGCAGCCTCCTGGGGTCGCGACCTGGGCGGCCGCGCTGCACGATGCCCGGCACAGCGGCTCCTCGACCGGCGCCGGCACCCGGCGCTGGGACGCCCCCCGGATCATCACCTACTCCTCGCCCTCGGTCACGGCCAGCGGGTTGGCCTACGTCGGAGACCACTCCGGGCGGGTCCATGTATACGACGTGCGTGACGGTCGCGAGGTCGCCACCTACCGGCCCAACACCACCGGGCAGATCTGGACCTCAGTGGTCGTAGACCGGTCTACCGGACCTACTTCGGTACCCAGGACGGCCACCTCTACGGCATCGAGCCTGGCGGGCACCTGCTCTTCGACCTCGATCTCGGCTCCCCGCTGGACTCCTACCCGGCGCTGGGCGCCGACGGTGGCCTGGTGATCGGTACCCGGAGCGGCACGCTGGTAGCGATCGGCTGAGCTTTACAGTGATCCTCGTTCGACTACCCATTCCATGGGCTGCCCGGTGATACCGGCGATACGGTCGTAGTCGGTGTCGTAGTGCAGCACGGTCGCCCCACTCAATTCGGCTGTGGCGGCGACGACCAGGTCGCGAAGCCGAAGGTTCCGGTGCTGGCTGGCAGAGGCCATCTCGCGGGGTACGTCCAGCGCGCGATCCACGGCCTCGGTGGTGACATTGATCCACCGCTGTCCGTGGAGAGCGCCCCACACCGATTCGTAGCTGCTCGGGTTGGCGGCGTTGTTTAGGTACTCCAATTGCGCTGACATGTGGTGTCGCGCATCATCGTTTGATGCTGGGTCGCATGAGCTGAAGCTGCACACAGAGGGCGCCCGCGCCCGCTCCGGCAGGTCGCGTTCTCGGACAGAAGTGGCCTTGCGCAGGTCGTGCGGCTGGCCATCGTGGCCACTCAAGCCGGGCGAGATGGGTGCCAAAAAGCATGCTAAAATCATGCTCATGGCAACCTTGCAGATGAAGGACGTTCCGGACGAACTGCACCGTGAGCTGCGGCGTCGTGCCAATCTGGAGGGGCTGAGCATCCGGGACTATCTACTGCGCCTGATCCGAAACGACCAGCTACGCCCGCCGGCGACCGAGTGGCTGGCACGCCTTCGTCGGCTCGAGCCGCTCGATCTCGGAGCACCCGCCGCCGACCTCGTCCAGGCCGATCGTGCCGCGCACGACCTCGAGCGGTTGCCGGAGCAGCGCCAATCGTGATCGTGATCGACGCGGGCGCGTTTCTCGAGGTGCTCATGCGCTCGACGTCCGGGTTGGCCGTGGAGGCGCTGCTCGGCGACACGATGGCCCCCGATCTGCTGGATGCCGAGGTGTTCCACCGACTGGTCCGCGCCGAACAGGGCGGATTACTTCAGCCGGCACAGCTCGACAAGCGTCTGTCGCTGCTCTATGACGCTCCGATCGAACGGGTTCCCTGCCGGGAGCTGCTCACCACGGCCCGCCGGTTCGTCACTGCAATGTCTGGCTGCGACGCGCTCTACGCCGCCCTGGCTGCAAGCCTGCGATGCCCGCTGGTCACTACGGACGGGCGTCTGGCGCGTACCGCAACGGCACAATTCGGCCTCACCGCGACCCACGTTCCGACCAGTGGCCGGTGATCCTTGACGAGTCACACCAGTCACCCGGCACCAACCTGAGGTCCCCCCGGCATCGCACAACTGCGACAGGCTCGGCTCGAAACCGGGCACTGGTCGCCAGTTCATGAGCAGGGCAAGCGTTCGAACCACGCCCGCTGAGTTACGGTGTTCGGCGCGCCGCACCGAGATCCGAACCCTAACGTGGGAATCTGCGACCAGCAACCGGCATTCAGCGGGCTCAGCGGGGCAAAAGGCGGTCCGATAACCGCGCTGAGCCCGCTGAATGCGCGTGGGAGAGGCGATGCTGGCATGCCCGCGAGCAGCACGACGGCGATGATCGAGGCCTGGCAGCGGGTTGGAAACGGCTGGCGGCCGGTCCTGGGGCCGGTCCCGGCGCACATCGGCGCGGACGGGATCGGTCAGGCCAGCGAATCGACCTCGCGGACCCCGGCCGGCATGTTCAGCCTTACCCAGACTTTCGGTCGAGCTGCCAACCCCGGAACGCGGCAACCGTGGTTTCAGGCCTCCACCAACGACTGGTGGGTATCCGACGTCCGGTCGCCCGCGTACAACACCCACCAAACCTGCGCCCCGGGTACGTACCCCTTCAATGAGAAGGCGGGAGAAGATCTCGGCCGGGCCGGTGCCGTCTACGACTACGCGGTGGTAATCGACTACAACCGCTGGCCGGTCCACCCGAGCGCCGGCTCGGCGTTCTTCCTCCACGTCACCAGCGGCCGCCCTACGTCGGGATGTGTCGCGACTGACTGGGCCGTGGTGATCGCGATCCTGCGATGGCTCGACCCGCACCAGCATCCGATGATTTCACTCGGCGTGCGCTAACGCGTCGCCGAACGTGTCTACCTCCGCCACGGCAACAGCGCCCCTCTACGCACTGGCCCACTACGTCGACCCCTCGGGGCGACCGGTCGTCATCATCGTGCTGCTGATCGCCTCCATCGTTGGCGCGATTCTCGGGGCGGTGGGTGCGGCGGCTAACCGCGTGCGGGTCTGGGACGAGGCCCTGCTGTGGGTGATCGGCGGGATGATCGGCGGCGGGCTCACCGTCCTCAGCTGGACGGGCATCATCGTCGGCGCCTGCGCGCTGTTCGAGCTCGACGCGAGCCTGGCCGTCGCCGCAACCGTCGGCCTGATCTTCTTTGGGACGGCGGGCCTGCTCGGGGCCGTGTTCGGCCCGCTGCTGGACAACACGGATCACCCTGTGGCGTGGTCGTTCAGCTTCCTCATCAAATGGGTGCAATCGCCGCTGCTGACCACCGTCGGTCTCGTCGCAACGCTGGTCGTGGCGATCGGGGGCGGCAACGTGGACTTCCGCCGGGGCATGCTGTTCATCGCAGTGGGTCCCGGTGGCGGCGCGCTGACACTCGGTGCCGTCGCCTGGACCCAGTCCGGATGCTTCAACCCGGACGGGACCGTGCCGGACAACCTGGCCCGGCACGAGTCGACGCATAGCCGGACCGTGGCGGCCATCGGAGAGCTC
>JBOHFC010000247.1:0-3068 GCA_050701375.1 Pseudonocardiaceae bacterium
CGTGTACGTCGAGCGCTCCCCCATCCACCACGTCGAGAAACTCACCCGGCCGCTCATCGTGCTGCAGGGCATGCTGCACTGCGGACCCGGAAGGTGCCCGTCGCCTACCTGCTCATCGACGGCGAGCAGCACGGCTTCCGGCGCGTGGAGAACATCCGCCGCGCACTTGATGCCGAATTGAGCTTCTACGCCCAGGTGTTCGGGTTCAAGCTGCCACCGGAGGAGGGCATTGAACCGGTCACCGTCGAGAACGCCGAGAACCTGTAGCGCCGCCACGACCACGGGTAGCCAGTGAGGCCGATGGCGAGCCTCGACCTCATCCTCGCCGCCGGGGTGTGGCTGGTACTGGGTTCCTCGATGCTGACACCACCATCGGCGCCACCGGCTGGGGCTGACACTCAGCGCCAAGGAGATCGGTGCTGGTAATGGGCGCGGTCATATACAGGCTCACGCTGACCCACTCACTGCGCTGGGGCCCGATCGGCGCCACGGGTCCGACGCTACTCATGCCCGCTCTTGCTAGGTGGCGGGTGCCTGCTCGGAAAGGGCGTAGTGATGTCTGTTGGCGGACGGGTGTACAAACGCTGTGGATGCCTCAATCCTGATACTCGACGACGATGGGGAAGCCACTGTCCCCAGCTGGGCCGGACAGGGCACGGGAGCTGGTATCCAACGATCGAATTACCCACCGGACCCAGCGGAACGCGGCGACGGCTGCGGCGAGGCGGTTACCGCACCCGCGCCGCCGGGCAGTGCGCGAGCTGTTGCCGGACGAGGCTGACCTGGGCAATTGGCTGGACGTGCTCAGCAGCCGCGCGGTGCTCGTCCGACTCGGAGTCGATATGGAGCAAGCGGTCGTTGACGAGTGCACCCAGCAGCTCCGCGGTGTCAGTCCAGCTGTAGGTGGCCTGGTTGGCGGCGACGACGCAGGCGGTGTGTGCCAGCAGCGGGTTGCCCTCGGCGATCTCTACGACATGACGACGAAACGCCTCGTGGGTGAATCCGTGGTCGATCACGATCTGGTCGATCTGGCCGCGGTCGAGAGCACCCAGTGTGACAGTGGTGACCTTGGCTCGCTCCTGGCCCATACGGGCAAGCACGCGCGACGCCACCCCGGGCCGGACGGTGAGCACCACCTTGACTGGACCGAATCGGAGATCCCGGAACATGGCGGCTAGTCCGCTCAGGTCAGGGCTGCGGTGCGCATCGTCGATGACCACGATCGACGGGTTGTCCAGCGGGACGTCCACGAGGCTGTCCGCTGACAGCGCGGTGCCGGTTCCGGCCACGAGCGTGGTGGCGGTGGAGTGGGCGACCTCGACCGCCAGGCGGGTCTTCCCGATACCGCCTGGCCCTTCCACAACGACGATGCGGGGGGCGGCAGGGCGACTCGCGGGGTCCAGAGCTTCTCGTAGTTGCTGCACCTGGCCCTTCCGGCCCACCAGCGGCGAGTTGGTGCCGGGCATCGAGGACTTCTGGACGTCCCAAAATTCTGCTGGTGATTGGAGTACGCGCGGTTGTCGTGGGCGCACTCCCAGGTCGTACTCGGCTACGCGGCGCAGCTCATCGGACTGCAGAGCAAGATCTAACTCGTTGAGGTCCACGATTTCCAGAACGGTGCCCAACGAATCGAGCGTGTCCTTCTTATAGCGCTTCTGGGTGACCGCCTTCGTGGAGCGGTTGGTAACAAAGATCGCCTTCGTTGGCCGAGCCTCTGCCGTGAGCTCGCCGTATGGCTTCAAGTCACGCTTGAGCTTGGCGGTCCAGCCGACCTCGCAGCTGACCAACACGACGATCTCGTCGCGCTCGCCGAACAGTCGACGACCGAAGCCATCGCGGCCCAGGTCGCCGCTCGGCCCGGTGATCCGCAACTCGGGGTATTGCACGCGCAGCACCTTGACGGCGACCCGTTCGAACAACGTGTCGTCGGTCAGCGCCACCAACGCAGCGCGCGGCGTGTCGTACACGGCCCTTCCCACTGTGCGAGTCGTTGAAGCAAACCGGCACCTCGGTCTCGCGCGGAACCGGGAGGCGATGAGCTGATGATGATACGGCTCCGGCTGCGGCACGCACTTGCCGTGACGGTCGTAGCCCGGTTGTGCAGTTGGAACGACTAACGGGGGCTACGACCCAGCCCGACGAGTCATGCCGTAGTCGGCTTCCGGTTCTCGGGCAGGCTCACGCAGGGACCCGCGGTCAGGATGGCCGACCACCGCCACTCGCTTCGCCTAGATGTGTTGATCATGACACGAAGTGCTTATGTGCAGGTCAGGTGCGCTGTCGTTGCGCTGTGGAGCGAGCGCCATCCACGCTACGCCCATCAGATCCGACCCACGAGCACCAAACTTGACTCGATCTTACCGACTTTGCCGGCCCTAGCCTCTAGCCGGGCGCGGATCGCGGTCCGGACGCTGCGGTGCAAGGGGACCTCGCGGTAGACGTGGCCCTTGCCGTCGCGGACGATGACTTTCCCACGCCGCGCCGAGATGGTGACGTCATCGACGTCGAGCGTCTCGGCTTCTTCCACGCGCGGGTCTGTCAAGTTGTCGGTGGTGCGCCGCGAGGCGCTGATTGTCCGAGCGGAGGTGAGAGTCCTTCGCCGCTCTGCCGTCGTAGCGGTGGGGTGAAGCTGGCGGCAGCCTGATCCACGGGACGGTGGGGAGGGTGGGAGCAGCCGCGACAAAGTCGGGTCGGTCCAGCACTGCCGGATGGGTCGGGCCCGGTGAGCGAGGCGGGAAGGCATACGCGAGGAACCGGTGGTGAGGCCTCTTGAATCTTGACCAGCTCGAACCCGGCGGATCTGGGCTGGTTGGCGGTGCGCACCACTGATCCGGGTGGGTCGGTGGGAACTCCTGGGAGGGTGCCACAGGCCTGGCCTGGGAGGTCACGGTGAAGGTCTACGGCGTAACTGTGACGATGCCGCAGGGGTAAAGCCGGGTGCCTGATCCGAAAATCAAGTCGGGGACGGGCGCGCGGGACCACCGGCTCGACCTGTGCCTTTTGGTTGGAGCCGGGACGGGGGAGCCGTGGTCAGGCCACGGGTTCGAGGGTGACCTGGTAGCCCAGTG
>JBOHFC010000248.1:0-3891 GCA_050701375.1 Pseudonocardiaceae bacterium
GTGAGGTAGAACCGCGCGCCCCCGACGTCGCAGAACTCGGTCTGCCCCTGCCGGCGGCGACCCACCGCAACCGAAGCGCAAGCCATGACCCCTCCAACTTTGACCACAACCAGTGGGCCTTCGGACGCCTGTCGACCCCTACATGTCGTAGGTGCAGACGCTAGCAGCGTTGCGTCGCTCGCCGTGGACACCACGCCCAGCGCGCGCAGGGGCACGGGTGAACGCACGGTGTAGACCACCCCTCGCACCCAAGCCCTCAACAACAACCAGCCCGCTGACTTCGCCCGCTGGTACCCCGGTTTCACCCATCACAACGAGCCTGTCGAACTTGCGGCGCAAAGCATCGCCTCAGGCGCCCGACAGGTTGATCTCCCACGATTTTGGTCGATCCCCCGTGGCGGTAACCCAGCGGTCTTCAGCCCGCTACCGCCACTGGCCGTTCCGTTGTTGCTCAAGCCCCTAAGACAGAGACCGTTCGGATCCGGGGGAGGGTCAACCGGCCGAGCGTCCGATGATCTTCCGGCGGCGCCAGGAACGGATTTCGGCGTCGGTGGTGGCATCGCGCTGATCGGCATACCGCAGGACCGTCTGGGCGTTAGCGTGGCCCAGGCGGCGTCGGATGGTTTCCAGCGAGACTCCGGCGTTGACCAGTTCGGTGGCGTGGGCGTGGCGGAGTTGATGGATCGTGGCTGTGACTTGGGCTTTCGCGCAATATTTGGCCCAGAGCTGGTGGACGGAGGAATACCGCAGCGGGCCGCCCACGTAGTTTTTCTCCGCGCGGAATAGGGCCCCGTGCCGGTAGCCGCGGGCTTTGAGGTAGCGCCGCAGCAGCGCCACCAGTGTTGAGTCGTCCAGCAGGACGGTGCGCCGTCGGCCACCTTTGCCCAGCACGGTGACGTGCTCGTCGTCACGGCTGAGGTCGAGATCATCGACCTCGATGGCCAAAGCCTCACCGACGCGCATGCCGGTGGTGTGCAGCAACCCGAACAGCAGCCGGTCGCGGTCGCGGGTTTTGGGGATGGCCCGCAGGACGGCCTCGATGTGCTCGGTGGGTACCGGGCGCGGGGGCGAAAGCGGCAGGCGGGTGCGGTCCAGGCGGGTCATCGGATCGGCGGTGATTATCTCGGCTCGGTAGGCCCACGCCAGCAAGCTGGCCAGCGCGGCTTCGTGCCGGGCCCGGGTCGCGGGAGCCTTGCCGGCCACGCTGCTCAGGTACTGGCGTAGCACGCCGGCGGTGATCTGGTCGATCGGTCCGGTGAAAAACCGGGCGAAGTCGCGCAGGTCGCTGCGGTAGGCGCGCACGGTGTTGGCCGACTTGCCCGCTCGGGTCAGGTCGGTGAGGAACTCGGCGACGGTGGCAGCCATCGGGGTGTTCGTCACCTGCCCACACCTTCCTCGACTGGTTCCTGCGATAACGATAGAGTCTCGGCCGAGCGAGACGTGACGACGCCGCAGGTGGCAGGGGGGTCGTGGAGTCGTTTTCCTGTGGTAAGGGCACTTACCCCAGCAACGAAGGGCGAAGAAGGTCCAGATGGATGCCGGCACGCCACACGCGCCGGGGCGGGCGAGCAGGTCTACTGCCTGCGGGTGGTGGTCGCTGGGATCAGTCCGCTGATCTGGCGCCAGCTCGATGTGGCGGGCTCGACCACCCTGGCCGAGCTGCACCTCATTCTGCAGGCGGCGTTGGGTTGGAGCGGCGAGCACGTGCACTGCTTCACCGTGCGTGGCGTGGACTATCGCGTCTTCCACGACCAGGGGCTGCCCGACGGTAAGGACGCCGACGGCGTCACCCTCGCCGCGCTGGGTCTGCGTGTAGCGGAGCGGTTCAGCTACGACTACGCGTTCTTCTCCAATCTGACCAGCTGGCGCCACGACATCCGGGTGCAGGCCATCGCGCCACCCCGGACACGGCAACGCCTCCCGTGGTGCGTTGGCGGGGCCCGCGGCGCTCCCCCGGAAGACTGCGGCGGACCGCTGGTGTTCGTGGCCCTGCGCCAAGAACACTCCGCTTGGCAGGCCAGCGTGCGCCTGGCCGAGCTGATGCGCCTGCTGCTGGATGCCCCACCAGGTGAAACGGTGCGCTCGGTGCTGGGCCAAGACGCCCTCGACGAGCTACCCGCGCTGCTGTATTGGGCCCGCGTCGACCGTTTCGACAAGGCCGCGGTGAACGCGGACCTGGGCACCCTGTGCAGGAAGGAAACCTCGTGAAGATCACTGTGCGGGTCGCCGTGGACACCGGCGACGACACCACCGAGCCGGTCGAGACCCAGGTGCTCGCCCTCAGCCGCGACGAGTTGACCCCCGACACCCTGGGCCTGCACCTTGCCGAGGCCCACGAACTCCTGGCCGCCCTCCAGGAAGCGCTGGTCAACGCCCAGGTCACCCGCGCGCTCGACCAACATCGACACTGCCCCGAGTGCGACACAGCGTTTCGGCGCAAGGACATCAAGACGATCCGCCTCACCACCCTATTCGGTGTGGTGGCCGTGGACAGCCCGCGCTATCGCAGCTGTCCCTGCCGGGTGCGCGAGGTAGCGACGGTCAGCCCGCTGACCACGGTCTTGACCGAGCACACCACCCCCGAGACGGTCTATATGCAAGCTCGGTTCGCCGCGGTGATGTCCTACCGCCCGGCCGCGGCGCTGCTCGGTGAGGTCTTCCCGCTGGGCCGTACCTTGCACGCCGCCGGGGTGCGCGAGCAGACCCACCGCGTCGCGGCCCGGTTGGACAACGAGCGCGGCCCCGAGAACACCGCCGGGTTCAGCTGCTGCCCTCGCGATCTGGAAGACCTTGCGGTGCCGGCGCTTCCGCTGGTGGTCGGCCTGGACGGCGGCTATGTGCACTCCGCCGCGCAGACCAGCCGCAGCAACGGCTGGTTCGAGGTCATCGCGGGCAAATCGATCCCCACCGACGGCGAGGGCGACGCGAAATGCTTCGCGTTCGTACAGACCATCGAGGCAAAACCGAGGCGACGCCTACACGAGGTCCTCACGACCCAAGGCGTGCAGGCCAACCAGGCGGTCATCTTCCTCACCGACGGCGGCGAGGACGTGCGCGACCTGCCCCGATACCTCTACCCACTGTCCGAGCACTACCTGGACTGGTTCCACATCACCATGCGGCTGACCGTGCTGTCCAACACCGCCAAATCCCTCGCCCCACTACCGGAAGTGCCCGACTTCGCCGCCCGCATCGGCGCCGACCTCCAACGCCTCAAGTGGCTGCTCTGGCACGGCAACACCGTCCGCGCCGACCAGATGCTCTCCTGGCTCGAAGACGACCTCTACGTCGACGACGAGACCGACAACCCGCCGATCGTGCAGGTCAAGCTGGCGAAATACCTCCACGAGTTCGCCACCTACATCCGTGCCAACACCCACCTCATCCCCAACTACGGCGAGCGCTACCGCTGCGGAGAGGCGATCTCCTCGGCTATCGCCGAGTCCACGGTCAACCAGGTGGTGTCAAAGCGGATGTGCAAAAAGCAGCAGATGCGCTGGTCACCAACGGGCGCCCAACTCTTCCTCCAGATCCGTACCGCCGTCCTGAACAACGACCTGGCCGGCCACTTCCAACGCTGGTACCCAGGCTTCACCCACCCCGGCGGCCGGCCGAAATCGAAGTCGACCTCGCCGCCTAGCAGCAGGAAGAGCACCGGACGCTGGCGATCTAACTCCCCCAGATCCGAACGGTCTCCCGGATCGTCGGGGTGGCCCCCTCAGCTCGCTATACCAGCCCCCATCACCCGCCGCTGCGCGGCCCGACCGGCGCGTTCTCGGGCAACTCCGAGTGATCAGTGCCCTGTGCGCATCTCAGCGCACCCGACGTCGATTCCCGTAGCAGTCAAGATCTCGGCCGCAGGTTGTGGACAGTCCCGAGTAGTCCACAACC
>JBOHFC010000249.1:0-2595 GCA_050701375.1 Pseudonocardiaceae bacterium
GTGTCCACGGCCGTCGTCATCGGTCTCACCACGGTCGTGGTGATCTGGGTGCTGGTCCAGCTCGACGGCTGAGCACCACTTCCTCAGCAAGTCCGCAGACGACTGGTCGAACGCGGAGGGCGCCCCCGTCGTACCACCTCCTGAAGACACGAGGAGGAACCATGAAGATCGCCACCCTGGGCGCCGGCGCGCTGGTCACGCTGCTGGCCGCACTCGATGCCTATGTCGTGGTCAGCCTGCTGGTCGACATCGTCCGGGACCTGCAGGTGCCGATCAACCATCTGGAGCGGGCCACCCCGATCGTCACCGGCTTCCTGCTGGGCTACGTCGCTGCGATGCCGCTGCTGGGTCAAGCGTCTGATCGCTTCGGCCGGCGGGCGCTGCTGCAGGCTTGCCTCGTGACGTTCGCGGCCGCGTCGGTGGTCACCGCCGTCGCGACGACCCTGCCGGTACTCGTAGCGGGGCGGACCCTGCAAGGCGTCGCGGGCGGCGCGTTGCTACCGGTATCCATGGCGCTGGCCGCTGACCTGTGGCCGGACCGTGGCCGGTCCACCGCATTGGGCGCGCTGGGTGCCGCTCAGGAGCTGGGCAGTGTGTTGGGTCCGCTATACGGCGCCGGCCTAGCCGCGCTGCTTGGCTGGCGTGGCGTGTTCTGGGTGAATGTCCCGCTCGCGATCGTTGCGGTGGTTGCGGTCCAGTTGGCCGTTCCGGCCAGAGCTCGGTCCGAAGGGGTGCCCCGCGCACCGCTGGACCTCGTCGGCGGCGGTCTGCTGGCAGTCACTCTGGGACTGTTGGTGGTCGGGCTGTACAACCCCGACCCCGACCGGGGAGCGCTGCCGTCCTGGGGATGGCCGGTGTTGGGCGCGGCGGCGGTGACCGGCGTTGCGTTCGTCCTGTGGGAACGGTGGGCAACAGTGCGGCTACTCGATCCCGTCGGCGTGCACTGGCGGGTCTTCCTCGGGTCGCTGGGGGTCAGTCTGGCGGCGGGGGCGGCGCTGCTGGTGACCCTGGTGGACGTGGAGCTTTATGCCCAGACCGTGCTGGGCCGTAACCCCGCCGGGGCTACCGCGATCCTGGTCCGGTTCCTGGTTGCGCTGCCGGTAGGAGCGCTGGTCGGGGGTTTGGCAGCCAGCCGGCTGCGCGAGACGGCAGTGACGGTTGCTGGGATGTTGCTGGCTGCCGGCGGCTACCTGCTGATCGCGGGATGGCCTGCGGACATCTTGGCGGCCCGCCACGATCTCGGCCTGCTGACCCTGCCCAGGCTCGACACCGATCTGGCGCTGGCCGGCCTGGGGCTCGGCCTGGTGATCGCGCCGCTGTCCGCTGCCGCGCTGCGGGCGACCCCAACCGACCGGCACGGCGTGGCGTCCGCCGCGGTGGTGGTGGCCCGGATGACCGGGATGCTGGTGGGCGTCGCCGCGTTGTCAGCGTGGGGCTTGCACCGTTTTCGCGAGCTCACTGCCGAATTGGCCACCCCACTTCCTTTCGGCGTCAGCGCGCAGATTTATCAACAGCAGCTCGTCGGCTACCAGCTTGCACTGCAAGCGGCACTGCGGATCCAATACAAAGAGATCTTCCTGCTCACCTCGGGAATATGCCTGCTCGGTGCGTTGTGTGCCCTGTTGATCCAATCTAAGCGGCGCACAGCGTCGATCGCTTCGGCAGAATGAGCCGCACCAGATAGTTGTTCACTGCGTCGTCCACGCACTTCACTCCCTGCAGGACGACGGTGTGCTGGTTGCCCTCATAAGTGACCAGCTTGCCGCGAAGCCGGCGGGCCAGATCCACTCCAGCCTGGTACGGGGTGGCCGGGTCCCCCGTCGTGGACACCACCAGCACCGGCGGCAGACCCTCCACCTCCGGGGGCACCGAATCGCTGGTAGGTGGTACCGGCCAGAAGGCACAGGCATCCCGGGCCGCCGAAGGTGGGTGCCCGTCATCGAGGAACGGCGCAGCCTCCCGGTAGAGCCGGTCGGCCTGAAGCAACACCGCTGGATCAGTCACCGGGCGATCATCGACGCAGCGGACCGCTTCGAAGGCATCCTGGCTGCCGGAGTAGCCGTGCTCATCCCGCTGATAATAGATGTCGGCCAATCTCAACAAGGTGGAACCGCTCCCGTGGGCCAGTTCGGAGAGACCCCGGTTGAGCACCGGCCACAACTGGTCGGTGTACAGCGCCTGAATCGTGCCGATAGTAGCGTCGGTATAGGACAACTTGCGGGCCCCAACGGGTAGCGCCGCAGTGGTCAACGGCAGCAGCAACTGCTGGAACGCCTGGTTGGCCTGATCTTTCGGGATCGGACCCAACCAGCATTGGGACTGTGCGAGACACCAGCCGACGAATGCGTCGAACGACTGCTGGAACCCGGCACCCTGGTTCACCAGACTCTGCACCAGGTTCTCGTTCGGATCCAGCGCGCCGTCGAGCACCATCGCCCGCACATTGCCCGGGAACTGCTCGGCGTAGGAGGTACCGAGTCGAGTGCCGTAGGAGTACCCGAGGAAGTTGAGCTTCGCGTCGCCGAGAGCGGAACGCAACACGTCCATGTCCCGCGCGACGTCCCGGGTACCGGCGTTGGCGAGCAGGTCCTTGCC
>JBOHFC010000250.1:0-14587 GCA_050701375.1 Pseudonocardiaceae bacterium
GAACTCCACCTGCAGGGGGCGGTAGGTCAGGGTGACGATGCTTGCGTCGAGCTGACCCATGAACGCGCCGAAGCACACCGTTGCCACGGCCAGCCACCACGCGTGCGGCCACTCGCGAAGCCGCGCCGGCCGGCGCCGTTCCCGGACGAGTGCCTTGAGCCACACGGCGGGTCAGGACGTGGTGTGCAATGCGGTGAGGAACTTCTGCGCGAGGGGATTGGCGAGCACCCCGCTGGTCTGCCCATTCTCGACGAGCACGGCGAAGGCCAGATCGCCCTGGTAGCCGGTGAACCAGGAGTCGGCCTGGGGCGGTGTGATGGTGCCGTGCTCGGCGGTGCCGGTCTTGCCGAACACCGGTGCGCCGGGCACCCGCGCCAGGTCCGTCGCGGTTCCGCGGGTGACCACGGCACGCATGAAGCCGGACAGCGATGCCAGCAGCGCCTGCGCCGGGCTCGGCGGTGGCTGCTTCGCGGTGGCGGGCTGACCTGCGACGAGCATGGGCGCTGGGGTGGAGCCGTGAACCACGGTGGCTGCCATGAGGGCCTCGGACAGCGGGCTGACCAGGTCGGTGCCCTGACCGAAGGCGTTCGCGGCCTGTCCCGCCCCGTCCTTGGCGGGAGTATAGGAGCCGCTGAAGGAATTGACCGGCAGCTGCCAATCGGCTTCGAAGCCGTACTCGGCGGCGGCCTGGTCCAGTGCGCCGGCGGGCAGCTTCTGGGACAGCAGCGCGAAGCTGGTGTTGCAGGAGTGCGCGAACGCGTCGGTCAAGCTGACCGTGCCCAGGTTGAAGGCGTTCTCATTGGGAATGGTGCGGCCATCGATGGTGACCGTGCCCGGGCAGGGCACCGGGGTGTCGGGCTGCGCCACCCCGCTGCTCAGCACGGCGGTAGCAGTGACGATCTTGAAGGTCGAGCCGGGCGGGTATTGGCCGGCCAGTGCGATGTCGAACGAAGCGCTGTCGCTGTTGGCGACGGCGAGAATCTCCCCGGTGGAGGGGCGGACGGCCACGATCGCGGCATGCAGCCCCACCCCGGACAGCGCGGCGTCAGCGGCCTGTTGCACCCGGGTGTCGAGGGTGGTCTGCAGCGGGGCGCCGGGATGCCCGGTGAACTGCCCGACCTGGGCCACCGTGGCGCCCGGGGCGTCGTGGATCTCGATAGTGGCGCTGGGGGCGCCGGCGAGCTGTCTGTTGAACACCTGCTGCAGCCCGGACAGACCGATCTGGTCGGTGGGTAGGTAATTGGGGCCTGCCTGATGCAAAGCCTCGGCGGTGGGCTTGCCTACCTGCCCGAGCAGCGGTTGGGCGAAATGCCGGCTCGGCCCGACGAGCTGGGTTCCGGTCCGGAACACAGTGCCGGGCAGGTCGTGGATCTTGGCCTGGACGGCGCGGTAGTCGGCCTCACGCAGGGTGACCACCGGCACGAAGTCGGTCGGCTTGGCCTGTCCGACGGAGTTGATGACCTCAGTCGCGTTGACGTGCAGGGCCGAGGCGAGCGCGGCGGCGAGGTCGTCCAGGTTGGTCACCAGCTTGGGCTCCACCCCGACGGTGACCGTGTCCCGTTCGGTGACCAGCGGTTGACCCGCGCCGTCCAGGATCGGCGCCCGCTGCGGCAGCGTCCGGTTCACTACCACGGTGTCGGCGGTGCCGAGCTGAGGGTGCACGTCCTGGGACTGCCAGTGCACCCGCCACGTGCCGTCGCTGCCCTTGGCAAGTGCGAGCTTTCCCTGGTATCGCCACGGATCGGGCACGCCGGCCAGCGTCCAGGACGCCGCGAATGCCATCGTCGTCGCGTCCTTGACGGTGGTGACCGCGCCGGGGGTCAGTTGCGCGGCGGTCGAGTCCAGCGCCTGCCCGGTGGCTTGCAGCACGCGCTGCGCGGCGATCGGGTCGTCGGTGGCCCGGGCCGCGGCACCGATGTCACCTCTGGCCCAGGCGTCCAGAAACGCCTGCCCGGCCTGCCGTTGGGCGCTTTCGGTGCTCGAACAACCGGCTGCGACGAGCAGGGCGCCCACCAGCCCGATCGCCACCGTCGACCGCCGCCGGGCGGTCGTGCCGCCGCTTAACCTTGCTGCCTGATGCTGTCGCACTCGCCCAAGTCTCGCAGCGGCACTGCGAGGTCGGCCAGGCGGTGGCGGTCGACGCGGTCAGCGCAGGGCACCACACCGCGCCTGCTACCGCTCTGGTTCTCCCGAACTCAACAGCAAAGCTGTCGTCCGGCAGTTAAACAGCTCTACAGTTCAGTTCGGGAGAACCAGAGCTGACGGCGGAATGCCAGCACTGGAACTTGGGCCTGCCGGGGGCTAGCGGAGCTGACCGACGACGAGCAGCGGGCTCAGGCGGCGCGTCACCATCGTGAAACCGGTCGGCCGCCGGGAGCCCAGCGTCGGGGGGCCACTCGCTCCACCGGCGGCCGACCGGGATCTATGGGGAACTGGCTCATGGCCATCACTCAGCGTGCGAAGTCCGTCAGGAACATCAGACGGCAGCACTCGCACGGCCGCCCAGGTGGTGGCTGCTCGTGCTGGATAACCACAGTCGGCAGCACATGGCCACAACGCGCAGTGAGCGCGGTTGCAGGGTGCTCGGCCATCGGCGACACCATTTGCACGCATAGATCCAGCGGGGACAGCGTCCAGCGTGCCGCCGCGCTGGTCACCGAGCGCTCACCCCAACCACTCCCCGACGATGCCCAGCAAAGCCGTCGCGGCCCGCTCGTCAAACCGCAGCACACAGCAGTTCGCCACGTGCGGGTTCAGCACGATGATCCCGTCGTCTTCCTTGGTCACCGGCAGGTTCGTGAAACCAGCAGCAGCGTGGGCCTCGCAGGTGATCCTGATCACTCGACGGTGGCGGCCACGCGCGGCCGTAAGTCGATGGCTAGACACTACGGGCTCCGGAGGATTGTCCGCAGGACCGCTCACCGGCCACCGCCGCGTGCGTTCCCCGCGCCAAGTGCCGCATGACCGCGAGAGCGGAGCATCCGCCACGGCTTCCACCACATTGACACGCACCCGTCTCCCCGGCTCGTCTCACCTTGTCATGGCACCGGAGCGGGGCAGTATCGCAGCACTCGCCCGGTGGGATGTGAGCGTGCGCGCTCTCCACACGACGTCGGAACGTCACCGAGTCGGCATGCACAGACTTCTCGGTGGCTTCTTGGCGGCACATGCCGCCAAGCCCGCACACGGGAGGTCCGGAACGCTGTACAACTGTCACCATCCCTTACGCTGGTGTGGCTGCTGAGTATCGATGACTGGAGGCATTGATGACTGAAGGGCCGACGCTGCTCAAGATGCTTCTTACCGAGCGTCACATGCAGCCCCACCACGTCTTCTGTCGCGAGTATGAGAAAGTCGCTCGACGTATTGATCCGACTTTGGTTGCGACGGCGCCGGGCCGCGAACAGTACCAGAGATGGTTATCCGGCCCGGTAAAGAGCAAACCGCATCCTCATCATTGCCGGGTGTTGGAGCGCATGTTTGCCGGGCGGTCGGTGATGGAGCTGTTTAGTCCGTATAACGCAGCCGAGCAGGGTGACGCACCCGATGAGGAGGATGTCACGAAGAGGCGACGGTTATTCCAGCTCGGTGGAGCAGCGATGGCTGGTGTGTTATTTGACCGTCTGTGGGCTGAGCCGGGCCGAATGCACGAAGCGCTGGATACGGGCACCGTGGGTCCGGCACGGCTGGTCGATCTGCAAATGAAAGCAGCGAGTCTTGGCGTACAAGTGGTCCGGGTATCGCCGACGACACTGGTTGATGAGACGTTGATGTGCTTCCGTGAAACACGCAAGCTGACGATCAAAAAACAGACGTTGGGCGTGCAGCGGGAAATTCTACGTTGTGCGGCGATGTATGCGACCATCATGGGAGAAATCCTGTTCAACGAGGGACAGTTTCCGCTGGCTGACAGATGGTACGTGATCGCGCACCGGGCGGCGCTTGAGGCGGGAGACCAGTACCTGGCGGATATCGCCATGGCGGGAAGAACATACTTGTCGATCTATACACCAGATCCGCGAGCTGTCCTCGATATCGTCGACCCTCGTCTCGAAGCCAGACACGGGATGTCTCCCGCTATCGCCTGGCTGTGGGGATTCAAAGCCAAGGCCCATGCCATGCTCGGCGACCGAGTATCGTTTGAATTGGCGATAAGTAAGGCCCGTGAAGTGCTGGACGCATCGCCCCCTGATCTGGTGCAGCCTGGGATTTTCTCGTTCCAGCCTGAAAAGGTGGTGTTTTACGAGGCACGGGGACTGGTCGAGCTGGGGCGCAGTGAAGAAGCTGCGGCAGCAGCTGAACACGCAATCAGTCTTTATGATCTCAGTGAGACGACGGAGCCGGCGCTAGTCCGGTTCGAGCAGGCAAGTGCCCTTGCGCAGGTAGGAGAGATGCAGGAGGCTTGTCGCGTGGCGACTACCGCTGTACTTGATCGGAATACATACCACGGCATCACCGTGATTACTCGCGCCAACGAGTTCGATCGACTCCTTGGCCCGTCTCATTGCGGAGCTGTGCATGACTGGCGGGAACTACTCGCTTCACTTCGACGACCACAGCCAGCCCTTACCTCGGCCGCTGGAGAATCCGTCTGATGTCGAACGAACGTACGCTACTTGAACAGTATGTGCGAGCCGGGAAGTTGATGCAGCTGGCTAGTCTGACACGTGATGGCTCGCCGGTGTTGTGTAACGTCTGGTACGACGCTCATTTCGCCCCGGACGTCCTTCGTTTCATCTCTCGACACGACCGTCAGCACAGTCAAAACATTCGCCTCGACGGTCGGGTAGCTGGCAGCGTTATCGCTATACCACTGGACGGTCTAGGACAGACCGCACGCGGCGTCACCTTTACCGGAGTTGCGCACGAGTTGCCGACTTGCGGGGTCGAGAAGGAAGTAACAGCTTTCTTGGCCCGCTGGCCTCAGGCAGAGAAGGCGCTGAATCCAGAAAAGCTCACAAAAGAAGAGACGTCCAATCGTCTCTATGAGTTTGCAGTGACTGAATGGGTGCTTTTTGACGAGTCAAATTTCCCGGAACAACCACGACGAGTTATCAAAGCTGTAAGGCTGGATAGCCTACGACAGAAGGAGCGGTGAAAACGATGGTGAAACACCATGACCCAGCCTCCGACAACGGACGTCCCGCCAATACCACCTACGATCACAGTAAGACGAAAGACGTTCAGGACGCCGGAGGTGGCCGACACAGTGGTGAGGACAAGGGCGGAAAAGGTAGCGGCGAGGAGGGCAGTGACAAGGACAAGAAATGATCCACGGGCACCGGGAATTGGCCGCGCACCTGAGTGATTACCTCACGGACCAGTGGAAGGCAGCCTTCGATGCGACTCCGCGCCACGTGTTCGTCCCTGATCAGGCGTTCGTTTCAGTCGCTGGCGATAAAGTGTATATCGACCGCGAGGCCGATCCCGAGGCATGGATCGACGCGGCCTACCAAGATGCCGCCATCATTACGCAGTTTGACGACGGCAAGGGTCACGGGCCTGGGCTGCGTACGTCGTCCTGCTCCATGCCACAAGTCGTGCTGTCGATGCTTACCGCCCTGAACGTCGAGCGGGGACAGCGGGTGTTGGAGATCGGCGCTGGAACTGGTTACAACGCCGCGCTGCTGGCACACCGGTTGGGCGCCGAGAACTGGACGAGCGTCGAGATCGACCCCGACGTTGCCGAGCAGGCCCGAACGAATTTGCGGAAGCTGAGGCGCTCCGTCACGGTCGTCACGGGCGATGGTGTGGACGGTTACCCCCCAGGTGCCCCCTACGATCGGATTATTGCGACCGCAGCGGTGCGCGCCGGACGGCTGCCCTACCCGTGGGTGCAGCAAACCGCTCCTGGTGGGATGATCCTGACTCCGTGGGGCACTTCCTTTCGCAATGGCGAGCTGGTGCAGTTGGTCGTGCAGTCCGATGGGACCGCGGTGGGCACGATCGTGGACGCGGTGGCGTTCATGCACCTACGCAGTCAACGCAGTCCGCTGGGGGCTGCCCGGTTTGGCGAGCTGATCGAGCACTCGACCTTTGCCGCCGAGTCGCTCACCACAGTCTGCCCTACTGAGGTCACCGCCGATGCGGACTGCGAGTTCACCATTGGTCTGTTCCTGACCGACGTGCAGCGCTCACTGGCTCGTGATGACCCCCAGTCCGACACTTACGAGTTGCTGCTTTATGACGTCGCAACGGGATCAGCGGCCACAGTGCGCGTCACTCCGGCGCACACGGCCAAGGGCCGGTTTCCGGTGCGCCAGCTCGGTCCTCGCCGATTATGGGACGAGCTCGAAACTGCCTATGCCTGGTGGGTTACGCACGACCGCCCAGCTCGAACTCACTACGGAATCACCATCACCTGCAACGCCCAAACTGTGTGGCTCGGTCACCTCAGCAACATCGTTGCGGTCTCGCGGTAACCAGATCAGCCACCATGTGAACGTCAGCCGGTTATCGGCGAGCCAGAACACATAGAACGCCCGCGCTGCCAGGTCACCGCGAGTGACCAGTGCGTCATACCCGCCGGGGGGAAACAACCCGGTGAATTCCATGCCGATGTCGTATTGATCGGTGAAGAAGTACGGCGCCCGGTCGTAGCTGACCCGCTGACCGAGCATGGAGCGGGCCGCGACTGGTCCTCCGTGCAGCGCGTTGGCCCAGTGCTCGACGCGGATCCGCGCCTGATACAGCGGGTTGACCGCGTTGGCGACGTCGCCGGCGGCATAGACGTCGGGATCGTCGGTGCGCAGCGCGGCGTCGACGAGAACACCATTGTCGACGCCCAGACCGGCCTGCTCGGCCAATTCGGTGTTCGGCCGGGCCCCCACGCCGACGATGACCACGTCCGCGGGGATCTGCTCGCCGTCGTCGGTGATCACCGTCGCGACCTGCCCGGTGCCGCGGAACTCGGTCACCGCCGTGCCGAGTCGAACATCGACGCCGTGCTGGCGGTGCACCTGGGCGAAGAACCCACCGATCACCGAAGCTCCCGCACCGGGGCCGAACGCCGCCTGCGGCGGGGTGGGTCATGGCTCGACAATGGTGACCTCACAGCCGTACTCCCGGGCTGCGGCCGCGGTTTCCAGCCCGATCCAAACCGGCACCCACGACGACCACCCGGCCCCCGCCCCGGATGGTCTCGCGCAGCCGCTGCGAGTCGTCAATCCGGCGCAGGTAACAGACTCCGGCCAGGTCGGCACCTGGTAGATCCAGCCGGCGCGGGGACGCGCCGGTCGCCAGCAACAGCTTGCTGTACCCGAGGCGTTCGCCGCCCGCAAGCTCCACCTCACCCCCAGCCCGGTCCAGGCTGGTCACCCGGCGACCCAGCCGGAGTTCCACGGAATTCTCCCGGTACCAGCCCTCGTCATGGACGTAGAGCTTCGCCTTGTCGTCCTTGCCCATGAGGTAGCCCTTCGACAACGGGGGCCGCTCGTAGGGTCGTTCGGCTTCGTCGCCGATGAGCACCAACCGGCCGGTGAATCCCTCCTCGCGCAGGGTCTGGGCCGCCTTCGCGCCGGCGAGGCTAGCGCCGACGATCACGTATGTGTGCTGTTGTGTCATGGTTAGCTCCTGGGTTGCCGTGGTCAGTGCCCCACTCCGGCTAGTGCGAAGAACTCCTGCCGGGAGCGCGCGTCGGCCCGCAGTACTCCGTGCAGTGCCGAGGTCACGGTGCGCGAGCCGGTGGCTCGAACGCCTCGCAACGACATACACATGTGTTCGGCTTCGATCACCACGCCGACACCCTTGGGGGACAGATGCTTCTGCAGCGCATCGGCGACCTGCTGGGTCAGCCGCTCCTGAACCTGCAGGTCTCGAGCGAACAGTTCGACGACCCTGGCCAGCTTCGACAGCCCCAGGATGCGCTCGCCGGGCAGGTAACCGACGTGGGCGATGCCATGAAAGGGCAGCAGGTGGTGCTCACACAACGACTGTATGGGGATGCTCTTGGCCAGCACCAGCTCGTCGTAGCCCTCGTCGTTCGGGAAGGTCGTCAGGTCGAACTCCCGCGGCGTGAGCAGCTCAGCGAAGGCGTGGGCGACCCGTCGCGGCGTGTCGGACAGGTGTTCCGACGCCGGGTCCTTACCCAGGGCGATCAGCAGATCGGCCACCGCTCGCTGCGCCGCCGGCAGGTCCACTTCCTTCCTGGGCGCGACGACCCGAAGGCTCGAGTGACGCACGGGTGCCGGCTGCGCGGGGGGCAATCCCGTTGGCTCAACGATGCTCATTCGACTACCTCCGCGCTTTCTATCGCCATGATACGCTCACGGTAGAGGTAGGTGACCGTTTCGTCAATGAGAGTTGGTTTTAGAATGGAGTCCCGCGAGCAGCAGATCTCCGCGATCGCCGCACTGGACGAGCCGACCCGTCGCCGACTGTACGACTACGTGGTGCGCCAGCCCGAACCGGTCAGTCGCGACGACGCCGCCGCCGCCCTGGACCTGCCGCGTACCACCGTGGCGTTTCACCTCGACCGCCTGGTGGACGAGGACCTGCTCGACGTGATCTACCAGCGCCGCACCGGCCGCACCGGACCCGGCGCGGGACGGCCGGCCAAGCTCTACCAGCGATCGCACCAGCAAGTAGCCGTGTCACTGCCCCAGCGCCACTACGATCTCGCCGGCCAGCTGCTGTCCGGCGCTGTCGACGACGCCGAACGCTCCGGGACCTCGCCGCGGGCGACGCTGGACCAGCGGGCTTACCAGCTGGGCAAGGAACTCGGCGAAACGGCGCTGCATGCCGCCGGCGACCGGGACACCCGGGACACCGCACTGCGGGTGCTCGAGGCATACGGCTTCGAACCGCGCGTCGAAGACGGCGACATCACGCTCGTCAACTGCCCCTTCCGCACGCTCGCGCAGGCGTACACCGAACTCGTCTGCGGGATGAACCTGCGCCTGCTCGACGGGCTCGTCGACGGTCTAGCGCGCACCGGCCTCACCGCCCGCCTGGATCCCGCTCCCCTGCGCTGCTGCGTCCGCCTCGGACCCGTGCCCGGGCAATGACGCTAGGCGGCGGGTCAGAAAGGTGCGTTCGGCAGTGTTGCCGACCAGGTCCAGGGCGCGGCGGTAGGCGGTCGCGGCTTCGGCCGGGCGTCCGAGCTGGCGCAGCAGGTCGGCCCGCGCTGCGTGCAGCAAGTGGTAGGAATCCAGACCCGCCAGGTCGTCGAGCAGGGCCAGGCCGGCCGCCGGACCATCGACCATCGCGACCGCCACCGCCCGATTGAGTGCCACCAGCGGCGACGGAGCCACCGAACCGAGCACGTCATACAGCGCGACGACCTGTGGCCAGTCAGTTGTCACGACGCTGGCCGCCTCGTCGTGCACGGCAGCGATCGCGGCCTGCAACGCGTAGGGCCCCGGTGCTCCGCCGCGCAGCGCGGTAACGACCAGCGCCCGACCCTCCTCGATGAGGCCGCGATCCCACAGTGCGCGGTCCTGGTCGGCGAGCAGGACGAGTTCGCCGGACGGGCCGGTGCGGGCGGCCCGACGGGCGTCGATCAACAGTAGCAGGGCGAGCAGTCCGGTGACCTCACGACGCTCGGGTAGCAGTCGATGCAGGATCCGGGCCAGCCGGATCGCCTCCTCGGCCAGGTCGGCGCGGACCAGATCGGGACCGGAGCTGGCCGCATATCCCTCGGTGAAGATCAGGTAGATCACTCGCAGCACACCCGGCAGCCGTTGCGGCAGCGCCGCCACGTCGGGAATCCGGTAGGGGATCCGGGCGTCGCGGATCTTGCGTTTCGCCCGGACGATCCGCTGGGCCATCGTCGCGGGCGGCACCAGGAATGCGCGGGCCACCTCCGGGGTGGTGAGCCCGGCCAGGCAGCGCAGCGTCAGCGCGGTCTGGGCCTCCAGCGGCAGCGCGGGATGGCAGCAGGTGAAGAACAACCGCAGCCGTTCATCGGGCACCTCGCCGTCGTCGGTGTCCAGTTGTCCGGGTTCCGCCCGATCGACCTCGGCCTGCAGCAGCGCCAGCCGGGCGGCGTAGACGCGGTCGCGCCGCAGCAGATCCACCGCGCGGCGCCGCGCGA
Source organism: Pseudonocardiaceae bacterium (assembly GCA_050701375.1). Classification (GTDB taxonomy): domain Bacteria; phylum Actinomycetota; class Actinomycetes; order Mycobacteriales; family Pseudonocardiaceae. The sequence continues at coordinate 10,034 of JBOHFC010000250.1, forward strand.
CGGTCAGCAGCCACCCGGCGGGCCGGGTTGGCACCCCGTCGACCGGCCAGTGTTGCAGCGCCGAGGCGACTGCGTCGGAGGCGACTTCCTCGGCCAGGTCCAGATCGCCCAACTGCCGGACGAGGGTGGCGAGCAGCCGGCCCCATTCCTCCCGGAACACGGCCTCGACGACGTGGCCGGAGTCGGCTGCTTGCCGCGCGCTCATCGACGTCTCAGGATTGTCGAAGGTCAGGGGTTGTCGAAGACCATGATCGGGCGCACCTCGATGGAGCCGTACTTGGCGCCGGGGCAGCGCGCCGCCCAGTCCAGCGCGGCGTCCAGATCAGGCACGTCGAGCAGGTAGAAGCCGCCGATCACCTCGCGGGTCTCGGCGAACGGACCGTCGGTGACGACCCGCTCGTCATCGCGTACCCGGACCGTGGTCGCGGTCTCCAAGCCCTGCAACGCCTCGCCGCCCACCTTCACCCCGGCATCGGCGACAGCTTTGTCAAAGGCCCAGTACTCCCCCATGATCTGGTCGATCTCGGCCTGCGACGGGGGCACGCTGGGCTGCTCGCCGGTGATCAGCAACAGGTACTGCACGGTGTACCTCCTGGAGTTCGGTCAGTGGAGGCGTTGAGTGCCTCCATCATGACGACGAACAAGCTTCCCCGGAATCGACACCGGCGCGAAAGGCGTTCAGTGCTGCGTCACTGAACAGCACGAAGCGGGCCTCGCGGACCCGGGTGGGCGTGTTCCGCAGGGTCGTCAGCGCGATGCGGGCAGCGTCATGAAGCGGCCAGCCGTAGACGCCGGCGGACACCGCCGGGAAGGCGACGGTCTGGGCGCCGAGCTCATCGGCCACCCGCAGCGACTCCCGGTAGCAGGAGGCAAGCAGCTGGGAGCGGTCCTCGGACTCGGTGTGCACCGGGCCGACGGTGTGGATCACCCAGCGAGCCGGCAGGTCTCCCGCGGTGGTGGCGACCGCCTGCCCGGTAGGCAGACCGTCCTGATACCGGCCGGCCCGCAGCTCCCGGCACTGCGCCAGAATCGTCGGACCTCCTCGGCGGTGGATGGCACCATCCACTCCGCCACCACCCAACAACGAGTTGTTGGCGGCGTTGACCACCGCGTCGACCTGCTGCTCGGTGATATCGCCCCGCACCAGGGTGATCTGCGCAGCCATGACCACAAGGTAGCGACGGCGCCGCACCCGGGCTCTATGACCGTGGTTGGAAGACACCGTGGAGTTGCACCCCGCCGAGGAGGTGGCGATCATCACCCGATTCACCGGCTACCTCGGCCGCTATGTCTTCCACTGCCACAACCTCGAACACGAGGACATGGCCATGCTGACCAACCTCGTCACCACCTGAGCACCACCGCACCGCGGGCTCATCGGTGCGTCCGCAGCGGGGAGCGGTCGGCGGTAGGATTGATGCATTATGGCGCTCACTCTCAGCAGCCCAGCTTTTGCCCACAACGAGTTCCTGCCCGCCCAGTACACCTGTGACGGCGACAACGTCTCGCCCCCGCTGTCGTGGTAGGAGGTACCGGAGGGCACAACGGAACTGGTCCTGCTCCTCGAAGATCCCGACGCACCGGGTGGCACCCATGTGCACTGGGTCCTCTTTGGGCTCGACCCCGCCGGCGGAGGCCTGGAGGAAGGGAAGGTGCCCGCTGGGGCGGTCGGCGGCAAGAACGACTACGGCCGCACGGACTGGGGCGGTCCCTGCCCACCGTTCGGCAAGGCCCGCCGCTTCATCTTCACTCTGCTCGCCCTGTCGGAGTCCAGTGGCCTGGCTGAGGGCGCCAGCCCACGCAACGATCTGCCGCAGGCCCTTTCCGGCAAGGTGCTGGCCCAGGCCCAACTCACCGCCAAGTACGCCCGCCAGCGCTAATACCGGACGGCGGCGCGGATCCCATCCGCTCGATGGCGGGCACCGGCACAGGTCGCGCTGGCTGGGTGGCGTGGGTTCCCGACCGCTCGCTGCTCTCAGTGGTCCGCTGTCCAGCTCTTGGTTCTCCCGAGCTCAACAGCAGAGCTGTCCTGCTGACAAGTCACCTTGCTAGAAGTACCGATTAATGATTTGCTGTAGTGCTCGGCCCATGTCGTTCAGCTTGGCATCTCGGGATTGTCGTCGGTGTTGCGTAGCAGGCCGGCGAGGCGGGCTAGTTGGTCGGGGGTGGGGCGTGGTGCTGTGTCTACGACGTGGCGGATGTAGGTGGCTAGTGGTTGCGTCGTAGTGACGGGTGTGTGCTGTGTGGTGGCGCCGACGTCGGGAGTGTCGGGTGAGGTGTGGTGCTGGTGGCGGGTCAGGGTGGGAGCGCCCTTTGCGGTGGTGGTGGCTGCCGGGCGCTGGTCGTCGTGGTCGGTCACGGGTGGGCGCCCTTCTGGTTTCTGAGCGCGCGTGGCAGGCAGGGGTACCCCGCCCGGGGCGCTGAAAGGGGTTGTTTTCGGGGTCGTGGTGCTGGTCTGCCTCGCTGGGTTTGTCTGCCTCATCGCAGGTCAGGTGCGGGGCAGTAGCGGGGCACGGGGGTGAGGCATGTGCCCCGGTGGGGGGCCAGTGCCTCACCCCCGTGCCTCAGCTCGGACCGGTCGGGGATCGCCCGGATTCGGGGCGTTGGGCGTCGAGTGCGGCGGTGAGATCGGCGGCCACAATGACCCGTTGACCACCGGGTTGTCCGTCGAGCCTGCGTTTTTTGACCTCGACCCCGCAGTCCTCTAGGGCGGTGGCGAATTGCTGGGCCGACCAGCCGCCGTAGCTTGATTCCCAGCGGGCCCGTAGTTGGTGCAGCACGTCGGCGGAGCGCAGTTTGTCGTGGCCGTCGAGCACGGCAGCGACGTCGGTGAGGAGGTCGCGGGTGGGTTCGGGGTCGGTGGGTTGGTCGGTGGTGATGGTCCGGCCGGTGCGGTGGAGGAGGGTCATGGCTCGGGTGATCACGGTGTAGGCGTCTTTGGTGGACACGTAGTGGGTGCGCACGATCGCGAAGGCCTGACCGTGGGGGATGTCTTCGACCTCGCCGGTGGCGACGACGGTGCCGGCGTCGGCGCCGGGGCGCAGGTCTTGGGGGCGGGCGCCGCGGTCGGCGGCGTCGGCGAGGATCATTTTGGCGGTTTCGTGGTTGGGTACGTTCAGTGCGCATCGGACGTGGGCGCCTTCCCGGACTCTCGCGGGCAGGGTGCGGTCGTCGGGTCGTTGGGTGGCTTGGAGCAGGTGGACGTTGACCGCACGCGCTTGGTCGTGCAGTTTCTTCGCCGCTCGCCAGGCTCGGGCGTCGTCTTTGGTGCCGCCGAGGGGGTGTGGTGCGCCGTAGAGCACCTGGCACTCATCGACAATGAGGTAGATCGGGTGGAACCCGGAGCCCTTGCGGCGGGAGATCTCACGGGGGATCGCCCCGACGATCCCGGCGGCGCGTTTGGCGTCGTAGCGGCGCGCGACCTCGGCCACGGCCGATTCGAGCATCTCGGTGGTGGCGTGGGCGTGGTCGTCGGCGCTGCCCTCGATCAGGGTCACCGCCCGGGGGGTGAACATCGACCAATCGCCGTCGCCTTTTAAGTCCGCGATGTGCAGCTCAACCGTGGGGTCCAGGGCCAGACCCAACGCGAGGAGGCGGAGGACGGTGGATTTGCCTTGTTTGGAGGTGGCGCCGATGAGCCAGTGTTTTTGCAGCATGCCGACGGTGATTTGTTCGGCGCGCATGGTCACGCCCCAGGGCAGCCGGTCGCGAAAGACGTCGATCTCACCGTCAGCCAGTAGTGGCCAGGGTGGGGCGGGTTTGTCCATGGTGCCCTTGTCGGCGACCCACAGATCCAGTACGCGGGCGTCGGTGTCGGTTTCTCGCTGGGGCCATACTTCGTGGCGGTGTCGCCCGAGGTTGCCGGCCAGCAGTTCGACTTTGGCGCTGGTGAGCAGTTCGGCGGCGGTGACGCCCAGGGGTAGCCGGACCTGGGTGTAGGTGCCGCCGCCCTGCTCGCGGGGGGTGATGACGTATTCCAGCACCCCACCGCCGGACAGGTAGCGGGCCAGCGCGGGGATTTTGACGTGCCGTAATGCGGCGGTGATCACGTCGGCGGTGATCTCGGCGTCCGCCTCGGCGCGCTCGTCCGGGGTGAACAGCCACCGTGGCGCGCAGGATGCCCGGCGTCCCTCCCGCCCCGCCGCGACCAGCAGCGCAGGCACACCACCGAACAGGATCGCGTGCACCGCCAGCGACAGCGCGGTGAGCGTCCCATCCAGGATGTGTTTGATCAGCGACCACCAGCCGGTCCAGCCGATGCTGCCCGGGGTGAACGCCAGCCACAGCCCGATCACGGCCAGCAACCCGGCCAGCACCCACACCATCACCAGCAGCGCCCGCAGCCCGGCGATCAGCGTGACCGGAAGCGCCCGCAGCCGCTCAGCACGGCCGTCTTTCAGGGTCACCAGCCGTTCGGTCCATTCGGCCAGCGCGTCGCGTGTCGACGTTCAGGTAATTCCCTACCTGGTCGTTCACGTATTTCCCTGGTGGCTCGCGGTTGTTGTTCTACCTGGTTTGGGGTGTTGTGGCCAGTGGCGGTGGGTTGATTAGCTC
>JBOHFC010000251.1:0-4121 GCA_050701375.1 Pseudonocardiaceae bacterium
TCAGCGTGTCGGCATCTTGTGCAGCGGCCGTTCCAGCAGGGTGGAGAGCACCACGGTGGACACCGTCCGCTCCACGATGTCCACCGCACGCAGCCGCTCCAGCGCGGATTCCAGGTGCGCGATGCCCACGGCGCGCAGCTGCACGATCGCGTCCGCCGCACCGGAAACCGTGTAGGCCGCCACCACCTCGGGTAGCAGGACCAGGCCGGCCCGGATCTCCGACGGCGCCACGTTGCCCCGGCAGTGCACCTCGACGAAGGCCTCGATGCCCCAGCCCAACGCGCTGGGGTCGACCACAGCGGTGAAGCCGCGTAGCACGCCGACGTCGAGCAGCCTGTCGACTCGGCGCTTCACGGCGGGAGCGGACAGCCCGACGATCCCACCGATCTCCGCATAGCTGGAGCGGGCGTCGGCCACCAGCTGTGCAACGATCTGCTGGTCAATCGAATCCATACGCAATATTCTGCCTGCATCATAGCAAAAATACCACATTGAAAGCTGAGTATGAGGCTCTATACAATCGAATCATGTCATCGGCCGTGCAGTCGCCAGCGCTCACGCGGGTCGGCACCGCGCGCCGCTACCTGATGTGTCCGCCGCGCTACTTCACGGTGAGTTATACGATCAACCCCTGGATGGACCCCCGCCAGCCAGTGGATACCGCCCGGGCGATGGCGCAGTGGACCGCATTGGCTGACGCTTACCGCGCGCTCGGGCACACCGTCGAGGTGATCGATCCCGAGCCAGGCCTACCGGACATGGTGTTCGCGGCCAATGCCGGCACCATGATCGATGGTGTTGTCCTGGGAGCGCGGTTCCGCAACGCGCAGCGGGCCGCGGAGGCAGAGCACTACCGGCTCTGGTTCGTCGCGCACGGCGCGCGCGAGATGGTGATGCCCAGCTCGGTCAACGAGGGTGCCGGAGACCTGATGTGGACCGGCTCGCTGCTGCTGGCCGGTACCGGGTTTCGCACCGAGCCGGCGGCGCACGCCGAGGCACAGGCACTGCTCGGAGTGCCGGTGATCTCGCTGCAGCTGGTCGATCCCTACTACTACCACCTCGACACCTGCCTGCTGGTGGTCGACGATTCACCGTCCGCCCCGCTGATCGCCTACTACCCGGCGGCGTTCTCGCCCGCCGCACAACGAGTGCTGGCCCGATTGTTCCCCGACGCGGTGATCGCCACCGCGCCGGACGCGGCGTGCCTGGGACTCAACGGCGTATCCGACGGCCACTGCGTGGTGCTACCGCGCGAGGCTGTGGAGCTGGGGCGCGCCCTGGCCGTCCGCGGCTTCGAGCCCGTGTTCGTTGACATCTCCGAACTTCGCCTGGCCGGTGGCGGCCCCAGGTGCTGCACCCTGGAGCTACGCGGCTGGCGGAAGTAAGAGCTGAGGAACCCCACCCCCGAACGGCGCGTTGGACTGATCGGAGCCCGAACACACCGGGGAGGTGGCCGACTGTGCACAACCACGTCAACGGGCTGAAGACCGCACTGCTGCTCGGCGGGCTATCCGCGCTGGTGGTGTTGATCGGCTGGTCCTTCGGCCGCAGTGGCGTGCTCATCGCGCTGGTGTTCGTGGTCGGGATGAACGCCTACGCCTACTTCAACTCCGACAAGATCGCGTTGCGCACCATGCACGCTCGTCCGGTGTCTGAGCCAGAGCAGCCGATGATGTATCGAATCGTGCGGGAGTTGGCCACCGAGGCCCGCCAACCGATGCCGCGGCTGTACCTCAGCCCGACCCAAGCACCCAACGCCTTCGCCACCGGCCGCAACCCGCGGCATGCCGCGGTGTGCTGCACAGTCGGGATTCTCGAGCTGTTGGATGAGCGCGAGCTGCGCGGGGTGCTCGGTCACGAGCTGTCGCACGTCTACAACCGCGACATTCTCATCTCCTCAGTTGCCGGGGCACTTGCCGGCATGGTGACGGCACTGTCGAACCTGGCGATCTTCGCGGGGCTGTTCGGCGGCGGCAACAACGACCGGTCCAACCCTCTCGCCATGATCCTCATCGCGCTACTCGGCCCGATCGCGGCCGGCATCGTGCAGATGGCGGTCAGCCGGTCGCGGGAGTACCAGGCCGACGCCTCCGGCGCGGAACTCACCGGGGACCCATTGGCGCTGGCCAGTGCGCTGCGCAAGCTGGAGCAGGGCACTGCCCTGGCGCCACTCGCCCCCGCGCCTGCCGTGGTCGCGCAGTCTCACCTGATGATCGCCAACCCATTCCGGCCGGGCGACGGTGCCGCGCGGTTGTTCTCCACCCACCCACCGATCGCCGACCGGGTGCACCGCTTGGAAGAGATGGCTCGGCGCCAGCTGCCCTGACGTAGGTCACATGGAGCGGGCGATGTCCATGACGTACTGGCCGTAGCCGGAGGTAGCCAACGACTGGCCCAGCGCGTAGCAGGCGTCGGCGTCGATGTAGCCCATCCGCAGCGCGATCTCCTCCAGACAGGCGATCCGCACGCCTTGGCGGTGTTCGAGTACCTGGACGAACTGGCCCGCCTCCAGCAGCGACTCGTGCGTTCCGGTGTCCAGCCAGGCGAACCCACGGCCCAGGTCGATCAACGTCGCCCTTCCCTGCCGCACGTAATGCGCGTTGATGTCGGTGATCTCCAGCTCGCCGCGCGCGGACGGGGTCAGCGAGCGAGCGACCTTCACCACGTCGTTGTCGTAGAAGTACAGGCCGGTGATCGCCTTGTTCGAGCGCGGAGCTACCGGCTTCTCCTCGATGGAGACCAGCTTGCCGGCGGCGTCCACCTCGCCGACGCCGTAGCGCTGCGGGTCCTTGACCGGGTACCCGAACAGCACACAGCCGTCCAAGATAGCCACACACTGCCGGAGCCGGCTGGAGAAGCCGTGACCGTAGAAGATGTTGTCCCCCAACACGAGCGCGACCGGGTCGTCGGCGATGAACTCCGCGCCGATCACGAAGGCCTCGGCAAGACCGTTGGGCTGGGCCTGCTCGGCGTAGCTCAGACGTAGCCCCAGCGTGGCGCCGTCACCGAGCAGGCGACGGAACAGCGGCAGATCAGCGGGGGTGGAGATGATCAGGACCTGCCGGATCCCGGCCAGCATGAGCACCGAAAGTGGATAGTACACCATCGGCTTGTCGTACACCGGCAGCAGCTGCTTGCAGACGGCCTGGGTGACCGGATACAGCCGGGTACCACTGCCGCCGGCCAGAACGATCCCCTTCACGACACCAGTGTGCGTGACTCGATTGATCGCGGCGGCGCCGGGTATCCCGGCTGTCTATCCGAACGCGCTGAGAGGAATCACGGGAAGGCGTCACGCAGAATATCTACGGATGGTCACCTGTGACCACAATAGCGTGCGTAACCCAGACTCATATCCTTTTGCGCAGCCGTCTGCAAACCCTCGATCGCTGGGCGCGTGCCACGCTCGCCGCTGATCACACCGTGTACTGGCGAAGGTCACCGGTAGTTGGTGAACTGTAGGGCGACGCCGAAGTCGCGGTCTTTCAACAGGGCGATGACAGCTTGCAGATCGTCTTTCTTCTTGCCCGACACGCGAAGCTGATCGCCCTGGATCTGGGCTTGCACGCCCTTGAGCTTCTCGTCCCGGACCGCCTTGGCGATCTCCTTGGCCTTGTCCTGGCTGATGCCCTGCAAGATGCGTCCAGTGGTCCGGTAGATCTTGCCCGAGATGGCAGGCTCGTCCACCTCGAACGACTTCAGCGAGACGCCCCGCTTGACCAGCTTGCCCTGGACGACGTCTATGGCGGCGCGGCAGCGCTCCTCGGTCTCCGCCTCGATCGTGATCGCCTCGTCACCGCTCCAGGTCGCCTTCGCCCCGGTGCCTCGGAAGTCGAACCGGGTCGATAGCTCCTTGACCGCCTGATTGAGCGCATTGTCCACCTCCTGCCGGTCGACCTTGCTGACCACATCGAACGACGGATCCGCCATCGCAGCCTCCTCCCGTTGAGCCGGTGCCGACCTTACCCGCCAGGCCCGCTCCGCCCCGACGTCACGGGCTGTGTATCGTGACTAGCGGCCGGTGCACCCGGCCTCCAGGCGGGTTGCCCGAGCGGCCAATGGGAGCGGACTGTAAATCCGTCGGCTGATGCCTTCCAAGGTTCGAATCCTTGACCCGCCAC
>JBOHFC010000252.1:0-2963 GCA_050701375.1 Pseudonocardiaceae bacterium
GAACTCCACCGTCGACCGCAACAAGTCTCGCTGTCTCGGCGCCCGACCCAACGTCACATGATCATCATTCCAGAGCGGTCCGCGCCACCGAGTCACCGACACGCGAAAAACACCAGCCACCTAGGCCGGCGTCAAGCGAGGTGGCCCTGCGTTCGACCAAACCATCCGTATAGAAGCAGAGCAGCCCACCCGGTGGCACCGTGATGGTCGTGGCCCTGCGTCGCAGCCCCCCGGGCACACCCACCGGATGGTCGCTGGGCACATCGAGCAGGGTCGGCGGGTGATTCGGCAGGGCGAGCACCGGAGGAGGATGGCCCGCCGAGGACACGTGCAGCCGCTCCAACGATGGCTCGAACATCGCCAACAACACCGTGGCCATCGTCTCGGGCTCGAAGTGCTGCACCTGCTGGTCAACTCTGCCGAGCATCTCGGCGGGATCACCACCAAGCAGCGCGTAGGCGCGCAGCGCGCTGCGCAGCCGGCCCATCACCTCAGCAGCACCAAGCCCGCGCCCGACCACATCTCCGATCACGATGCACAGCCAGCCGGAGGGAAGGGCGAATACGTCGTACCAGTCGCCGCTGACCCCGCCATTCTCCGCCGGGACGTAGCGGGCAGCCAACTCAAGGCCTGGCACCACCGGCAACCGCGCTGGCAAAAGGCTGCGCTGAAGCACCACCGCAGCAGCCCGCTCAACCTCGGCGCGCCGGGACTCGGTAGCGAAACCGACCCGATCGGCCACGATCTGGAGCAGTCTGACGTCCTCGTCAGTGAACCGGCGGGGTACCAGCGTACCGACGTGAAGCACCCCGATGACCGTTCCCCTGCTCAGCAACGGCACTCCAAGCAGGGAGCAGACCCCACGGTCCCGAAAGATCGTATAGAGGACATTGGTGTGATCGACCCGATCGATGATCACCGACTGCTTTTCTGCCGCGACGCGACCGGCGAAACCCTTGCCCACCGGGATGCGAATCCCCTGACGTACCGCCGCGCCAATCCCCCGGTCAGCGGTGACTGCAAGCTGCTGGGAGGAGGAATCGAGCAGCAACACGGTGGCTGTGTCAACCTGAAGGAGCTCCCGCACCCGGTCGAGCAGCTCAACCAAGAGATCCTCGACGTCAAGATGGGCCAGCGCCGTGTCGGTCACGGACTCAATCCCACGCAATCGAAAGTCAACGAGGCCGGACACGTTGTTCGGCTCGTCTGGCGTCGACACAATAGGAGCGTAACCCACATTCGGGCGCAACGGCTTGCGGTCCGGCCGCGCCGCGATGATCAGCTGATCGTAAGGAAGGTGAAGCTGACGCTGTTGCTCTGGTCGCCACCCTCCAGTTCGGCGGTCACGTCGAGCGTGCCCGAACCGCTTGGAACGTTCGCCTCGATGCACCCGGTCCTGGTCACCTTGAAGGGGACCGATTCGCCGCCGAAGAGAAGCCTGTCCGCAGCGTCCAATCCGCTTCCCTTGATAAGCACAGCAGTATTCGGCAATGCCGCGTCCGGCGTGATGCTGTCAATCTGCATGGGACTCCTTCCGTGATTAAAGATCCGACACGGCGCGGTGAGGTTACAGCTTGAGGTCGCTCTCACTCAGATCACGGGACTCAACCGGCAATGACACGACCGGCGTCGAGTCGACATTGTCGAATTCGCGCAAGCGTGCTTGGTAGCCGGCAGTAACCCCTTCTTCCCCTAGGTCACGATCGACATCAGCTGGAGCATCGCTGGTCGAAGTCCCGCGATCGAGTTCCGTGTCGTGCTGGGTAGCTTGTGGATCTGTCACCACCAGCTCCTTTCCGGATTTCGTGTGTATCGTCATACCCTCCGCACAAGGTCGTCAAACCTGCGTGACCCATTCGTGTGGCACGCCGTGAGGGACCCGAGGGACCAGGGCGCCACCCTACTGAGCGAGGCTGATCATCTCAGTCGGAGCGAGCACGGCGCGTTCCAAACTGTCGAGCAGGTTCGCCATCTTCAATGCTGGGTCTGGTGCCATCACAAACTGAAGACCGAGCGCAGGAGGACCATCATGGGCGACTCGGTCTCGTAGCTCGCGGAGGACGTCGATTCCGAAGTCCCGTCGATCACGCTCTGCCTGCACCGGTAGCCCGGCCCGCGCGAGGAGCTCCCGGTACCGTTGCGGTCCCTCGAGGAAGCTGGTCGCCGAGCTACCGGCCCACGGCACTGGATAGGCGACATCGCCTGGCCCAACCCGCATCAAGTCGTAGACACCGAATCCTCCTCCGGCTACCAACACCCGCCGGATCTCGGCGAACAGAGCCGCCTTGTCTACGATGTTCATCCCCACGTGCAGCATGCACGCACGGTCAAAAGATTCATCGAGAAAAGGCATTGTGGTGGCGCTACCTTGGCGAAACCGCACGAGCTCAGCCAAGCCGGCCCGGCGGGTCAGTGATGTGGCGACTTGGACATACTCCACAGTGAGGTCGACGCCGGTCACCTCGACACCATGCCTCCGCGCCAGGTAACGAGCGGTGCCACCCAACCCGCTGCCGACATCGAGCACGCGCAGTCCGGGACGCAGGTCGAGTTGATCGAGCAACTCCACCGTGGCCCTTCGGCCACCGATGTGAAACTCATCGAGCGGCGCGAGCTGGTCGGGATCCAGGTGCTCGGGGTCCGCGCCCAACGTGGTGAGCGCGTTGAGAATCTTGCGCCCCAACTCCCCCTGCGAGTAGTGCGCCGCAATCGCCTGCTCGCTCATCACAAATCCCGTACCTTCCCTTGATCGGTTCAACCATTACCGATCAGGACATCTTGACGAGGGGTTGCGGCGCTGGCATGTCCCGGACGACTGTAGGTAAAGGGAACGGCAGCTCAGGCCCTACCAGCGGACCCGTGGGCAACCCGCCCACTAGACAACACAATGACGTAGCGGCGCCTCCGGGAGCCATCGATGAGGCGCCATTCCCAAGGGGGGCGGGGGCTGTGCGTTCGTAACG
>JBOHFC010000253.1:0-4436 GCA_050701375.1 Pseudonocardiaceae bacterium
AAACTAGCTGCGCCAGCGAGAGGACGGTGCCGCCTCCCGCCGCGTCATCCATCGCCCGCAGCGTAGCGATCATGGCTGGTAGCTGATCAGTTAGTGCCGCTGATACCCGGCCGCCTAAAAGCCCGGATACCAGCGGCTCCGGGTCACGGACCAGCCACTGATGCGCAGGAACTGTCAGAGCCGCTCCAGTCAGGAGCGTGAACCGTCGACGATTCATTGGGCTAACACCTTTGAGCGCGATCGACGCTATGACCGTGCCCTGCTGATTCCAGGATGCAGAAAGAACCGGGTCACAACCGACCTCTTCGACCGGCTCTTCCGGCATGCCCGATCCGGATCTGGTATGGAAGTCAGTGGTTTCACCCAGCAGTTCGGACAGTGCCTGATCCGAGATACCCAGGGCACGCGCGAGTTTCGGCCGAGCCCAGGGTTGCGGACGCGTCTCGCCGCGTTCCCAGCGCATGACCGTCGAGCGCTCAACCCCAACCGCCTCGGCCAACCGTTCCTGACTGAATCCTGCCGCCTTGCGAGTACTGACCAACCGGTGCCGCTTACCTGCCACCTTGCCGCCCCCTCAAGGCTGCAGCCCCTCCAAAGGACGTGTCGGACAGTACACGCCCGCACAGGGCCGCCGGTCCTGCTGTTTTGCATCAGCACTGCCGCTGAGCCGGCGGCCGGGCCGGTTCCAAGCACAACAACCCTTGTCCTGCTGGCGAGGTCGCGGGACCGTCGTGGCGTGACCGGTGAGGACGACCTAAGCGACTGGGAGGAACACGTGGGTAGGCATGATCCGCAGAAGCCGCAGCCGGATCCGTCTGTTGATGGTCACAAACCGGGGCACCCGCCCGCACCCCGCGAGCCGGGTAGGCACGAGAGGAATGACCCGCGGAATGATCCGCCGTCCCGTGACCGTTGACCCCGCGGAACTGCGGCGGGCGATGGTCGACGCGGTCACCGCTGAGGAATGCCTGACCCGGTGGCGGTCCGCGTTCGTGTCGTGGCGAGACTCGCTGCTGGCGGTGCCCCGGCACCGGTTCCTGCCGCCCATGGTCTGGGTGGACAACGACGCTGACCCACCACCGGCGCTGCTGCCACTGCATCGCGACCAAGACCCGGACCGGTGGCTGGAACTGGCCTACGCAGCCGAGCAGGGGGTGGCCACCCAGGTCGATGATGGGCACCCGACCGGACCCGGGTCCGGTGGGTCGATGCCCACCAGTTCAGCATCGGGTCCGGTGATTGTCGCGGTGATGCTCTCCGCGCTCGACGCCCACGAAGGTCACCGCGTGCTGGAGATCGGCACCGGCACCGGATACAACGCCGCCTTGCTGGCGCACCGGCTCGGCGCCCAGCGGGTGACCAGTGTGGAGATCGACCCCGATATCGCCACCCACGCCAGGAAAGCACTGTCCGATACCGGGTTCGGGACCGTCACGGTGATCACCGGTGACGGCACAAACGGGTATCCCCCGGGTGCCCCATTTGATCGGGTGATCGCCACCGCGACCGTCAACCACATCCCCTACCCGTGGGTGGCCCAAACCCGACCCGGGGGCCGGGTGCTGCTGCCCTGGGCGGACACCTACACCGGCGGACTGCTGTTGCTAACCGTCCACGGCGACGGCACCGCCACCGGCGGCATCGTCGCGGAAAGCAACTTCATGTGGCTCCGTGAGCAGCGGGACACCCGCGGCGCGACCAAACCCACCACCGAAGGCGACAGCGACCCGGACCGCACCGACGAAACCGTCACCACCTGCCATCCCCACAATGTCACCGGACCCCACGGGGCCCGGGTCGCCATCGGTCAACGGGTCCCGGGCTGCCAATGGCGCTATTGGCCCTGGGAACCAGCCGAGCCCATCGGCGTTCTATGGCTGGTCGACCCCTGGGGCTCTTGGGCGAAACTCACCCACACCACCCCGAACGCAGTCGAAAACGATTTCCCCGTACTCCAATCCGGGCCACGCCGGCTCTGGGATGAAGTCGAAACCGCCTACCACTGGTGGATCGACGCGGGCAGCCCAGACGCCGACCGCTGGCAATTCACCATCACCCCCACCGGGCAGCAAGTGGCACTGAAGTAAACCAGCACCCGCCTACCAGGTTCGGGTCTTCGGATATCTGCTCGATGAGTGGCTCTCCGGGCCACCGGGGTCGAGGAGACCACCCGCGCCATGTGTCCCATCGCCTCGCCATACACGCCCAACGACAGTGACTACGGCTGTCAGCCGGACGAGAAGACCTTGTGGTGATCACGGACGGTGACGATGCGGACGGGGAGGCGATGGGGGAGCCGCCGGGGATCACGGGGAGTTCTCCCCGCTGCCTCCCCGGGCCTGCCTCCCCCGCCTGATCAGGCCGTACACTCGACGGGGACCCTCGTGATGACCCCGGCGGCGGCTTCTCTAAATCCCGGAATCTGGGGGCTGCAACGTTGGGAGGCCGCCTCCCTCCCCAACCCGACTACTTCGCCGCTTGACTACCCAGTGTCACAGGGGGCGCAGCGCCGCGCCAGATGACGACCGGGTGGTCCGGCCATTCCCGGGTCGCCTGTGACATGCGGTGATCTTGCGATCCTCTGTGTGTGTGTGCAGCTCCGAGTGAGTCCGCCCAACGGGCCCGGAAACGGGGTGCCCGGCGATCGCGCTAGTGGGGGTCTACCCCCCGCTACCGTGCTGGTCAGGGCCCGTTACCCGGGGGGTCTACCGGGGTAGCGGCCCCGCTACCGCACGGGTGCGGACAGAGGTAGGTAGCGGTGCGGTAGAGCCCTCGCCCCTGCCACGTAGGTGCCCGCCCTGTCGGTCCCTGTTGCGGGCAAGAGCGCCGCGCCGGTCGTGGACAGCTCCCGATGAGTATCGGTGTCCCGTCCCGTGTGCGGGTGTCGTTGGCGTGGCTTGTGTTCGGGGGGTTGGGACGGCTGGGACACCCTCTCAACACCCCGTCCCGGCCTCGCTTCGGTGAACCATTCCGCTGGTCAGCAGTCCTTCAAGCCTGTCCCACCGCACCTACGCTGCACGAGATCTGGTAGGACACGTGGGACGGTCTCCCGGACCACCCCGGCGTGATCACCGAGCTTGTTCGGAGGTTTCCACAGCGTTCTCGATCATCTGACTGTGATCATGTTCGCCGTGTAATGATCGTGATGGTGTTGGGGTTCTGCTGCCGCACCTGGCGGATGTGGTGATCGAGCGACTCGACGAGGTCGGTGGGTCGGTGCGGATCTGGGCGCATCCGCGGGCCAGGAAGGCGGCTTGTCGGGGGTGTGGTGGCGAGTCGGCCCGGGTGCACAGCCGGTATGACCGCAGGTTGGCTGACGCTGCCGTGGCGGGGCGGCGAGTGGAGATCTGCCTGCGAGTACGCCGGTTTTTCTGCGACGCCCAGGACTGCGCAGTGCGGACCTTCGTCGAGCAAGTCGCTGGTCTGACCGCGCGTTACGCGCGGCGCACCGTGGTGCTGCGCGGCATGTTGGAGTCCATCGGGCTGGCCTTGGCTGGTCGAGCCGGGGCACGACTGGCCACGGCGCTGGGGTTACCCGTGACCCGCAACACGGAGTTGCGGTTGATTCGGGCCCTGCCCGATCCGGAGATCGGCACCGTGACGGTGCTGGGTGTCGATGATTTCGCGCTGCGCCGCTGGCATGCGTACGGCACGGTGCTGGTCGACATCAACACCCACCGCCCCATCGATTTGCTCGCCGATCGCGAGGCCGGCACCTTCGCCGCGTGGTTGGGTGAGCACCCGGGCATCGAAGTGGTCTGCCGGGACCGCGCCAGCGCCTATGCCCAGGGCGCTCGGAGTGGGGCGCCCGAGGCGATCCAGGTGGCTGATCGGTGGCACTTATGGCACAACCTCGCCGAGCATGTCGAGAAGACCGTCGCCGCTGACCACAGCTGTCTGCGCCAGCCGGATGACATCGCGCCGGAGGTTGGCCTCGAATCTGGCAGTGTCATCGATCTCGCGAAAACAGCCGAGGTCGCCCAGGCGCAGCGCAAGGAGAACTCCGCCCTGGTCGCCCGCACCAAAGCCCGCTACCAGGCCGTCCATGCCCTCAAGACCGACGGCAAGGGCATCAAGACCATCATGCGGGACCTGGGGCTGGCCAAGGAAACCCCTCCGTCGCTTCTACCGGGCCCACAGCGTCGAGGAACTGCTCGCCACGCCCCGGACCGGCCGGCCCAGTGTCCTGGATGCCTACAAGCCCCACCTGCACGAACGGCTGCAACGCCGGGATCACCAACGCCAGCACCCTCTACCACGAGATCACCGAACAGGGCTACCGAGGTAGCCGGGGCACCGTCGCGGCCTACCTAGGTGGCTGGTGTCGAACGGCCGTGCCGGGGGACGGCGCTGGTGGTGGGTCGTGAGGGAGGCGGTCCAGCCGGTCGCTCGCGCTCGGCGAGGAACTGACCCGCGAGGCTGTTGACCTGAGGTCA
>JBOHFC010000254.1:0-6096 GCA_050701375.1 Pseudonocardiaceae bacterium
TGACCTCAGGTCAACAGCCTCGCGGGTCAGTTCCTCGCCGAGCGCGAGCGACCGGCTGGACCGCCTCCCTCACGACCCACCACCAGCGCCGTCCCCCGGCACGGCCGTTCGACACCAGCCACCTAGACCGCCGCATCGCTACTAACCCGGTCGTGCGGGTCAGCCTGCCCAGCGTCACCCGGGAACGTGTTGTGCCACTGTCGGTGGTGCAGGTGCTTGCGTTGGCCGATGCGGTGCCGGACCGATACCGGGCCATGGTGATCACCCAAGCGGGTCTGGGTCTGCGCATCGGGGAGCTACTCGGGTTGCGGGTCGCCGATGTCGACTTCCTGCGCCGCACGGTCCGTGTCGAGCACCAAGCCCACAGCGTGACCCGGGAACTGGTGCAACCCAAGACCGCCAGCTCCCGCCGGACCATCCCACTGCCCGCGATGGTCGCCGATGCGCTGGCGGCGCACCTAGCGCAGTACCCGCCCGGTCCGGATGTGCAGTGCACCTGCCCGGGCAACGTCGGGTGCTCCCGGAGCGCATCCGGTTTGCTGTTCCATACCGCCGGGGGCACCGCGCTGGACCACGACTATTACGGGCACCGGATATTCGGTGCAGCCGTCCGCCGGGCCGGGTTGCCGACCGGCACCGCCAGCCATGACCTGCGCCACCACTTCGCCAGCGTGCTACTCGCTGCCTGTGAGTCTGTGGTGGCCGTCGCCGAATGGCTGGGCCATGACAACGCGACATTGGTCTTGACCACCTACGGGCACCTCATGGCCAACAGTGAGGACCGGATGCGCAAGGCCATCGACACCGCTTACGGCACGGCGGCTGATTCTTGTGCCCCCACGGTGCCCCAAAGATCAGCGATCATGCTGTGACCAGGTATTATGGTGCCCAGTTGGTTGTCCTTGAAGGGCTACCAACTGGCCCGGAGGGCCTGGAGCATGCCGGTTATGGCGGTGGGCCAGGGGAAATCTTCGGCCCGCGCTCGGGCTGCGGCCCGTCGGGGCTGCTCGGGTCCGGCGAGCAGCCGGCTGACCGCGCCGGCGAAGGCCGGGGCGTGATCTGCGACGGCAGCGCCGCAGGACGGGAGGATGATCTCGGACAGCGCCGAGGAGCGGGACACCACGACCGGGGTGCCCGAGGCCAACGCCTCCAGCGCCGCCAACCCGAACGTCTCGTGCGGCCCCGGCGCGAGCGACACGTCCGATGTGGCGAGCAGCGTGGCAACCTCGACGCGCCCAGGCACAAAACCCAGGAAGGTCACTGGCAGCCCGGCGGCGCGCCGCTGCAGAGCCGCCCGGCACGGACCGTCACCGGCGATGACCAGCCGGACCCGATGCCCCGACTCGTGCAGTTCGGCAACGGTGTCGACGCATCGCTCCACGTGTTTCTCCGGGTACAGCCGCCCGCAGTGCACCAGCATCGCGTCAGCCCCCCGGGCCAGCTCAGCGCGCAGCGCCGCGTCCCGACGCCACGGCGTGAAGGTGGCCAGGTCCACGCCCAAGGGGACCTGGACGACGTTGCGCGCACCGATCCGGTCGAACTCCTCGCGGGCGAAACCAGTGGTGCACACCACGGTGTCGTAGGAGGCCGTCATCCGCCGGTTGGCCCAGTCGGCCACCCGGCGCGCGGCTGGAGCGGGCAGCAGGAACTGGTGCAGCAGCCGGTCCAGCCGCTCGTGCGAGATCACCACGCTGGGCACCCCGCGCGCCGCGGCCCACCGGCCCATCCCCCGCAGGGTCAGCCGGTCCGACACCTCGATCCGGTCCGGGCGCAGCCCGTCGAGCAATGCCCGCACCCGGCACGGGTCAACCGCCCGGTACCCACCGGTATAGGGGATCTTCGCTGCGGGCAGGGTGATCCGCTGGACCCCGGTAGGCATCGTCTCATCGCTGCCTCGCGGTCCGGGCACCACCAGCACGACGTCGTGACCTGCGGCGGCGTACCCGGCACCCAAATGGTGTAGGGCAGTGCGCAGCCCGCCAGAGCGCGGACCGTAGAAATTCGCCAACTGGACGATCCGCATCACGCCACCAACCGAGCGTCCGCCGGCATCCCGATGACCTCGGCATAATGCCCGAGCAGCTCGCCGCAGACGGCCGGCCAGGTGCGCCCCAGCACACCGCGCCGGGCCGCCGCACCGCACCGGACGCGGAGAACCGGATCGTCGACCAGGGTGGCAACTGCGGCGCGCAGCGCGGCGCCGAAGACCACTTCAGCGTCGGGCATGCCGGTCTCGGGCAGTAGGAAACCGGTGCCGCCGTGGGTTACCAGATCCCGCGGACCGCCGGCGTCCGGGGCGATCACCCGCAGCCCGGAGGCCAGCGCCTCCTGCACCGCCTGGCAGAACGTCTCGAAGGGCCCGGTATGGACGAAGACGTCCAGGCTGGCGTACGCCTGCGCCAGCTCAGCACCGGTCTTGAAACCCAGGAAGACGGCGCCGGGCAGCTGCTTGGCCAGCCGGCGACGATCCGGACCGTCCCCCACCACGACGAGCCGGGTACCGGGGACGTCCTGCAGCGCGGACAGTCGCATGACCTTCTTCTCCGGCGCCAGCCGGCCGACGAAGCCGACGAGCACCTCGCCGTGCGGGGCTAGTTGAGCGCGGAGCCGATCATCCCGGCGAGACGGGCAGAAATGGCTGGTGTCCACCCCACGTCCCCAGCGGTGCACCCGGGGCACCCCGTGCGCGGCCAGGGCGGCTGCCGCGGAGCTCGACGGCGCGAGCGTGCGGTCGGCGCCGCTGTGCACCCGTCGGGTCCAACACCACGCGGTGCGGGCCGCGAAGCCCAGCCCATAGGAGTCGGCGAACCCGGCGATGTCGGTCTGGTAGACGGCCACGGTGGGGACTCCGAGCCTTCGAGCGGCCCACAAGCCGCGGGCACCCACGACCACCGGGGAGGCCAGATGCACCACGTCCGGACCGAACTGGCGCAATGCGGTGAGAACTCTGCGGGTGGGAACGCCGACCGGCACGGAGTCGACCACCGGCAGATCCAGGGCCGGCACCCGCACCACGGGAGCGCCCTGATAGCTGTCCGGGCCCGCGCCAGGGGCGATGACCAGGGCTTGATGCCCGCACCGGATCAGGTGCTCCACCACTCGGACCACCGAGTTGGTGACCCCGTTGATAACAGGAAGGAATGACTCGGTCACGATCGCGACGCGCATGCCGCCGACCGTGCCAGGCTCGCGCTGGTATAGCGGTAAGTGACCATGTCGCTACGCGGAACTCCTGGCGAACTCCTGATGCCCGGGTGCGGGTGTCCCGCAAGACCCGGGTGCGGGTGTCCCGCAAGACGCTACCCAGCGCGGTTCTGGCGCCGGCGCATCCACCAGCTGGCCGGAGCCACCACCGCCCACAGCGCTATCAGCGTGATCGATGCCGGAGCCACACCCTGCACCCAGGTTCGCCCAGCGACCCGCAAGTGCGCCGTGGGGTCGGAGCTGTCGTATTCCACCCGGACCAGCTGCCCCGCTTGCAGCCCCGACGGGTAGGCCAACCCCGCGTCCGGGCGGTACACCTTGCCTTCGGGTGTGGCGAACTGCACAAGGGTCCGTATCGGGGTCACCGCGAGCACCTGGGCGGTGGCGTGCCCGGTGCGGGCGTCGATGTCCGCGTCATCGAGCGCCGCACCGACCAGCGCGAGCGTGATGAGCCCGGTCAGCAAGGCCGCGGCTGCGGGCAGCACCCACCACACCGGCCGTCGCCGGCGGTTGCGGGTCTGCCGCAGGGACCCGGTAACGGGCCCGGTAACCAGAGCGGTCATCGCCGGCAGCTTAGCGACCGCCGGGACGGCGGATCGACGCGCAACACGCCCCCGGCGTCGGACCCTAATACGCTGGTGATGTGACCACTGCCCCGCTGACCGACCGGCTGGTCGTGCACTCACGTCTGGTGCCGGGCGGCGGCGTCGACCTGCTCCACATGTTGCCCTCCCCTCGCGGCGCGCTGTCCTGGATCCGTGCTGGTGAGGGGCTGGTGGCCTGGGGCGAGGTGGCCCGGGTGTGCACCGAAGGGCCGCACCGTTTCGCCCGCGCCCAGGACTGGTGGGAGTCGTTCTGCAGCCAGCTCGACAACCGTGACGAGGTGGAGCTTCCCGGCAGTGGCCCGGTTGCCTTCGCCAGCTTCGCCTTCGACGAATCTCCGGGCAGCTCGGTACTGGTGGTGCCGCGGGTGGTGGTAGGCCGGCGAGGCGACCAGACCTGGGTCACCGAGTTCGAGACCGGCCTCGCGACCGGGCCGGTGATTCCGGTGAGCCGCCCGTGTGGTCTGCGGTACTTCGACGGTGAGCTACCGGTGACGGCGTGGCGCGACGCGGTCGCGCGCGCGGTATCGCGGATGCGAGATGGCGCGGTACCGGCGAAGGTGGTCCTCGCGCACTACCTGCTCGCGGTCGCCGATGAGCCGCTGGATCCTCGGTTCCTGCTCCATGGGTTAGCCGCCCGGTACCCGTCATGCTGGACCTTCCCCGTGGACCATCTGGTCGGCGCGACCCCAGAGTTGCTGCTGCGCCGGCGCGGCAGCGAAGTGCTCTCCCGGGTACTGGCCGGAACCACCTGGCCGCATGACGGCGCCAACGCCGGGGCGTTGGCCATCGAGTTACTCGCCTCGGCGAAGGACCACGACGAACACTGCTACGCGGTCGACTCACTGGCCCAGGCGCTACGGCCGTTCTGCACCGACCTGGCGGTTCCCACCGAACCCAGCGTGCTGGAACTGCACAACGTGCTGCACCTGGCCACCGAGGTGCGCGGGGTGCTGCATCCCGCAGCGCCGCCGCTGCTCACCCTGGCCGACGCTGTGCACCCCACTGCCGCGGTCGGCGGCACCCCCACCCTGGCCGCGGTCAGCGCGATCGGTGAGCTGGAGGCCATGGACCGCGGACGCTATGCAGGGCCGGTCGGCTGGGTGGATGCCGCGGGTGACGGCGAGCTGGGTATCGCGCTGCGCTGCGCCCAGGTCGTCGGTCGGTTCGCTCGGTTGTTCGCCGGCTGCGGAATCGTCGCGGGCTCCGACCCGGACTCCGAGGTCGCCGAAGCCGCCGCCAAGCTGGTCCCGATCCGCGACGCACTAGAGGGCTCGTGAGTGGTGATTCCGGTCGGTCAGGAGCGCCAGGTGCGGTTGCTGACCGGGTGAGTGGCGCTGGGCTCGACGACGAGGCTAGCGAGCAGCGGTATGCCCAAGAGGTGGCCGGCCGATACGAGACGTCTGGTAACAGCGCCGTCGGCAGCGCTCGGTCCGGTGTCCTTGAGATGGTTGTGGCTGAACACGATGCCTTCGGCACCGAGGCGGATGGCGTGCTGGAATATCCGGTCGGGCCGCACGCTCACCCGGTCGCGGCCGCCCGCTCCCACGATGATCTCCTGGCTGACGGATCCGCCGATCAGCGGCCACACGAGAGCCACTTCCACGCCGAAGCCGTCCCCGATCAACCGGGCACGCTCCTCGATGACGCTCAGGGCAGGTAGCCAGACGTCGACGGCCGTCAAGGGATTCCCCGCAGGATCTCGATCGGGGCGAGAGCGCCGACCGCGTTGGCGAGCTTGCGGTCGCTAGTGAGTAGCGGCATCCCTCGCTGCAGCGCACGATCCACCAGCACCGCGTCGAAGAAGCGCAGCGTGTGCCGCGTTGGGAGTTCCCCGGCGCATTCCAAGGCATCCGCATCGGTGCTGTGAATAGTGATCCCGAGATCGTCGATCGATCGCACCGCAGCCCGATACTGCGCGGCAGTGAGGTGACCCCCGATGAGACCCTTCGTGCGCAGCACATGGCCGAGTTCGAACCGCGTGCTATCCACCGTCTCCAGCGCGATGGCGCCGGTCAGGAAATCCTGTCGCACCTCGCGGGCGTGCTCGAAGCCGATCTGCGGGACGTACCAGCGGAGAAAGACGGAGGTGTCGACGACAAAGCGGTCAGCCACGAGGATCGTCCCGGAAGCGGGAGAGCTCGTCGTCGATCCCGGCGACATCCTCCATTTTTCCGCTGATCTCATCCATCAGGGCGACGACCTCGTCCCGCGTGCGGCGGCGTGGGGTCGGCAGGGATTGAAGGTAGTCCTGGCGCCGCGCCTCGAAGACGAGGTCGACGAGCTGACG
>JBOHFC010000255.1:0-2186 GCA_050701375.1 Pseudonocardiaceae bacterium
CGGCAACTTCGAGCGAAAAGTTGCCGGCCACGGCACACAGGCACAGCACGACAATCCTTACCCAGACGTCACTGACAGTAACATCGGTGTCCGCGTGGATTCTCGTCCCATCCGTACGGGCGGATCTTGAAACGACCGAGGGTAGAGAGTACTGCGCGCCCTGAGAGACTCGAACTCCCAACCTTCCGATCCGTAGTGCGGAGTTCACCCAGTAGGTGTGCGACTACGTTGCGCTGCGCCTGTCCCAGTTTGCCTCGCCGAGGCACCCGCAATGCCCGGAGGACTGGAGTTAATGGACAGCCCAATGGACAAGATCCACGCTGGTGTCGAGGCGGTGCAGAGTCAATCGCTCACCTCGTTGCTGCGGAAGAAATTCTCGCCGCGCACCAACGCCCGGAACTGAGTCATATACATCGGGGGTCACGACTAGGGATCAATCAGCAGCAAGATGATCAAGGAGCCGCTCTGCTGCGGCCACGAGGAGTGGTAGGTCCTCGGTGAGGGTGGCCTGCACGATTGCGTGGGCGGTGTCGAAGTACCGGTGGGCGAGGTGGTTGCGCATGCCGGCGACGTCGGTCCAGGGGATGGCTGGTTCCCGCGCGAGCAGGTCCGGATCGATGGCTTTGACCGCTTCGCCGATTTCGATGAGACGAACTCGGACGGCGTCAAATACCAACCCATCGTCGAGCTCGCCTCGCGCGATGTGGTCGGCGATGGCGGCAGCAGCGGCGAGGATGTCGCCCAGCCGTTGGTCGTCACGACGACTCACAGCGTGATCGCCTCACCCAAGACCTCATCTCGAACCGCAGGCTTGAGGGTAGCGGCTGGCACGACGTCGACGTCGACGTCGAGCAACTCGGCCAGTTCCCTAGTCAGCCCGGCCAACGACACGATGCCGACACCGGTGTCCAGGTCGACGAGCAGATCGATGTCACTGTTGTCGGTGTCTTCACCCCGGGCGACGCTGCCGAAGACCCGCACGTTGCGCGCCCCGCGTCGAGCTGCGATCTCGATGAGGGCACGGCGGTGCCGACGGAGACGCCGGCCAAGTCGCGTGTCGGGCAGCCCGAACCGAGTGCGCGGTGCGGGAATCAGCTCGAGGGCGAGCTGATGGCCGGTAGCTTCGATCAGCTTGGTAAGGGTACGAAGACCCGGTTCCCGCCGGTCGGATTCATATGCGCTGATCACTGACTGCGCGACACCGGCCCGTCGCGCAAGGTCAGTCTGCGACAGTCTAGCTCGGCGACGAGCCTCACGAATCATCGTTCCAGAGCTCGTATCCACACCACGACGCTATCACGGATTGTATATAGGATTGCCCGTTGCGGTGGCCATCTGGTTAGCGCTGCTCGGGCAAAAGCGACTCCGTCCGGTGTCGGCCGTTCTCGTCGATCGAGGTCGCGTTCATCGGTGAGGGCTCCCACTCGCCGGAGCACAGCTGTGGTGTTCCACGCGGCGTGGCTGGCCAACGAGCCCGTCAGCGGGCTACCGTCGCCGCTCATCCAGCCGATCGCGCCGAGAAGATCGGCGACGGTCCTTCTGTGCCGACTCGCGCAGGCCGCGCACCGGCAAGGTCTGGCTCTCGCGATTTCCCTTGCCGATCCACTCGGTCGCCAAGCGGAGTTCTGTCACTACAGCTTCGACATGGACAGGTGGGAGGTAACCAGCGCTGGTCAGCGTCATGCCATCCGTGCCGACCCGGGACTTGACAGCGCGTCACGGTGGTGGGTGCGGAGCTTCACGCTCATGCGAGCGCTGGCTGTGATGTTGGCCTGTACGTGGTCGCGGCGCAGTTGCTCGTAGGTAACGAATGCGCTATGAGCGGAGTGAGCTGGTCTCGGTGAGTTGCCGACTCTCGTCGTCGAGGCTGTAAATGAGGTAGAAATCAGCGCCGCTGATGCTGACCGACGCGGTGTAGCCCTGCCGGCGGCGCGGCATCCGACGCCGGTCGGTGCGGTCGGTGGTCAGGGGTTCAGCGATGGCGGTCATGGTGGTGTCCTCGCGCTCGGTCACGGAATCTAACGATGCGTGCTAGGGGATGTTGGGGGACCTTAGCGGGACGGTCTGACGGTCCGGGCTGCGACTCGCCGACCCCGGCGCGGCGCCGCTAGTAGCGTCGCCGGGTCACCACCCGGTCCAGATCGGGGACCACCGTGCGTGCCCGGCACAGGGCCTGTGCGACCACG
>JBOHFC010000256.1:0-2480 GCA_050701375.1 Pseudonocardiaceae bacterium
CGCCGCGGACGGAGTGACCTTGCCGCTCAAGTAGGTGGACAGCCGCGACACCGAGGTGCCGATCGCCGAGGCGAAGTCCGCCCGGGCCATCCCGGAAGCCGCCTGCAACCGGGTGATCTCAGCGGCCACCGCGGCGCGCTCCGCTTGCTCTGCTCGCCTCCGAGCGGCGGCGAGCACGTCAGCCATCACGACACCGACGCCGTAGGGCCGTGATACCTCCAGCGCCTCCTCCACCCGCCGGGCGACCGGCCCCCACGGGTCGTCCTCGATCGCTGCGCTGAGCCGCCGCCAGTGCCTCAGGCCGCCCCGCTCCAGCGCGGTGAGGACCGCTTCGGTGGGCCAGACCTCGACCGGATCCTCCGGTGAGACGTCGATGTTGCGGAACACCAGGCTCATTGCAGGCCTCCCACCATCGTGGTCGCCAGGCCGCGGCAGACCACGACGACCTCGTCCCACTCCTGCCAGCGCGCGGCGAGGTTCTTGTACTGGCGAAGGTTCCTCGTGGTCCTGCGGTCCTTGGGAGCCGGCTCGGCGAGCTGACGGACGAGCTGGGACGCGACCCCGTCCCCGGTCCCGCGCTGGTCGGCGTAGTACTGGTCAATGCCGGACAGCGTCGCGGCCGCATGATCGATCCCCATCCGGTCGGCCAACGCCGCGACGTCGAGGTAGTCGCGAGTCTGGTTGCGGCGAAGGATGAGGAACGCCTTGACCCGCAACGTCTCCTCGGGGGTCGGTGCGGTGATGGACTCGCCCGACGGGAGCGTGATCCGGACGGTTTCCAACGGAGTTCGCCGAATCAATTGCCGGATCCCGGTCTCGATTCCGCCGAGCTCCCCCAGAATGATCTTCCCAGGGGTGACGCGGTTGGTCACCCAGCCGTCCTGCGACTCGACCGCGTCCAGGACCG
Source organism: Pseudonocardiaceae bacterium (assembly GCA_050701375.1). GTDB lineage: Bacteria > Actinomycetota > Actinomycetes > Mycobacteriales > Pseudonocardiaceae. The sequence goes on from JBOHFC010000256.1 coordinate 908, forward strand.
CGTCGAAGCGTTCGGTGAGGTCCGCCAGCACGTGATCATGATCATAAGAATCGCGGTGACCCGCATAGAGTGCGGCTGCCGTGCCGCCGACGAGGACGGCGTCGGGAACCAGCTCCTGCAAGCGTGCCGCAGACCTCAGCACCCGCATCAGGGTCGGGTTGTGCGCTCCCACCGGATCGTCCGCCACAATCCGACTATATCAGATCTGATACATCAGCGTGCCGCACGCATCCTCGTTAATTTTCGCAAGTCACGTAAAATGACGTGCCCGGGCGGAGCTGGCTGCCACCGGTCGAGTCCTGCCCGGAGCCAAGGAGATTCAGGCGAGAAGTTCGCGGTCTTCGCGGATCACCGGGCGTCGTCTCGGTAGCCGGAAGATGGTGCCTGCTCAGTGCTGCCGAAGGCTGCGGCCAGCTCCCGTTTGAGCGGCACGGCCTCCGCCCGGCTCAGATATACACGTGGTCCGTCAGGTCGGCCCTGAAGGATCACGGCGCCGTTGTCCATCTCGGTGACGAGCACCGTGGGTGGCATGGCGCCTGGTCCCTGGTCGTCGGCCTCATGCATGGTGTTCGTGCCCCCAAGCTCTCTGCTCGTCTCACGTGGACGGCACCCAGGGCCGGGGCGAGTCCATCCCTGAACAGCGCGCGGTTCGGGGATTGGTGCCTGCCAGCGCTTCGGCCTGCGCTGGAAGACGGAGAGCGCAAAACCAACCGGCGAGGGCACCAACCGTGCGCTGGGGGTAGCCCGTGCGTCCCGGCCCTGGGGCCTTAGGGCAGTACAGTGCCCGCCGCCCGGGTAGCAGCCCACCCGGCGCAACCACCATTTCTTGATCGCCACCTGTCCCGACCGCATGGGGAACTTCTGTGCTGGGTTGGGCGGACGGCAGGCAGCGAGTAGCGTCCATCTGCCAGTTGTGAAAGCCGCCTACCGAGTAAGGCTGTTCGACGTCGAGGAAACGATATGAGTGAGCCACGCAGTCAGAAACAGCAGCGCGAGCAGCTGGTGCATTCGCTGCGCGTCTCGGGTGCGTCATGGGTCGAGGTGGCAGCCGCGCTCCAGCAGCGTTACCGGTTGAATGCACGGGTGGCTTTCCGATATGCCCATGGCTGGAGCCAGCGCCGGGCCGCCGACGAATGGAACCGGCGTTGGCCCGATGAGTTGAAGACCTTCAAGGCCTTTTCGTACTGGGAGCTGTGGCCGAGCAGTACCGGTCATGCCCCTTCGTTTGACAACCTCAGCAAGCTGGCAGAGTTGTACGAGTGCGCCGTCAGCGATTTGCTCGGTGACTTGGCTGACTTTCGCCACCTTGATACGACTGCCGGTAGCCCTGGTTTGCCTGACGCGGCGGAGAAAATATTAGCCACCCTTCCCGGCGAGCGTATACTCGGCGGCGAAGGAGCGGTATCGGCTCGGCAAGACTGCGACGAATGGGGCGCCCTGTCGCCACTGGTCCTGTCGCGGACGGCCGCCCCGCTCATGCAGCGGTTACAAGAGGTGGATTTCGCGTAACTAGCGCAGGTGATCGTGATCTGGATGCAGCAGCTCAATCCATCCGTGAGCCGCCGTGAGCTGC
>JBOHFC010000257.1:0-18886 GCA_050701375.1 Pseudonocardiaceae bacterium
TGCACGGGCTGCTGGCGACGTTGGCCGTGCCGCCGACGTTCTACATCCCCTTGCACGGTCTCTCGCACACCCGGCACTACTACCCGGACATGGCGCACCGCAGTGGCGCCCCCAGTACCGACCGGACTCTGGATGCGTTTGCGGTCTTCGAACGCGGCGCCGAACTCGGGGTGCGGTGGCACGTCGAGTTGACCGAAGAGCACACGACCGCACTGGAACGGCTCGCCGGCGCGATTCCGTATTTCGGCCGGGCGGACAGCGTGTGTGACGGCTTCCTGGCCGCAGAATGGGAGCCCACCGGGCACGACAGCTGGGAGCCCTTGGACGTGGCCGACTCGGTGGACGAACAAGCGGTGGTGACGTCGGTGCTGGCCCCGGAGCTCCCGTTGCAGCTCGACTCGCTGCTCGCCCGCCCTCTCGACGTGCGCAAGGGTGGCCTGCTGTTCCCCGCCGGCACGCACCTGCTGGCCTATCAGCGTTCAGTCGAGGCACCCCGGACCCGCCCACAGCGGCGCCGACGAGCCGAGCCGGTCACGGCCGTGCGGTTCAGCGTGCTGCAAGCCGGGCTGCCGCCGCAGACCGATTCGCTGATCTACACCGACCTGCTCCGCCAAGGCGCCTTGAGCAAGCTGGGTGGGCTGCGGGAGGAACGTGCCCGTACCCAGCTGGGCGGCCGGACCACCGACGACGAGCCCATGGCGGGGCATGGTCATGCGCATTACCTGCCGCTGGCCACGGAGGACCGACGGCTCAGCGGCCTGGTGGTCTGGGTGCGCAATGGACTGCCCGACGACGAGCTGGAGGCGCTCACCACGGTCGACCGCCTCTACACGCCAGTTAACCCGGACTGGCTGCTCACCATTCGAGTCGCTGGGATCGGCACTCCCGCCCAGGTCGCGCCCGAGCTGGTGGCGCAGCAGTCGGCCACAGTCTGGCGGTCGGTGACGCCCTTCACCCCGTCGCGCTACCCCAAGCGCAATTCCGGTTGGCTGGACTACTTCCAGACCGAGATCGCCAAGGAGTTGACGAGCCGTGGCCTGCCGCCACCACGTGCAGTGACGCTGCTGGAAGAGGAGTGGCAGCCGTGGCGGCGCTACCGTCCGTCAGCCCGTATGCGTCGCGACAACCGGCAGGGCCAGGCCACCCGTGCATCGGCGTTCCTCCGGATCACGCTCGCCGAGCCCACGTGCGGTCCGCTGGTGCTAGGGCATCTGAGTCACTTCGGGCTTGGACTGTTCGTGCCTGAGCGGGAAAGCGCGGGCCGGTTGCGCCACGAGGCGTGAGCGCCTACTTCCTGTAGTGTGCACGGCCAGGGTCGCGGTTACGTTGGCCCTGACTCCGGCCCTCGTTGCCGGACCCCTTTGAGGCAACCATCGTTGGCTCGCGGGTGTCGGAGCGCGTTGCTTCCGGCCCGCGACCTGCCCGAAGGAGGCCAGCATGCCCACCGCTCATCCATCGCGCGTTATGATGCCGCCGTTGCTCTCATCCAGCGACGACGTTGTCACCGTGTGTGTACGGGGACTGGAAAAGACGCCGATGGCGATCCGGGATGCGTTGGATCCAGCTCAGCGTGAGCAGTTCGAATTGGAGTACCGCGCCGCCCTCGCGCGTGCAGCGGACACTCTCGATCTGGAGCCAGTGCTCACTCTGGTGCAGCGCACCTGGTGGGTGCGGGCGGTGATATGCCTTAACCCCGAGATGCTCGACGGTGTGGCTTCCGACATCAGCCGGGTTGCCGCAGGAGACGAGTCGGTCTTCGCCGACGAAGGCCGTACACAGGCCAGATAAGAAAGGGTTCATGGCTCGGTACCACCTCCGGTATACCTCCTACGCTGATGAGCAGCTGAGCCGGCTGCCGCGCTCACTGCGTACCGAGTTCGACGCCACGGTCGAAGATCTGGCGCGCAACCCCTATGCCGTCGGTGACTACGACAAGAGTACGAACAGCTACACCACTACGTTCGGCGGCGGGACGGGCATCGTCCTGTTCGTCGCCTCCGACGTGATCGACACGGTGACGATCATCCGCATCAATTGGGTCAAGTGGTGAGTCTACCCATGCCGGAGCGCTGAGCGATGGACTCCGACCTGCTGCCGGCCCGGATGGTCAACGAGTTCGTCTACTGCCCGCGGCTGTTCTACCTGGAGTGGGTCGAGTCCCGGTTCGCTGACAACGATGACACCAGGCTCGGCCAGCAGGTCCACCGCAAGGTCGACGTCGAGTCCGGGGCGGCCCCCTTGCCCGAGGACGGGGAGCTTCGCCGGGCCCGGTCGGTCACCTTGAGCTCCGAACGGCTCGGCGTGATCGCCAAGCTCGACCTCATCGAAGGCGACGGCGGCAGCGTCGTGCCGGTGGACTACAAGAAGGGATCACCCCAGCTCGACGGGACGCCGTGGCCCAGCGACGAGGTGCAGGTCTGCCTGCAGGCGCTGTTGCTGCGCGAGCGGGGTTACCAAGTCGAGCACGCCGAGCTGTGGTACGCCGAGATCCGCCAGCGGGTGCGGGTGGAGCTGACGCCGGAACGGTTGAGCCGCGCGGCCGACCTGGTCGCCGACGCGCGGGCGGTGGCCGACCGGGCCCGCCCACCGCTGCCGCTGGTCGACAGCCCCAAGTGCCCGCGCTGTTCCCTGGTCGGGCTGTGCCTGCCCGACGAGACCAACGCGCTGCTGGCCCGCCGCGAGCAGCCACCGCGCCGGCTGCTGCCCCGCGACCCTGACCAGCGCCCGGTCTACGTCACCGAGCCCGGTGCCTTCGTCGGGGTGCGCAGTGGCCGGCTCGAGGTCACCCTGAAGAAGGAGAAGCTCGCCTCCTGGCGCCTGCTCGACGTCGCGCAGCTCGCGGTCTTCGGCCGGGTGCAGATCAGCACCCAGGCGTTGGGGGAGTGTTTCGCGCGGGGGATCCCGGTGCTGTGGCTCAGCAGCGGTGGATGATTGCAGGGATTCGCCCTGGGACAGCCGTCGAAGTACGTCGAACTGCGCCGCCAGCAGACAGTGGCACACGCGCAGGGTGGCGCTGGGCTCGCTCAGCAGATGATCGCGGGGAAGATCCTCAACTGCCGGACGTTGCTACGACGCAACTCACGTGGGGACGTGTCGTCCACCGTGTCCGCGCTCAAGCGCCTCGCCCAGCAGGCCCGTGACGCGACCAATTTCTCCAGCCTGCTGGGCTTCGAGGGCACCGCGGCGCGGATGTACTTCGGGGCGCTGCCCTCCATGCTGGCGGACGTGGCAGAGCCGTTCGGTGCGGAGTTCTCGCAACTGGGACGAAACCGCCGGCCGCCGCCGGACCCGCTCAACGCGCTGCTGTCCTTCTGCTACTCGATGCTCGCCAAGGATCTCGTCGCGGTCACACTCGGTGTCGGGCTCGATCCGTACCTCGGTGTCTACCACCGTTCCCGCTACGGCCGGCCCTCCCTCGCACTGGACCTCGCCGAGGAGTTCCGCCCACTGATCGCCGATTCCGTGGTGATCGCGCTGCTCAACAACAGGGAGATCACCCCGTCGGACTTCATTCGACGCGCAGGCGCGGTGTCGCTGACTGCCGACGGGCGCCGAACCGTGTTGCGCGCCTACGAGCGACGGCTGGACACTGAGATCCGGCACCCGGTCTTCGCCTACCGGATCAGCTACCGGCGGGTGCTCGACGTGCAGGCCCGGCTGCTCGCGGCGGTGCTGGTGGGCGAGATCCCGGAGTACATCCCGATGGTCACCCGCTGACGCCATGGCCCGCCGCCGATACCTGATGGCCTACGACATCGCCGACCCGAAGCGCCTACGACGGATCTGCACCCTGATGGAAGACCATGGTGAGCGGCTGCAGTATTCGGTGTTCCTGTGCGACCTCAGCGTCGCCGAGCTGGCCGAGTTGGAGTCCACCGTGACTGAGGTGATGAACCTTCAACAAGACAGCGTCATCCAGATCGACCTCGGCCCGCTGCACGCGCCCGCCGCGATCCGCACCCTCGGACGCCCCCGCCGGCTGCCCACAACCGGCCCCCGGATCGTCTGATGGCGCGCGAGCGGTCCGGTACAACGTCCACCCCCTGGGAGCGCTCGCACGCAGGTCAGGCGCCCTTCGCGCCTCGCTCCGCCACCACGTCGCCGTCAAATCCCGACCTCCTGACGGCAGCTCTCGCCCGGGCCGGTATCATCCCAGGTCACGGGCTCGATTTTTCGCGAGCCCTGATTCCGGCCCCTGTGGCCGGACCCCATTGAGGCGGGGCAGCCCGCGATGACACTGTCGTCGGGAATCTCTGATTCCGGCCCCTGTGGCCGGACCCCATTGAGGCGGAGATCCGCTCACCGAGCTGCGTAATCGCGGTCGCGCTGATTCCGGCCCCTGTGGCCGGACCCCATTGAGGCCTGTTAGCGACCCGGCTGCATTGGTCGGTCCTCGTCCTGATTCCGGCCCCTGTGGCCGGACCCCATTGAGGCAAGAACTGGGAAGCGGCGTGGCGGAACTGGATGCGCCTGATTCCGGCCCCTGTGGCCGGACCCCATTGAGGCGACGACACCGACATGGCGCCGTTGCAGTGGGCGTTCTGATTCCGGCCCCTGTGGCCGGACCCCATTGAGGCGAGGAGAACGACACCAAATCAACCTGCTCGCACCGCCTGATTCCGGCCCCTGTGGCCGGACCCCATTGAGGCTCGATGACGGAGTTCCTGGACGGTCCGATGGACTGCCTGATTCCGGCCCCTGTGGCCGGACCCCATTGAGGCGTCGTATTGCGTACGGAACTTCGGCATGGACAACCTGATTCCGGCCCCTGTGGCCGGACCCCATTGAGGCCACTGAGGTGATCGCGGCGGTGGTGTTGACCCACTCTGATTCCGGCCCCTGTGGCCGGACCCCATTGAGGCGTGCGGTGCAAGGCCCTACTCACACCACCGCCCCCCCTGATTCCGGCCCCTGTGGCCGGACCCCATTGAGGCACGAACCCGATGAGGCGGGGGTTTCAGCCAGAGACAGTGCTGATTCCGGCCCCTGTTGCCGGACCCCATTGAGGCGAGCTGGTGGCGCCGGAGTGGTTCCAGGAGTACCTCTGATTCCGGCCCCTGTGGCCGGACCCCATTGAGGCGCCAACATCACTGCGTTGAGCACGCGCTGCACCACTGCCCACTGATTCCGGCCCCTGTGGCCGGACCCCATTGAGGCTCGCCGCGCCGACCCCGGTCAGTCGCCCGCGTCCGGCGCTGATTCCGGCCCCTGTGGCCGGACCCCATTGAGGCCTGTGGCGGACGGTGCCGTCGAGGTCCAGGAACAGGACCGCTGATTCCGGCCCATGTGGCCGGACCCCATTGAGGCCCGGGGGTGTCGATCACCACGGCGTCGGCCCGGCCGCCTGATTCCGGCCCCTGTGGCCGGACCCCATTGAGGCCCCCCGGCCCCCATCCATTTGGTGAACGCCGCCTTAGCGCTGATTCCGGCCCCTGTGGCCGGACCCATTGAGGCTGGAAAATCTTCACCAACACTTCCCCGAGAGTAAAAACTGATTCCGGCCCCTGTGGCCGGACCCCATTGAGGCGAGATCCCGCAAATTCTTCTCGATCGAGGGATTCCCCTGATTCCGGCCCCTGTGGCCGGACCCCATTGAGGCGGTGCATTTGCTTTCGTCACTTCCCTCGCGTCGATCCGTCTGATTCCGGCCCTTGTGGCCGGACCCCATTGAGCAACTTCGTGCTGCACAGCTCGCGAGTCTGCTGATATCCTGATTCCGGCCCCTGTGGCCCGGACCCCATTGAGGCATCTGAGCGGCGGAGACCTCACCGGACACGCCGAGCTGATTCCGGCCCTTGTGGTCGGACCCAATTGAGGCTCAGCGTCTGGCCCTCATGTCGTTACGGGGTGGGTTGATTCCGGTCCCCTGGCCGAACCCCATTGAGGCGTCGATCGCCACGGCTGGGACGTCCCGGATCCGCTCCAGCTGATTTCGGTCCCTGTGGCCGAACCCCATTGAGGCATGATGCCCGTCGACGGGCGTGTTCGGCAGTGGCCGGCAGCAGTGTGTTCACTCCAACGCGAGCGAGGGGATGCCCTGGCGGGGCGGCATCAGTCGGGAACGTAACTAGTCGAGTCATTTAGTGACGGCAGCCCAGGCCCTCGGTGAGCATGACGAGGGTTTCGAAGAAGTGTCGGCCGTGGTTGGCTGTGGTGGACAGTAGCTGCGTATCGCGCAGAACTGTTCGGGCCCGGTGAGGGTGCGCAGGCAGTCGGACATCTTCTGCCTCAATTTAATTACTACCCTCGGCGTGACCGTCGACCATCGAGAACCGCGGGTGCCCTGGTGGCCACTATCGCACGCTGGACCGAGCCGAGACCAAAGCCTTCCGCCGGGCCATGCGCCGGAGCATCCGTGCCTTCGCAGCACATCTGGGTGTCGATGCCCGGACCGTGAACAAGTGGGACGCTCGTCTGCGATGGTTCCGTGGGTGCCGACCCGGTCATCTGGTTATTCGGGTCACCCGGCCGATTGCGGCGCGTTCCGCGGCGTATGCCTCGGCGATATGGGGGTCGCGATGGTTCCTGCCGCGTCGCCAGATCCGTTGGGCCAGAGTCCGGTTGCCGTGCAGGGAGTGCAGTGCGCCGAGTCGGGCGAGTGCAGCGCCGATGGTGGCTGGGTGGGCGCCGGGTTCGTCGATCGCGGCCTGGTAGGAGGCTTCGGCCTCGTCGGGTCGGTCGTACTGGTTAATCCGGCCCAGTCGCAGCGCCGCTTGTGCCCGGTCGTCTCCGCTGGTGAGCTCCAGCGCCCGCTGGCAGGCACGGGCCAGCACAGGGTTGTCACCGAGCCGTTCAGCGAGCCCTGCCAGTTCGACGGCGGCGTGACCACTGATCAGGGTGTCCTCGAGGACCATGGCTCGTTCGAACGCGTACGCAGCGGTGATCGGGGCTGACTGTTGTTGGACCAGGCCAAGGTTGAGCCAGGCTGACGCCGAGACGGCGGGGTCGTCGCTGCCGGTGGCGAGGTGCCACAGCTTGATGGCTCGGTCGTGGTCAAAGCAGGAGTACAGCTCGACGTGCGCCATCGCCATCGTCAGCCGGTCCCGGACGCCGTCACCTTCGTCGGTGGAAAGGGCGTGATCCACGGCGGCGCGGAGCTGGCGGCGCTGCTGATCGTCGGGCCATTGACCGCGCATTCTGAAGGTGGCGATGCTCGGCAACAAGGCAGCCAGGCTCGGCGGGTGCGCCGCCACGGCGGCGTCGATGAGGTAAGCCAGCCCGTCGCGGCCGCGGCCGGCGCGGTCCAGGAGCAGTGCCCGCAGCACGCTCACCTCATCGGGGCTGCGGTGACGGGCCGCGAGGCGGACGGCGGCTTCCGCGTCCTCGGGACGGCCTTCCACAGTGGCCAGGTGGGCCAGGCTGGTGGCGGCCCAGGCGGCGACCTCGGGCGCTGCGGCCTCGGACAGGTACTCCATTAACGGCCGTGCGCCGGGGATCAGGCACAGCTTGCCCTGCGTGGCGAAGCGCTCCCCGGTAGCGATCAGCAGCGGGCGGGCCAGGTTGCGACGCTCGGTGTCGTCGGTGTCGGTCAACGACCGGTACAGCCGTGCCGCGCGGTCGTCGTCGCCCTCCGCGGCGGCCACCGATGCCTCCATCACCTCGGTTCGCACCGAGATCTGCGGCAGCGTCGCACTCCAATGGGCGCGTACGCGGGCGAGCACCTCTCGAGTGGCGTCGAGGTCGTCCCGAGCCGCATGCGCCGAGGCCAGCGCCAACAACAGCTCCCCAGCGAAGGGCCCGCTTTCAGCGGCGTACCGCTCAAGGACAGCCACTGACTCCGCACCACGGCCAGCCGCGGCCATCAACTGCACATACCGTCCGGCGTCCGGGCCGTGCAGCAACGGCTGGTCCAGCAATGTGCGGTACACCTCAGCCGCGCCCGCCAGCTCACCGCGGGCGGCGAGCATCTCCGCCAGGCGCCGGCTGTAGTACCCGTGCCACTCTCCGGCCGCCTCCACCGCTCGCCGCAACGCGGCCACCGCCGCGTCGGTGTCGTCGTCCTGCCAGGCGAGGCTGCCCACCAGCCCCCATGCCTCCGCCTGCAACCACCCGTCACCGCTGCTGATGACCTCGTAGGCCAGAACCCGCGCCGCGGGCCGGTCGCCGTCCCGGGCGGCGGCGCGAGCCAGCCACAACGTCGCGGGCGGCGACGCCACCGGATGCCCCAGGGCCGCCACGTCGGCGTACTGGCGCGCCGCCTGCGCTGGCTGCTCGCGGGACTCGGCGTGCTCGGCCAACCGCAGCGAGGCCAACGCCGCCGCGTCCGGGTCGCCGCCGTCCACGGCCAGCCGGTAGGACACCTCGGCCGCATCGAGATCGGCTGGGTTCGCGTCGCGATCAGCATCACCCTGGATCACCCGCTCCAGCGGGGTGAGCACACCGGAGGCCACCGCCGCATGGTGGCGCTCCCGCCAGAACCGCGAACCGACCGGAAACCCCACCCCGTACACCGGCCGGTAGCCGCCGTGCCCGCTGCACTCCAGTAGCGCCGGGTCCCGCGTCGCCCACTCCAGAGCCGCGCTCACCCGATCCGCATCGTCCACCGTCTCGGCACTGACCGCCCAGGCGGTCATCAGCCGCCGCGCCTGCGCACACAACGCCCCCGGTGCGCGCCATCCCCGCCGGTCCACCTGATCCCAGCACAACGCCGCCATCACCAGGGCACACGCCAACGGCTCGTCGTTGCGCGCCTGCGCCAACCGCATCTCTGCGCCGTCGTGCCGTTCGAACAAGTCGGTGAACTCATCAATTATCCTCGGTACCGCCCTCGACTCCTCAGCCACGATGCGCGACGCTACCGCCTTCGCAAACCAGCAGAAAATGCATCTGGTGGGCACGGTCCGCAGGCCCACTCCTTAAGGCGCCATCTCGCCCTGTGACTGCCTGCCGGCACAGTGTTCGTCCTAGTCCTGCACCACCGCATGGTCGATGACCTGATCACCAGCGGCGAGCTGGTCGGGCAGTGGCGCGTTGGGCTCACAATTGAGATGGATCGTCAATGACGACTTCCAAGTAGGCGACAAAATCCTCGCCAGAATCGAACTCTCGGTCCGGGATGCCGGCGGCCCTGTCCTCGTCGACTCGCGTTCCCTGGCCTGCCACTCCGGTGTCCAGAACCACGCCTGGTCAGCATCGATCGCATGTACATTGGCCACCGGCCGACCACCACGGGTCAAGATCACGATCCCTCCATCGTGCTCGACGGCCGTGAACTCTTCAGGAGCAAGGACGAGCTCCCCCCTGATTCCGGCGGTAGCTCATGGGCATGCGCGGCAGTCACGCCGCCACCCTACAATCATGAAGGCGCCCCCGGCGGCCAGATCGGCTACCGGGGGCGTTGCTCGTCGGCTAGTCGAACTCGCCGGCTCTGACGCCGGCGGCGAACGCTGTCCACCCGGTTGAAGTGAAGATCAGCACGCCGCCATCGGGGTTCTTCGAGTCGCGCACGGCGCGGTGACCGGTCGCCAGGTCGGCGACTTCCACGCAGTTACCGCCACCGGTACCGCTGTAGCTGCTCGTGGTCCAACGCGCGTGGGCCAGCTCGGCGCGCCCGACTGCGCGGTGTGTAGTCATTTTTCCAGCTCCCTGGTCGTGGCCTTGATCATGTCGGCCGTCTCGTCCGGCCCGACCGCTACGGATCGTATCTGGTCGAACGCCAGCCGGTAGATCCCGACATCTCTGGTTTTCTCGATGTAGAGCGTAGACGTCATGGTCTCCACGGTCACGATCCGTCCATCGTCCGCGTCGGCGAACTCCAGCACGCTGAACGCGCCATCAAGTCCAGGGTGCTCGCCGGCGCTGAAGGGCAACAGGCGAACCGTGACGTTCGGTCGTTGGACCATGGCCGTCAGGTGCGCCAGCTGCTCGCGCATGACGGTCGGTCCACCGATGGCTCGCCGGAGCGCGGTCTCGCTGATCACCGCGTCAAGGACCAACGGGTTCTCGTCAGACAGCCGTGCCTGCCGCGCTCGACGCAGGTCAACGGAGCGCTCCATCTCCTCGGGGGTGGTCCGCAGCGGATAGGCACCCAGCACGGCAGCCGCGTACGGCTCGGTCTGTAGCAGGCCGGGCACGAGATCGGACTCGTACGTGCTGATCTTGGAGGCTTCCGTTTCCAGTCCCAGATAGCCCTCGAACCACTCGGGAAGCACGTCGTCGTACTTGTGCCACCAGTCCCGCTCTTTGGCTCTTCGAGCTATGGCGACGTACTTTTCGATCTCGTCTGCGCCCAGCTCGTACAGGGTCACCAGCTCACGGACGTCGCTGGGCGACACGATCTGCTTAGCCGTCTCGATCCGGCTCACCTTCGAGCCCGACCATCCGAGATTCGTCGCGACCTGATCGACGGTCAGGTTTGACGCTACCCGCAGCGAGCGCAGTGCGGCACCCAGCCGCTTGAGTCGGGCGGAGGCGGTGAACTTCGGCTGTGGCATCCGGCAACTATCCCAGCTCGCAAGCCGGCGCTGACAGCGGCATGGTTGCTCGCAATTAAGTGTGCAACACTTGCGTCAATAGGTGCGTCGAGCGAGAGCGGGTAACTATGGGCAGCGACAAGTCAGAGACGCAGCAGGCCATCGGCCGGGGCCGGGTGGTCATACATGTGTCGTGTTCGATGCATCAGGGCTCGGTCGGGTTTGCGAACCTGGCGGTGCGCAAGCTCAACGGCGCGATCGAGCTGGATCCGCACGTAACGGGCTGCTGTGTGATCACGCTCGACGAAAGCGCCGGGTGCGTGCTCCGGGACGCGTTGACGGAGTGGCTGGGATGAGCGAGCCGGTGATGCGGTGGGCTCCGCACCCGGACGGCGGGCACTGGCACGCGATAGCGCCCAGTGATCTCAAGATGTCGGAACCGCGCGGTTACGCGGAAGCTCTGTGCGGTGTGCAGCTACCCCACGGTGGGCTAGAGCACGCGGTACTACCGGGCGACTTGGCGTGTTTGCCGTGCGTGATCGGCGCCACGGCAGACCTGCGCGTTCTTGGCTGAGCTCGGGAACCCCAGGCGCGGGGCAGCCTTCACGTCGAACTCGGCGACAACAGAGCACCGAACATCGGGCACCCGGCTCAGCCAGCAGACATGTGATGCCGAAGCGCAGAGGTATCTGTGCGCCTCTTCGGGGACTCCCTATTCACCGACGATGTTGTCGCGCGCGGCGCACGGACGTGACGAGGGATCCTATGACCCGCACTGATCATTCTCAGGCCGAAATCTTGGTCACCCGCTTGACCAAGTTCCGCGATCCACTCCAGACTCCGCCGGTGTTGCGACCCAGCCCCATGCAGCTGCTCACCGTTCGCATGCGTGCGGTGCAGGTGCGGCTGCACTCTGAGCTTCCCGCTACACGCGTGTGGGCCTACAACGGGTCGTTCCCGGGCCCGACGATCGAGGTTCGCCGGGGCGAGCGGCTGCGGGTGATCTGGCAGAACGAGATCACCGGCAGTTACCCGGTCACCGCAGTGGAGGTGCGCAACGGGACACCGGGGCCAGGGCGTGACGGCGTAGCACCGCTGCCGGACGTCGAGGCGCTGCCGCCCTGGACAGTGGTGCATCTGCATGGTGCCCGGACCGGCGGCGGCAACGACGGGTGGCCGGAGAACGCCGTCCTGCCGGGCAACGCCCAACTGGCGGAGTATCCGAACGATCAGCGGGCGACCGCGCTGTGGTATCACGACCACGCCATGGCGATCACCAGCTTGAATGTCATGACAGGTCTGGCCGGCATGTACCTGATCCGGGAGGCCGAGGAAGACCATCTCCGGCTGCCGCACGGCGAGCACGAAGTGCCGCTCATCATCTGCGACCGCAACCTCGATACCGATTCCGGGGGAAACCTCACCGGGCAGCTCCTGCACAAGGTGGCCATTCTCGCGACCGATCCGGAGAAGGTGACGCTGCCCTTCACCGGGCCCTTCACGCTGATCAACGGGGTAATCTGGCCGCACTTCGAGGTCGACGCCCGCTGGTACCGCTTCCGGGTGCTCAACGCCTCCAACTCGCGTTTCTACACACTGCAACTTCACGACGAGAATGGCGCCGTTGTCTCCGGTGCCCTGCACCAGATCGGCAGCGACGGCGGCCTGTTGCCCGCGCCGCTTGCGTTGGATCAGGTCACCCTTGCGCCGGCTGAGCGCGCCGACGTTCTGGTCGACTTCAGGGCTTTCCAGAATCGGTCACTCACGCTGGTGAACACCCTGAACCCGCCATTGGAGCCGGGCACCGGCACGCCCAACCCGGACCTCATGCAGTTCCGGGTCAGGGCGGGAGCGGTGCACGACGGCTTCACCCTGCCAGCGACGTTGTCGCCGTCGTTCGTCCGGCTGACCCACGACACGCTGCCCGAACACATGCACCGCTGGCTCGTGCTCACCCTGCTCGCCGGGAGACATCCGGAGATGTGGGAGATGGTGGAGATCGATCAGCCGCCGCCGACCTTGCCCACGGACGGCATCGTGCAGGTCGCCCTGGCCGACGGCACGGTCACGACCTTGCAGCGGGTCAGCCGGGACTTCAAGGACGCCGTGAACTTCTTTGTGGATTACAACGGCTGGGAACAGTGGTCGATCCTCAATGCCAGCCCGGTGGCCCACCCCATCCATATCCACCTCATCCAGTTCCAGGCGCTGAGCCGGGATGGCTACGACGTGACCGGCTTCGACAACACCGTCGGTGGCACGACAACGCCGCTGGTCCCCAAGGGGCCGCTACCCGTGGACCCCAACGAGCAAGGCTGGAAAGACGTGATCCGGGTCGGCGGCGGCCAACTGGTTCGCGTCGCGGGACAGTTCGCGGGGGCGAACGGGCGGTATGTGTTCCACTGCCACATCTTCGAGCACGAGGACGAGGGCATGATGCGAACGTTCGTCGTCATGCCCGAGCAGGTCATGAAACTCGACCGTCATATCGTCGACGGTCACCACCCCCTGCATCCCGCGTGAGGTAGCGCTTTCGGCGGTGGTTAGCCGATCACTGGGTTGTAGTCACTCGCCACGGCCTCGCCCGGCTGAGCTCCCGGGATGAACTTCCGCCAGTCTCCGCTGACCATGGTGGGCGCCGGTACCACCCGCACCCCGTCGCGGAAGTAGGTCGTCGCGAGCACCATCCGCGCGGTTGTGGTGCGGTTGGCGCCTGCGGTGTGGAAGCAGTGCGCCGAGTGGAAGCTGATCTCGCCGGCGGCGAACGCGCCGTCCTCGACGACGATGCCCCGGTCGCGGAAGATCTCCGACACCCGCCGATCATAGGAGGTGCCGTGCTTGTCGAACTCGACGCCGGCCACCAACCGCCAGGTCTCGGCGCCCCGGGCGAAGGCCAGCGGCCCCATCTCCGGGGGAGTGGGCTGCAGGGGGATCCACGCGGTGAGCACGTCGGGGGAGTCGAGCGGGAAGTGGTGCGCGTCGTAGTGCCAGGGGGTCCGTCCGGCGCCGGGCTCCTTGGACAGCGCGTTGTCGTGGTAGAGCCGGACCCGCTCGACGTGCAGCAGAGCTGCCGCGATGCCGCCGATGCGCGGCGAGAGCACCGCGCAGCGCAGCAGCGGATCGGCCAGCCACATCATCTCCAGGCTCTGGAAGCCCACCGAGGGGTCGACCTGGGCGTCGAGCATCTCCCGCAGCCGGACCCGCAGCCGAACTGCAGTGCCCGGGGTGAGCACCGCGGGCAGCTTGACGAATGACTCGTCGGTGAAGTGCCGCAGCTGTGCGGGCGTCAGCGGGTACGGCTCGGCGAGTTCGGCGACCACTGCGCTGTCGGTGGGCAGCGGGCCCGGGTCGTGCGGTGGCAACGCCACCAGCTCAGCGGTGGGTGCCGGCCCATCGGCCAGCGACATGTACCAGTCCCACCACTGGTTGTTGCCGCGATCCCAGGCCAGCTCGACATCAGACGCCGCGCCGGCCGCCGTGGCCTCCGACAAATAAGGGTTCCTCACGCAATCTCCCAGGTCATCAGGTGCGCCTCGTGCTCGAAGGTGTAGCTGCCGTCAGTCGCCCGGCAGCCGGCCAGGTACCCGGCCAGCGGTCCGGCGGACTCCATCTGGGCCAGTGTCACGGTGTCGTCGAACGCGCAGCGCTGGAGGAAGCCCTCGATCACCGCGCGGTCCGCCGAGCCGGTGCGGTAGCGCAGCCGCGCGACGGCGACGTCCGCACCGGCGGCGGTCAATGCGGCCGCGACCGCCTCGGCATCGGTGTAGGGCGCGACCCCGGGGGCGTAGGTGGCCCGGTATGCCTCGTAGAACACGAGGTAGTGGCTTGCCGCACCGGCTTGGGCAACGGCACCGAAGCCGCCGGGTCGCAGCGCGGTGACCATCCGGGCCACGCCGCCGGTGAGGTCGGCCGGCGGCAGCGCGTACAGCGCGTGGGTGGCCCAGATCACGTCGTAGCGGGCCCGCACCTCGAGATCCTGCAGCGGTATCTCCAGCTCTGCGGCAGCCGCGAACGGCGGGGCGAGCACGGCCCGAGCCTCGGCGATGCTGAAGGCGGACGGATCGAGCAAATCGATCGCCACGGTGAGATCCGGGGCCGCGGCCGGCAACCCGGCCGCCAGCAGCGCGGCCGGGAACTTGCCGCTACCGCAGGCCACGTCGAGCACCCGCAGGTGACCGTCGGTGGCCCGGGACCGCAGGTCAGTAGCCCAGTCGCGGGCGGTGGCGAGCACCCGGTAGTCCTCAGTGGCGAGCGTGTAGAAGGCCTGCATCTCGGTACGTCCCGCCTCGCTCCAGTGCTCGAGGCTGCGCTGTGCGGTGTCCGGGGCGTCGGGGAGGACCACCCCTCCACCCAACCACCAGCTCCTTAACTTCGCTGTAACAAAGACATGCCAGCGGCTAGCTTCGGTTCAGTGCCTACTCTGAGTCCCTCCACGTCCTTGCACCAGCTGCGGCAGGCGGTGGCCGGTTCGGCCGCGCTGCCCGACCTGTCCGGAGTGCACTACGCGTACTCCCACGCGGCCTATGAGGCGGCCAGCGACCAGCGCGCCAGCCTGCAGGAGTGGCTACCCCGGGAGCTGTCGCCGCTGTTCGGTGCCGGACCGTGGCCCGGTACCGAACCGTTGCGGGTGATCGGCGTCGGCGACGGCGACGGCAGCGTCGATGCCCCGCTGGCCGCCGCCCTTGCCACCGACGGCCGCCAGGTCCAGTACACCGGGATCGAGCCGCATGCGGCGTCAGCGGCGGGATTCGAGGCCCGGCTCGGCGCACTGGACGCCGATTCCCTCACCGTCACCACCGTCGCCGGAGCCTTCGACGATTACGAGGCCCCCGCGCCCGTCGATCTTGTGCACTTTGTGCATTCGCTGTACTACATGACCGACCTTGCGACCACGCTGGACCATGCGCTGGCCATGCTGCGCCCGGGAGGGCTGCTGGTCAGTGCCACCGCGCCGCGCGAGCCGCTGTGTGTACTCACCGAACTGCTCAGCCCGTGCATCGGACACCGGTTGTGGTGCGCCGAGGACGTCACCATGGAGCTGGCGGCACGGCGGCTGGAGGTGCGGTCGGAGACGATGCTGGCGGAGCTCGACCTCGGCGGCATGCGCACCGCACCGCACGGCACGGACGAGCCGGTGCTCGACTTCCTTGTCGGGGCGCGAACAGCCACAATGACAGCGGAGGTCCGTGAGCAGCTGATGATGTACCTTGCTGAGGTGGCCTTGCCCGGATATCCCGAGGTGGTGCCCCACCCGATCGACATCGCGATCGCGCGGGTTTCCTGATGGCTTTGGACCGCCGGCCGGCAGACAAGGCGACGACATTCCGGGCACTTCACGTGCCCGGCCAGCCGCTGCTCATGCCCAACCCGTGGGACGCGGGAACCGCGAGGCTCCTCGCTTCGCTGGGCTTTGCGGCGTTGGCGACGACCAGCGGCGGCCACGCGGGGACGCTGGGCCGGTTGGATGGCTCGGTCGATAAGGCCGAGGCGCTCGCCCACGCCGCCGCCATCGTCGCCGCGGTGGACGTCCCGGTCTCCGCCGATCTGGAAGATGGTTTCGCCGACGATCCCGATGCCGTTTTCGCGACGGTCACCGACGCCGTAGGTGTGGGGCTGGCGGGTTGCTCGGTCGAGGACTTCGGCGGCGACCCGGACTCCTCGATCTACGACGCGAAGCTGGCTGCTGAGCGAGTGGCCGCGGCCGCCCAGGCAGCGGGCACCGGCACCGGGCTGGTGCTCACGGCACGGGCGGAGAACTTCATCCGCGGCAATCCCGATCTGGCCGACACGATTGCCCGGCTGCAGGCCTACCAAGAGGCAGGCGCCGACGTCCTCTACGCCCCAGGTCTGACCTCCCTGGCCGATGTCCGCAGCGTGGTCACCTCGGTCGACCTTCCGGTCAATGTGCTCGTGTTCCCCGGTCTTGCCCCGGTGGCTGAGTTGGCCCAGGTCGGGGTGGCCCGCATCTCGGTCGGCGGATCCTTCAGCCAGGTGGCGTTGGCCGCGCTGACTCGAGCCGGTCGCGAACTGCTGGACAACGGCACCTACGGGTTCCTGGAACTCGCGACTGAGGGCCGTAAGCAGGCGATCGCAGCCTTCCGCGTTCGCTGATCAGGCCGCGAGCAGCTGGAGCAGCTGCGCCCGGTCGGGGCCCGGCACCGGCGGAGGGACACCGTCGCGCAGCGCGGTCATCACGGCGATCCGGGCGCGGTCGGCCGCGACCTGATGGCGGTAGAAGGGCGTCACGAACCGCACTGCCCATCGGGACCAGCGCCGGCCCGCAGATCACGACCGCACTCATCGGCGCACCCCCGCGGGCTCACCACGGCTATCCGGTGTGGGTGGGCAGGATGTTGTTGTTGTACCGGAAGAAGTTCTCCGGATCGTAGATCGCTTTGATCTCGGCGAGCCGGCGCAGGTTGCGGCCCAGCGCGTCGTCGACACCGGCGCGCATCGGCTCGTCGGCGAGCCCAGTGAAGTTGAGGTAGACACCGCCGGTGCCGTGCGGCCTGATGCTGTCCCACGCCGAGCGAACCCAGCCGATGATCTCGGAGTCGGCGGTCGGGTCGGTCCAGTTGCCGTCCACGGAAACCATGAAGGGTGCCGACCGTTCGGCGAACGCGGTGTCCTCGGGGCCGACCGCGCCGATCGCACCACCCATATGCAAGGTCGCTACCGCGGTGAGCGGGGCTGGCCGATCCAGCGCCCGCGCCGCGATCACATCGATCACGCCGTCGGTGAGCTCGGTGAGGTACTGCGACTTCCAGTAAGACCGCAGGGTATTGCGCGCAAACAGCCTGTCGAACCCGGTCTGCACGAAGGAGTACGGCATCGGCTGGGACATGTCGAACAGCGGGGCGCCCAGTTCGCGCAGCGGCGCCATCACCCTCATGCCCTCGTCCGAGTCTCCGGAGTGCACACCGGCGACAACGGCGCAGGGGCGGTTGTGCACCACCTCGGGCAGCTCCGGACCCGCCGGCATGGTGATTGCCACGACCATCGCAGTGACCTCGTCCGGCGCTTCCGCAACATAGTCCCGCCAGCCGCGCATCACCTCGGCGATGTCCTCCAGCGGATAGAACGTCGCGGCGAAAGCAACGATGGGCCCCACCGGGTGCAGCCGGAAGGTGAAAGAGGTGACGATTCCGAAGTTGCCGCCGCCGCCGCGGATGGCCCAATACAGGTCGGGGTTGTGCTCGGCGGAGGCGGTGCGGACCTTCCCGTCGGCGCAGACGACCTGAGCGGCGACGAGATTGTCGCAGGTCAGCCCATACTTGCGGGTCAGCCAGCCGTAGCCGCCGCCGAGGGTCAGGCCGGCGACGCCGGTTTCGGAGACTCGTCCTACCGGGGTGGCCAGGCCGTAGACCTGGGTTTCGCGATCGAGGTCGCCCAACAGAGCGCCGCCCTGTACGTGAGCCAGCCGCTGCTCGGGGTCGACCTGGACGCCGCTCATCGGCGAGAGATCGATGAGTAGCCCGTCATCGATCGTCGACAGGCCGGCGATGGAGTGCCCGCCGGCGCGCACCGCGACGGCGAGGCCGTGTTCACGGGCGAAGTTCACCGCCTCGACGACGTCTGCAGTGCCCGTGCACTGCCCGATGACGGCGGGCCGGCCGGGATGCATGGCGTTGAAGACGTCGCGGGTGTGCGGGACCCCGGACGGCTCGGGCGAGCCGATCACCTGCCCTCGTAGCTGTGCGCGCAGGGCGTCCAGAACGTCGTCGGTGAGGTCGGTCCGCGTTCCGTGCAGGGTGGTCATGGGGTTGTCCAATCGAGAGGGGCGCCTGAAACTCACGATCGATGTGCACGTCCGTGTTGTGTGATCGCGAGGAAGAGTCTCCTGTTACTTGTTGTGATACTTCCTCGAAGAAGACCACCTGTCCGGCGTAGCGCCGTAGTGCCGCAGGTACGCGCTTGCTTGATCCACCGTGATGGTCGAGCTGGCCGTTGAAGTGCTAGACAGGGGGTCATGACCATTGAGCTCAACCACACCATCGTCGCGGCTCGCGACAAGCGGGCGTCCGCGATGTTCTTGACCGATCTTTTGGGGCTGCCCGCGCCGGCTTCGTTCGGACCGTTCCTGGTGGTCAGCTTGGCCAACGGGGTGAGTCTGGACTTCATGGACACCGCGGCGGACATTCGACCGCAACATTATGCGTTTCTGGTCAGCGAAGCCGAGTTCGAGGCGATCTTCGGCCGGATCCGGGCGCAGGACCTGCAGTACTGGGCGGATCCCTTTAAACAGCAACCGGGTGAGACGAACACGAGAGACGGTGGCCACGGCGTGTACTTCGACGACCCGGACGGCCACGTCCTCGAGCTGCTAACCCGCCCCTACGGCTCCCCCACCTAACCCCCTACCGCACCCCCTACCGCACCCCCTACCGCACCCCCTACCGCACCCCCTACCGCACCCCCTACCGCACCCCCTACCGCACCCCCTACCGCGTTCTGGATGCAGACTGCGGTAAACG
>JBOHFC010000258.1:0-16595 GCA_050701375.1 Pseudonocardiaceae bacterium
GCCTAACTCCGGGGCGGGAACAGGATGCCCAACAAGCCAATGCCGGTGGCCGAAAGGCAACGGGAACCGAGGGCAGCAGCTCGGCGCCTCCGCCGAGGTCTTCGCATAACCGGCCGGATACCGGCGCTAGCCAGGCGCCGAGCTTCATTTTTTTTGGGGCCGCTGACGTGGGCAGGTGAGCCGGTGAAGTCGGCTGTCCAGGGAAGCCATCACCGAAGGGCAAGTTAGACGCTATGGCAACTTCGCTGGCCGCGGCCGTTGCTGGGCCTGAGGACGTCGCGGCGAACGGACCAGAGGGCGCAACCGGGGCAGAGCGGGGACGGGCACCTGCTGTCAGCATGCGCACCGCCCGGGAGAACGTACGGCGACTCAGGCAGAGGATCTTCAAGGCTGCGCACGGGTCGACCGGAGCGCTTCCTGACATGATCCACTTGGCAAGATCACCCGCATAATAGCCGAGGATGTCACGGATGTAGGGCAGCGGAACACCGCCGTCGTAACTGGTAGAGAGCAATGGTCCGACCGTGTGAGTAGGTCATCGTGATCATGATGCGGCTGGGGGGTATGTGATTGCGGGTTCGGGCGAGTTCGGCGGCGTAGCGGGTCCAGTCGCCTCCGGCCTGGTGGGTCCACTTCACTGCGGTGGTGGGGTGCAGGTTGACCAGGTTGGCGAGCACGGCGGCGGGTAGCTGGGTGGCCAGGTCGATTAGAGCGGCTCGACGAGCGGCTTGGGTCGGGATGCCGAGGGTTCGGAGCCTGTCGGCTAGCCGTGATGCGGTGATCGGGCGTCCGGGCAGGAGCCCGGGAAACAGCCAAGGACTGCTGGTGGGTGAGCCGATCCCGACATAGGGTTTGCGGTGGTTGATCAGTTCGAGCAACAGCGCTTGGAGTGGTTCGGGAATGGGCAGTTCGTGGCGGCCCGAGCGTATGAATACCTCCCCGTCGCGATGGATGACTCGGTCGGTGGTCATGGTGGCGATCCGGGACTGTTGTTGACCGAGGAGCAGCAGCAGGCAGCCGGTGACCCGGTCGAGGGTGTCGAGGCTGTCGTCGTGGAGTAGCCGGGCCAGTTGGGTCCAGCGCTGGTCGGGGTCGGTCGCGGTGCCGGTGTGCCGTGGGGGCCTGGGACGGTGAACTGTTCGCAGTGCCCGTGGTTGGCGGCCCAGGTCAGGAAATCCTGCACGTGGCAGGCGCCAGAGCCGGTGATGAGCCACTGGACGATGTTGGCCTGGTGGCAGTCGGCGAGCGTGGTGTCTTTCGCCGCGAGCCAGGTCAGGAAACCGGCCGCGGTTTTGATCTTCAGTCGGGCGTGGGCTGCCGTGTCGGACCACCAAGAGCCGGAGATAGAGACCGACGAGCAGCAGCAGGCCGCTGCTGCGGCGGTCAAGGGTCTGCCGGCGGACTCAAAGGAGGCGCTGGTTGGCTCGGTCATTCAGGGCCTGGGCGCTGACCAGCAGAAGCAGGTCGCCGCCGCAGCGGTCAGCAAACTGTCATAAGCGGACCGAGAGGACTTCGCTTACACCATTCTTGGAACTCCGGATCGGAAGACTCAGCAGAGGCTGTGGTACATCGTGATCGGGACGATGGGGGCAGCAATTTTTGTCTTTGGCATCCTGACGTTCGTGCTGGTCCTGAAGGGACAGAGCGCGGATGGCGTTATAGCGCTCGCGACGACCGCGCTCGGTGGCGTTGTGGGCCTTATCTCGCCTAGCCCCGTCAGCAGCAACCGCTCGCGCTGAGCATTCAAGTCGAGCGCAGGTCGCTCGTCAGGGCAGCGACAGACACGTCACAGCTTCGCCACGTAATGATGCGACACGGACACAGGTCGGTAGTCAGCTCCATCTGCCTATCCAGCACTACGGTCAATCAAAACTGAATAAAAGTATCAAGAATCACGAGAGGTTCGGATCTCCTGTAGTCACTTGGCGAAGTGCTCGCTGACTCATCGGGGTCGGCGGTCAGGTCGTGGGTCTGCGCTGGCCGCTCTGACGTGATGTTTACGGGGTGTCTCCGGACTGTCTATGGTGTAATCAGGGGGTTGACCAGCTGATTCATTTGGGCTGAAGGTACAACACCCAGTTCATGCTGGAGGAGCTGTCGGTAGTGTTGGTAGTGCTTGACGGCGCTGGCTGTGTTGCCCTCGGCAAGGTGTACCTCGATAAGGATCCGGTGCGCCGTCTCGCGGATCGGCTCGATGGCGATGGCTGCCAGTGCTGTCTGAACGGCATCTAGGTACCGTTCTTCAGCGTGCTGTTGCGCGGCAAGGTTCTCGAGGGTGCGGAGCCGGAACTGATGCCAGCGCTGACGTTCAAACAGTAGCCAGTCTTCTGACCAGTCTGGCAGCAGCTCGCGGGTCAGCGCATCGACCAGTGCCAAGTGGTCGGTGATGCCGTGGGAAGACGGTCGAGACTGCACCGGGCGGCGGCACTCGTCCCGGATCTGCTGAAGGTCGACGTGCACTGTGGCCGCCAGAGATAGCCGAGGACCGACCGAGTAGATCATGATCAGGTCGTCGAGGCACTTGCCTCGCCATAGAGCCGATCGGAGGTTGGCCGCCGCACGACCAGGGGGGCTATCGGGCCAGAGGCGCTCGCCCGCGGCGGTCCGGTGGACGCCCGCGTCTTGGAGCGCGAGCAGGGCCAGCAACCGCTGGGACCCGAGTGGCAGCAAGACGCTGCTCTCCCCGCGGACGCACTCGAAACCCCCTAGCAGTCTGAGACACACCCCATCCGAGCTCGCGCGCATGCCGCTGTCCCCCACATTTGAACGGGTCCAGGATCCGTTCGTGGCTTGTCACTGCTCGTCGCTGCTTGTTGGCTCCCGCCGAAGATATCGATAACGGTAACACCGAAGATGTCGGTAAGGTTAACGATTTTCTATGACGGCTTATGGTGCGCGCCAGTACGGTTTCTGGTATGGCGGCCGCGATGGACTCGCTGGCCGGTCGTTTCGAGGTACTGCGGCCGCATCTGACGGAGCGCCAGCGACGTTTGTGGCTCGCGGGGCCCGCGAACTCGGCCCGGGCGGAGCGAGCATGGTCGCGTCAGGGGTGGAGGTGGCGGCGGACACCCTACGGCGGCGGCGCGCCGAACTCGATGATCCGACACCGGCGGTAGGCCCCTAACGCACGCACAGTGGTGGGCGCAAACGAGCCGAGGCTACGACCCGGCGTTGGAGGAACTGGTCGACCTGGACAGCCGAGGGGCCGATGTCGCCCCTCCGGGTGGACATGTAAGTCCACCCGGAGGCTGGCTGCGGCGCTGCACGAGCGCGGGTACTGGGTCAGCGACTTCCATCCCGATCGAGAGGCCCAGTTCACCTATCTCAACTCCCAGGTCAAAGCCCACCACGACGATGACTGCCCGGTGATCAGCGTGGACACCAAGAAGAAGCAGCTGGTCAGGGGTACTGCACCAGCGGGCAGGAATGGCAGCCCCGAGGCGAGCCCACCCAGGTCAACGTCTTCGACCTCATCGACGAGGAACGGGGCAAGGCGATCCCCTTCCAGCGTATATGATCTCGCCGCGAACACCATCACTAGCACCGCGGCCTGAGCGTCCATCCCCCTCAACGCCCTGCCGACGAATGCGGGTTGCCGCAGCCTCGCGGCGGCGACGCCGTAGCGACGTTTGAATTATGGGCTAGCTCGAGGATAGCCAGGGGACGCCAGCGGGGGAGACGACCGAGCTCGGCGGTGGTGGGCTGCCTGGGGACGGGAGGGGGTCATGGCTATCCGATCGGTCTGCGAGATCTTCCCACCACCACGCTTGGTGACAATCATATTTGCGCCACGGCGCTCGATGGCTCCGCTGACTCTTTATGAAAGTCCACCCACAGAAACGAATTTAAACGTAGCTGGACGAGAAGTCAAGATCTGGGCCATTCGGGAACACGTCGAGCCATGACATCGAAGGAGGATTACAACCCCATGAATGGTGTGGTGATCTGGTTGACCGGACTCTCCGGAGCCGGCAAGTCAACTATCGCGCAACAGTTGCAGAAAGAGCTGGCTGCGCTGGGACGCAGCCCGGAGGTGCTAGACGGGGACGAGGTCCGCACCCACCTCTCGCGGGGGCTGAGCTTTTCCAAGGAGGACCGCAACACCAACGTCCATCGCATCGGCTACGTGGCCCGCTTGGTCGCGCGCCAAGGCGGAGTCGCGATCACTGCCGCTATCTCTCCCTACCGGGCGGCGCGCGACGAGCTTCGAGCCCAAACGCCCGGCTTCTTCGAGATCTACGTGCGCTGTTCATTGGATGAGCTCATACGCCGCGACGTGAAGGGACTCTACGCCCAGGCACTGCGTGGCGAGATCACCAACTTTACCGGGGTCAACGACCCCTACGAGCCGCCACTGGAGCCCGAGGTGGTGGTGGACACCGAGCACGAGACAGTCGAAGACTCTGTGGCCAAGATCTTGCGCGAGTTAGAACGGCGGAATTACATCCACGCGGCACCGATAGACCGTATGTCAGCCGCAGAGCAGGGAGACGAATTGTGGCAGCTGGCCCGGAAGGCACCCGGGGTGGACATCAGCGGGCGCGACCATGCTGATCTCTACATGCTCAGCAGCGGCGCCCTAACCCCACTCTACGACTTTATGGACCAGGCCGACTACGATGCTGTCCTGGAGACCGGCCGGCTGGCTGGTGGCGCACCGTTCACGCTGCCGATCGTGTTTCGGGTCGAGGCCGACGTGGCAAAAGTGGCGAACTCGGCCGAGTGGCTAGGTCTGCGGCGACAGGGTCAGCTCGTCGGATTGCTTAGACCCACCGGCGCCTTCCGTACCGACGCCGAGGCAGAGGCCGAAGCGATATACGCCACCCGTGACGATGCCCATCCGGGGGTTCGCGTGCTGCGCTCCTCACCGCCCTGGGCCCTGGCTGGTGAGGCGGTGGCATTAGTCCGACCACCTTCGGCCTTCCCCGCTTACGATCTCACCCCCAGCCAAGTGCGGGCGGCCGTCGCCGAGCGTGGGTGGCAAACTATGGTCGGCTTCCAGACCCGCAACCCCGTTCACCGCGCTCATGAGTATCTCCAGAAGGTGGCGCTGGAAAGCGTGGACGCTCTATTTTTGCATCCGCTGGTGGGCGAGACCAAGACCGATGATATTCCCGCAGACGTGCGCATGCGCTGCTATGAAGAACTCCTGGCCAACTACTACCCCACCCACCGAACGCTGCTGGCAACTAACCCGGCCTGGATGCGCTACGCCGGCCCTAAAGAGGCAGTTTTCCACGCCATTGTACGGCGTAACTTTGGCTGTACCCATTTCATCGTCGGCCGTGACCATGCCGGTGTCGGCGGCTACTACGACACCTACGCTGCTCATCGCATCTTCGACCAGTACCAGCCGGGCGAGCTCGGGATTGAGCTCCTCCGCTTCGAAAACGCCTTCTGCTGCCGCACCTGCGGCGGTATGGCCTCGGCACGAACCTGCCCTCACCCCCAAGACCATCATCACATCCTGAGCGGAAGCCAGGTCCGGCGACTGCTGGCCGAGGGACGTGAGCTGCCATCCGAGTTCACCCGACCCGAAGTCGCCGAGGTGCTGGCCACCGCTGCGGACCGGACGTGAACATCTTCGCGGATAGCGCCCGCGCACTGTGCCGAAGTGATCCGGCTGCAGCTGGCTTACTTTGGCCCAATCTAAGCTGCCGGCGAGAATCGGGCTCTTGTGTGGCCACGCACGGAAACGTCAGTAGCGTCCAGAGTTGCGACGGAAACGGGGGCTGGTCTTTCGTCCTGGATCCCCGATCGCCATCGACCCTGGCCGACCGTCAACGGATGGTTCAACGCAAATTATCGGAGACAGCCAAAAAACCAGTGGAGCTCTGTTTATATGAGGAAGGATCTTGCTTTGACGGAACCCTTCGATACCGACTCGACAAGTGAGCTGCCCGATGCTGTGGGTGCTGCGAACGCGACCACCACAGATTATATCCGGTACGTTCGTTGGCGGGAGAGGGAAAAAGAATCACGAGCGATCCGGATGGTTGAGCTGCTACCACCGACGCGCCCGTTGCCTGAATTCCGATTTTTCGGAATCGTGGGAACGTGGATGGAGGAGGACATCATCAGCGCGAGCGTGTCGAACGCGTTCCATCAGGGATGTGAAAAAGTTTTCCTGGTGGACAATGGCAGCTCGGATCAGACTGTCAAAAAAGCCCAGTCCAGCGGCGCAACCCTAGTCCACTCCTACCGGACGGACTCTTATGAAGAACCGCTACGGATCGCGCTGATGAATGTCGTCATGGCGGAGATCACGGAACACGAGGGGGCAGCACATACATGGTGGCTGTGGTTCGATGCTGACGAATTCCCGCACGGCCCGGAAGGAAAGCCTCTGAAGCACCATCTCGCATCTCTGGACGCTCGATACCGTGTCGTCGGAGCGCGGTACTTTCATCATTTTCCGGCTAGCCTTCCACATTATCTACCGCCTTATCATCCCATCCATTTCCAATCGCTGTGTTATGAGCAGCGGTTGGGGGGCTGCGGCCATCGAAAGCATCCTTTGGTCCGCCTCGATAGGGGCCGACCTCCTGTTATGATGTACGAAGGTTTTCATCGGAACGATTCATCAGAAGTCCTGTTCGAGCCGTCTTCTCCCGCCTTCATTCACCACTTTCCGTTTCGTGCACGCGAGGTGACCCGTCGCCGGATGATAACCCTCTGCGAAGCCGACGGTACGGACACCAGTCGGATTGCGCAGCAGGATCATCATGAGATTGCCTGTTACGGGGCGCCCAGTCATTCTTCCCAAAGGTTTGCACTTTTCGATGCCGTCTACGCCGGGGACTGGAATTTTGTCGCACGAGAAATGCCGGGCCAACATTCCAATGATGTTGTCCTGCATACCTGGGCAGATGCGTTCGAGGAGTGGGAAGTAGACGTGTGGTATTCGAAGACCGAACTGTTGGAGGCAACGCAGCACTGGCAAGCTCAACCGAGTGCACCGGCGAACGGACAGGGACGGGACGCGATGAGTTCGGCCACGCTGATTAACAATTGGAATTAATTATGACAGATCGTATAACCAATGGAATATCAGCTGGACAGTCCTTTGGTCAACGGGTGAACACAGGGGTCGTGTTCATGGGCGCCGCTTGGTACTCCGGTTCGACGCTGCTGGGGGTGATGCTCGGCGCGCACCCGTCGATCTTCTACGCCGGCGAGGCGAAGAAGACCTGGTACTTCGGCGATCCGGACGCGCCACTCAAAAAGCGTGTGTGCAGGTTGTGCGGGCCCGACTGCGTCGTGTGGCGAGATCTGCGGGTGGCACACGGGGAGGACCTCTACGAGATGCTCTCGCGGCGCACCAGGCGTCCGATCGTGTTCGACTCAAGCAAAGGGATCAGTTGGATCAAGCCCCAGATTGCAGCGCTCCGGGACGTGGTCCCGCTCCGCCTGATCGTGCTCACTCGGGATGGGCGCGCGATCGTGAACTCGCGCTTGCGCAAGCGGCCCGAGATCTCTGCACGGGAACACGCCGCAGCCTGGGTAAAGCAGATGTGTGGCATTGAGGAACTCGCCTTGTGCTGGCCGGGATCCGTGCACCGGCTGCGCTACGAGGAGCTCACGTCGCGGCCCGAGTCCACCCTGCGGGCACTTACGGACTTTCTCGGCGTCGAGTTCGATCCTGCGATGCTCGATCCCTGGAACAGTGATCAGCATCCGCTCGGTGGTAATGCCGGGCCGCTGCTCATGCTCCTGCGCGAGCGTGCGAGCAGTGCTGTTGCAGGAGTGATCAATCCCGATGATAAGACGCGCGACTGGTACGGCGCGCACCCGCGCGGGATCGTGCTGGATGTGCGGTGGAAGCGTGAGCTGAGGGCCGATGAGCTCGCCGGGTTCGAGGAGGTTGCGGGTGAGATCAACCGTGCGTATGCGTGGGAGGAGTCTGTCGAGTGAACGAGTCAGCCCACGAGGGCGTGGTCGAGACTTTGTTGGGCACCTGGGCGCCTTTGGGATCGCGCCCGATCGAGTTGGTTTTCCACACCGGTGGCGAGTCCACCAGCGAGCTTGCGCTTGCGCTTGCGCTCGCGCACATCAAGCCTGACTGTGCACGCGTGATCCACGACCCGCAGCGGTCGGGGCTAGCGGCGCGGCGGCGGTTCGGGATCGATCACCGTTACTCGCACATCGTCTCCGTAGATGCTGGCTGCCTGATCCTGGAAGATCTGCGCCCGTTCCTTGACGCGAACGAGCTGCCTTTTGTCGGCTGCTATGGCCGTGATCGGTTTCGCGGACTGGCTCAATGCGGCGTTCACATCACGCGACTCGACGTCGTAGAAGCAATGTGCACGATCCCCGAGCCTGTCGATAGTATCGAGTACCTGCTCAGCCCCGAGGAGTACTTACGCAGGATCGCGCTTCGCCAGCGTGGGTTCGAGAGTGTGTTCAAGAACTTCCACATCCTAAGCGATTACTTGCAGCGCTCCGGCGATGTTTTCGTCAAGTATGTGTTAAGGGGGTTACGCGCCCGCATCGGGTTCGCGAAAATGTACCTCGAGCCTTCGATGTCGAGTTGGGGACAAGGCGTTGACTTCGATGTTGCGCGGCATGCGCTGGATTACCTGGCGAACGCAGTGTCAATCGACGCCACACCTTGGCAGGTAGCGCGTTACATCTGTGACCTCCCATACCTAGCCCCGCTCGAAGTGCAAAAGCTTGGTTTCGATCCGGGCCAGAGCGACCAGATCAGCATCGATGATGTCGATAAGGCCGTGGCCAGCGATCCCGTCACCCTTGGTCGGTCAACTAATAATTTCAAGGTGTTCGGCGTCGGCCTGTCGCGGACTGGAACGCACTCGCTCACTGCGGCCTTGCACGTGCTCGGCTTCGACACCGTGCACTACCCGACCGATAGCGCGACACTTGAGACGCTGCGCCGCGGCGACGTGCGCTTCCCGTTGCTCGAATACTACGACGGGATCACCGACATCACGACTTCTCCATACTACGAGGACTTCGATCGGCAATGGCCGGGCAGCAAATTCGTGTTGACCGTGCGCGACGAGGACAGCTGGCTATGCTCCTGCCGCAAACACTGGGCCGGCCTTTCAACCTTCAGGTACGGCGATGGCGAGGAGCACAGAGTTTTTATGGAGGTCCGGCGGTTCCTTGAGGCCGCGGTATATGCGAGCTACAAGTTCGACGAGGAGCATTTTCGCCGCGTCTACCGGCGCCACATCCAGAATGTGACCAACTACTTCGCGGGCCGAGAATGCGATCTGCTGGTGTTGAACGTCGTTGCGGGAGACGGATATGAGCTGCTCGCACCCTTCCTCGGCGTGCCGGTACCCGTGCAACCCTTCCCGCACCGGGGCACGAAGGGAAAACTCGTACTGACAGAATGACAGCGCACCACGTGGTGCACCCCCTCTCCCTAACTACGTGCGGTATTCATCGCGGTCCAGATATGGGTTGCAGAAAAGCGGGGCTCATTTCGGAGCAATTCCAGCATCAAGGTAAGCAGAGCAGGAAGGTGGAGCAGGAATGTCGCGGCTGTCAATCATAATTCCTTGTCGTAACGGCGCCAGACTGCTGGAGAATGTCCTGGCTGGGATTGTCGCACAAGACATCGAGACTATCGACGTGGAGATTATACTTGTTGACAATAACTCCGACACTGATTCGATCGAACGAGTCTATCGGGACTTTCGTGAACTGCTGACAGTCACGTTGATACAACAACCCAGGCTGGCTCATCCGTTTGCGCTCAGCCGAGCCCGTAACACCGCCTTACGGCTAGCCGCGGGAGAGTGGATCTCCTCAATAGACGCTGACTGCATTCCGTCCGTAGGCTTCCTGCGATCAGCTTATACCGCGATCGACCAGGCGGGGAGTCGGCCACAAATTTTCACTGGCGAACGCATCTTTGTATCGGCTAGTAACCTTACGAAAGACAAATTGATCGACGAACCGTCCATCTTACTGCGTACCGCGAGCGTCCCTAGTGCCTCTAATTACTTCCTTTCCAAGGATAGGCGGTTACCCATCATGGAACAGTTGCCTGATGTGGAACATCCCTGGGCCTACATGCACGGCGGAAATCTCCTGTACCGCACTATTGATGCTAAGCTGGTTCACGGGCACGATGAACGGTTTGATGGTAGCTGGGGATACGAGGATGCAGACTTCGCATATCGAATGATAGTCAAAGCAAACTGCAGCCCCAGATATCTCAGTGACATGACCGTATATCACCAGGAACAGCTGCCACCGCCAGCTGTACAAGTTGACAGATTTGACAAAAGAAATAACCCCAACTGGAATCGTGCATGCGAAGCGATACCAGGGTTTCGGGCTTTTAAAATCGAACAATATAAACGCCTAGGTGTAAGCGTATCGATATGATCATCGTCGCAAGACCCTCGGCTGACCGGTTGTTGAAAAGCAGGTACCTCGATGCACTTGGACCTCGCCGTCGACCTAGGAATAGAGGGTGCGCACAGATGATACGGGACGAAATGTCAGCTGGACACCCCGTTGACCAGCGCATGAACACAGGGGCCGTATTCGTGTGTGCTGCGCCTTACTCCGGTTCGACGCTGTTGGGGGTGATGCTCGGCGCGCACCCGTCGATCTTCTGCGCTGGCGAGGCGCGCAATAGCCGATACCTTGGCGATCCGAGCACGCCGCTCAAAAGGCGTGTGTGCAAGCTGTGCGGGCCCGACTGCGTCGTGTGGGGGAATCTGCGGGTGGAACACAGGGACGGCCCCTACGAGATATCTTTGGAACACGAGAAGGATCTATACGAGATGCTCTCGCGGCGCACCAAGCGTCCGATCGTGTGCGACTCAAGTAAGAGGATCGGCTGGATCAAGTACCAGGTGGCAGCGCTCCACGACGTGGTCCCACTCCACCTGATCGTGCTCGCGCGTGATGGGCGTGCGGTCGTGAACTCGCGCTTGTGCAAGCGGCCGGAGATCCCTGCGCGTGAGCATGCCGCTGCGTGGGTCGAGCGGATACATCGCATTGAGGAACTCGCCTCGCGCTGGCCGGGAGCTGTGCATCGGATGCGATATGAGGAGCTTGCGTCGCGGCCCGAGTCCACCTTGCGCGCACTCGCGGACTTTCTCGGCATCGCGTTTGATCCTGCGATGCTTAATCCCTGGAACAGCGATCAGCATCCGCTCGGTGGTAACGCCGGTCCACTGCTTCTGCTCCTGCGCGAGCGGGCGAGCAGCATTGTCACCGGAGTGATCAATCCCAACGACAGAGCGCGCGCTTGGTATGGCGCACACCCGTGCGCGATCGTGTTGGACTTGCGGTGGAAGCATGAGCTGAGCGCCGAAGCGCTCGCGATGTTCGAGGAGGTTGCGGGTGAAACTAACCGTGCATATGCGTGGGAGGAGTCTGTTGAGTGAACGAGTCAAGTTCCAGGGCGGCCCGATCGCCGTCACCACCAGCGGGGATCACACGGTGCAGGTGTGGGACCTGAGCACCGGCATCCCGATCGGCGAACCCCTCACCGGCCATGCCGGCCCAGTGGTGGCGGTGGCCGGCACTCAGCTGGGCGGCCGCCCGATTGCCGTCACCACCGGCTGGGACCGCACGGTACGGGTCTGGGACCTGAACACCGGCACCCCCATCGGCGAACCCCTCACCGGCCACGTCGACTCGGTGGAGGCGGTGGCCTGCGCCCAACTCCACGGCCGCCCGATAGCCGTCACCGCCAGCGGGGATACCACGGTGCGGCGCTGGGACCTGAACACCGGCACCCCGATCGGCGAACCCCTCACCGGTCACACCGGCACCGTAAAGGCGGTGGCCTGCACCCAGATCCACCTTTGACGGAAGATAAATACTCTTTGGGTGCACCCGACGCAAGAGTTTATTTCCCCTTCACCGGTTGCGTCGCACTCATCACTTCAAGCCGTCGTGCGGAGAATTTAACACAATTGTCAAAACCTTGCTGGCCGAGTGGCTCAAAGTTTGAGGGGGCCAACCGGTTGTCGAAAGCAGGTACCTGCGATGCACCTGGACCTCGCCGTCGCTGGGCTGGTGGTCGGCTTTCTGGTCGGCCTTACCGGGATGGGGGGCGGCGCGCTGCTCACCCCGCTGTTGGTGTTGTTTTTCCGGGTCGCGCCGCTGGCCGCAATCTCCAGCGACCTGCTCACCTCGCTGGTCATGAAACCTGTCGGTGCGGCCGTGCACCTGCGCCACCGCACCGTGAACTGGCCGCTCGTCTGCTGGCTGACGATGGGCTCGGTGCCCGCCGCGTTCGCCGGTGCCGCAATCATCGGCTCGATCGGGCACGCCCCAGGCATGCAGGACGACCTGAAGCCGGCCATCGGCATCGCCCTGTGTCTCTCGGTGGGGATGACGATGCTCCGGCAGGTGCTCGACCGCCGCGCCCGCCGCCGGGGTGACCACGACGACAGGCCGCCGATGATCCGTCCGCTGCGCACGGTCGCGATCGGTGTGATCGGCGGCCTCGCCGTCGGCATGACCTCCGTCGGTGCCGGCTCGCTGATCATCGCGCTGCTCCTGATCGCCTACCCACAGCTGCGGCCGGCCCATTTGGTCGGTACCGACATCGTCCAGGCGATCCCGCTAGTGGCCACCGCCACCGTAGGTCACCTGCTCTACGGCGATGTCCACCTGGCCCTCACCACCTCGCTCCTACTCGGCGCGTTACCCGGCGTCTACCTCGGTGCTCGACTGTCGGCTCAGGGCCCCGCGACTGTCATCCGGCCGGTGATCGCAGCGGTCCTGCTCGCCTCCGCGCTAGCGCTGCTGAAGGTGGCCACCCCGCTGGTGATCGGCGGAGCAGTCGCTGGACTGATCACAATGGTCCTCCTGCGCGTGTCACAGCCACCGACAGCGGGATCGGTCCGGCAGCCCGACCCAGTGAATGCCGAATAGCCCGTGTTTGATTCCCCTACAGATGTCAAGTCGTTTGAAAAATTTCACTCTTAACTGTTGACCTGCGGGCAAGTACGAAAAGTCGGGAGGGAAGTGCACCATGAGTATAATACTCGGCCGGAGGCGCCGTCGACGCGTGATGCGGGTGGTCGGCGGGTACCTAGCGCTATGCTTGGTCGGGCTCGGTCTAGTCGACTGTTCCGGTACAAAAATCTCGACCGGTAACGGTTCGACTGCGCCAGCGGCCACGGCTACCAAGGCACCTTCGCGTATCGCAGCCTCATATCATGTCGCGGGTAACAAGGTCATCGGATCCGACGCTCAACAGTTCATCCCGTACGGGTTCGTCACATACTGCCTGGCGCACCCCACCGGTCAGGGGTGCAACCCGGTGAACCCTGGCGGGCCCAACCCCGATCGCGAACGGATCAGAGAGTCCGCCACGTTTTGGCATGCCGACGTGGTCAGGATCCAAGTGGCCCAAGAGTACCTGTTCGACCAGTCCCCGGTCGACTCCTCCTACGTGGCCGAGCTGGACAGCCAGGTAAGTCTGGCAAACAGCCTCGGGATGATCGCCATCGTGACTCTGCAAGAACAGCCATTCAACGGGCCACCCCTGCCGGACGCGTCCGCGATTCGGTTCTGGCAGTTCATGGCCGGCCACTACAAAAATAGTCCGGGGGTCTTCTTCGATCTGTACAATCAACCCCACCTGAAGACATACCAGGGGGAAAACTGGATGTGGAACATCTGGCGCAACGGCGGAGCGGTCGACGCTCAAGGCCCGCCGCCTGTACACGACACGTTTGTAGGTATGCAAACGTTGGTCAACGATATCCGCTCTGAGGGTGCCGACAACGTGATTGTCGTTGAAGGTAACAAGACCGGCCATGATCTTTCGGGCATCCCGCAGTACGCTCTGACCGGATCCAACGTCACCTATGGAATGGACCCAACTCTGGGTTCCACTGACCAGACGCCGGCCCAGTGGGCCGCCAATTGGGGCAACTTATCCGACTCAGTTCCAGTCATGATGGAGGCATTTCAGGACTGGCCAGGCGCCAACAACTGTAATCCCAACTCGCCCACCTTGCTGCCGATGCTGCTGGCCTACCTGCGCTCGAAGAACCTTGGGCTGATTGTATGGTCGCTGGACGGGGGCAACATCATCGTCGGCTCCAACCTCGAAGAACCGACGTCCTACGAAGGGACCACCACGCAACCCTGCACGGGCGGTACCACCTATCCTCCTCACCCTCCCAAGAACGGCTCCAAATCCCCGACCAGCGGGCCGGGCAACCCGCCAACAGGGGGGTCGCAGACCCAAGCTACTCCGCCCACCGGGACGCCAGACACTATTGGTCCCGGAGCGCTGATCCTCGATTTCTTCCGAGTCAACAGTCCGGGAGGATAATTCATCAGCCTCTCTGAAGAGGTACAGTTCGCGTGAGCCTGACAGTTCTTTCGGTCTTGCGGGCGCCGTGGCAGAGCAGGATGTGCAGCCGGGTGTCGCCTTTGTTCGCCTCCAGTGCGCCCACATATCACTGGGGGCGCTGGCGGGAGACGAGGGCACCGAGTCCGGCGAGCACGACGATCGCCAGGCCGCCCCACAGCGCTATCGGGAGCAGCCCACCCTGGTTGAATCGGGTCGTGGAGTTCCGGGACGCGGCGTTCACACCCGCTCCTGGCGGAGCGGGGAGGGCGCCGGGGGTCCCGTCGGGGGCGGTCGCCTCTGCCGGTTGAGCCGCGTCCACCAACCGCCCCACCGGCCGGCCGGGGGGTAGCGCGAAACCGTAGTTCAGCAGCCGGGCTGCCTGCTCCGACATCGACACCGGCCGCTGCTCCCCCCGCATCAGCACCACGATCAAGCGCCGCCCGCCGCGCTCAGCGGCATCGAGTTGGGTGTGCCGGGCGTCGTCGGTGAAGCCGGTCTTACCGCCCAGCGCACCGGGGTAGGTGCTGAGCAGCTTGTTGTCGTTGCTGACCACGAACCCGGGCCGCTT
This sequence comes from Pseudonocardiaceae bacterium, assembly GCA_050701375.1. Taxonomy (GTDB): domain Bacteria; phylum Actinomycetota; class Actinomycetes; order Mycobacteriales; family Pseudonocardiaceae. Next base: position 14,880 of record JBOHFC010000258.1, read on the forward strand.
ACCGTAGCCGGGGAACTCCGCCTGCTTGGTCCCCATCAGCGCAACCAGCAGCGGGCGGCTGAGTACCTGACGGAATGCCAACGCCAGGTCGTAGGCCGACGCGCTCATGCCTGGGCCGTCGAGCCCGGACGGGGTGGCGGCGCGGGTATCCAGGGCGCCCAGCCTGGCGGCCAACTCATTCATCTGCTCGACGGTCGCGGTGACCCCGCCCAGCTGACCAGCCAGGGCGTGGGCGGCGTCATTGCCGGAAACCAGGAACAAGCCGGTGAGCAGCTGCTGGACGGTGTAGCGGCCGCCCGGGCCGATGCCGACACGGCTGCCGTCCTGGTCGGCGTCGGCCTGCGTGCCCACGACCACCCGGTTGGTGGGTAGCTGGTCGGCGGCCAGCAGGGCGGTGAACAGTTTGAGCGTGGAGGCCGGGCGGTTGCGCGCGTGGGGGTCCCTGGCCGCGAGCACGTCACCGGAGCCGGCATCGGCGATCAACCAGGACATGGAGCTGATCCCCGCCGGGGGGTCGGGCGCACCATCCGGCAGCACCAGCCCGCACTCGCCCATCCGTGGCCCACCCACCGGACGGTCAGGAACCGGCAGCGGTGGGAGAGGTGCAGTGCCCGGGATCGGGGTCTCTGAGGAGTCGACCGGTGGTGGTGGGGCCAGTTGCTGCGAGCACCCGGCCTGCGCGGCGGCGGGTGCCGCGCCCAGCAGGGACATCGCACAGAGGGCGGCGATCAGCACCAGGAGCACTCGGGACCGGACCATCTGCACCGGTTGAAGGTTAGCTGGGCGGCGACTACGGATCCGGCAGGGGGGATGCTCACAGGGTGAACAGTGATATCAGCCGGGACATCGACCGGGACATCGACTGGGACACGCTGCGCCGCGCTGCGGCGCAGGCTGCAGAGCTGGGATACTGCCCCTACTCGCGGTTGCAGGTGGGAGCGGCCGCTCTGTGCGACGACGGCCGCATGGTGACCGGCTGCAACGTGGAGAACGCGTCCTACGGGTTGTCCCTGTGCGCGGAGTGCACGATGGCCGGGCAGCTGCAACTGTCAGGTGGCGGCCGGTTCGTGGCGGTGGCCTGTCGCTCCGGCGACGGCGACTTGCTGATGCCGTGCGGACGCTGCCGCCAGGTGCTCTACGAGTTCGGCGGACCGAGCTGCTTGGTAGACACCGCCCACGGCATCCGCCCGCTTGCTGACCTGTTACCTGATGCCTTCGGCTTGTGAGTGAGTAACAGTGTTATAGCACTCAATGCCACTCACGAGGCGGCGTCCACCGCGACGCCGCCATCAACGCCATCGTCGGCGGGCTCGGGCGCCTTGCGAGCGCGGACCCGACGCTGGGCTGGGCGTGGCGGCGCCGGGGTGGTGACGGGCATCGGCGCGGGCGCGCCACCGCCCATGATGATCTCGGCGAAGGTCGCCATCGCCTCGTCCAGCTGTGCGGTGTAGCGAGTCTCGGACTCTTGGTTCGCCTGCCGGACTAGGCCGGAGAGCGAGTCGGCGTCGGGGCGGTGGGCCAGCGCACCGTCCAGCACTCCTAGGCGTTCGGTCACCGAGCTGATCCGGCCACTGACGCCTTCTTCCAACGCATCGAGCCGGGTGGACAGGACGTCGAGTCGGTGGGTAACCGCCTCCAGCGCACCTGCCAGCGACTCGTGCACGCCCTTGTCGACCTCGTCGAGCCGGCTGCGGAGCCCGGTCTCGGTGCTTCCGA
>JBOHFC010000259.1:0-3092 GCA_050701375.1 Pseudonocardiaceae bacterium
GGCAGTCGGTTCGGTGCCAGACGTAACGGCCCGAGCGCTGCACGCGCTGCGAACGCGGGCGTGACGAGCGTGCGATGACCGGGGGCGGGGTGCGTGCTGTGGTACGACGGTTGCGGGGCAAGGCCAGCATCGAGCTGAAGTCGCCTGGCGAAATCGAGGCGATGCGGGCCGCCGGTGCGGTGGTGGCCCGGACACTGCGATTGCTCCAGTGTCATGCCCGCGCCGGGATGAGCACCGGCGAACTCGACGAGTTGGCGGAGCAGTCGATCCGCGACGCTGGCGCGGTGCCGTCATTCAAGGGCTACCACGGGTTCCCCGGGTCGATCTGCAGCTCGGTGAACGAGCAGGTGGTGCACGGCATCCCCAGCCGCGAGCAGGTGCTCGCCGACGGCGACCTGCTCTCCCTGGACTGCGGCGCGATCCTCGAGGGCTGGCACGGCGATGCCGCGGTGACGGTGCACATCGGCACCGTTGCGGAGGCCGACAGTCGGCTGTCGACGGCCTGCCGGGCGGCGTTGGAGGCCGGAATCGCGGCGGCGCAACCCGGTGGCAGGTTGACTGACATCTCCCACGCGGTAGAGACCGCGGCGCTGGCCGCGGCTGCCGGGCACGGGACGTCCTACGGGATCGTTGCCGATTACGGTGGCCACGGGATCGGCACTGCCATGCACATGGACCCGTTTCTGCCCAACGTGGGCCGCCCCGGTCGCGGCCCCCGGTTGGTGCCCGGCATGGCCTTGGCGATCGAGCCGATGCTCACCGCGGGCAGTGACAAGACCGAGGAACTTGGCGACGGCTGGACCGTGGTGACCGTCGACGGCTGCCGCGCCGCGCACTGGGAACACTCGATCGCCGTGACCGTCGACGGTCCGCTGATACTGACGGTTGAGTAGCCGAAGGCGGTTGAGTAGTCGCCGGGACCCGTTGGGCCGATCGGCCGCACCCGTCCGGCGCTGTGCCGCGACCCTTCATGGAGCCTTGACCTGTCCCGGTGCCATTGCCGCCGCAGACTGATGGACAACCGCCGGTCCATCAGGCCCGGTCACCCCGAAGGGCGGGCACTGATGAGCATTCTTGACGGCAAGGCGGTCGTTATCACCGGAGCCGGCCGCGGTCTGGGCGAGGCTTATGCGCGCCACGCCGCCCGGTCCGGTGCCTGCGTCGTGGTCAACGACGTCGACGGTGAACAGGCTGAGGCGGTCGCGGCCCGGATCGTTGAGCAGGGCGGCCGGGCGGTAGCCGACGCAGCGTCGGTTCGCGATCCGGACCAGGCCAGCGGGATCGTGCGGCAGTGCCTAGAGCACTTCGGCCGGATCGACGGTCTGGTGAACAACGCCGCGCTCGGCCCCCATGAGGTACTGCCGTGGGAGGAGGACGTTTACCGCGCCCGCGACGTCATTGAGGTCAACGTCTTGGGCGTGCTTTATTGCGGCCTCGCGGCCGCGAGGACGATGCGCGCCCAGGGCAGCGGATCGATCGTCAACATCTCGTCGGGCTCGTCGTTCGGCCAACGTCGCGCGGGTGCCTACTCGGCCTCCAAAGGCGCGATCGCGTCGCTGACGTACTCCTGGGCGCTGGATCTGGAGGAGGCGGGGGTTCGGGTCAACGGTGTCTGTCCACTGGCCTGGACCCGGTTGGTGGAGCGTTCCCCGGCTGCCCAGTTGCGCTGTACCCCGCAGCGCACCCCCGACCGGGTAGCGCCGCTGATCACCTATCTGCTGTCGGATCTCGCCGACGGGATCACCGGGCAGCTCATCCGGTGCACTGGGGACCAGTTGCACATCGTGCGCCAGCCAGCGATCAAGGAGCCGGTGCTGGATTGTGCGGGCTGGGACACCAAGGACATCGCCGCAGCCTTCGACGGCTTCCTGAACCAGAGCCTCGAACCGTTCGGCCTGGAGAAGCGGATCCCACCGAGGTTGCGCGCAGCCACCTCCCCCCAGACTGAGTGAGCCGGCCGCCGCGGCTCGGCTCACGCCAACGGTTCGCTGTCGCGGCGAGCTTTAGCACCGTGCCAAGGAGTAACGGGGAGGGCAGCCGTGGTCATCGATGACCTAGGTCAGATCATTTTCTTGAACGGCACCTCAAGCTCGGGCAAGACGTCAATCGCCGAGGCGCTGTTGCCTCTCCTTGTCCCTCCGTATTTCCACCTGTCCGTCGATGCCATCAACTCACTGCGAGCCAAGGAGTCCACTCAACGCCTGAGCCGCAGCGAACTGGACCGTGTCTTGAAGCAGACCCGGGCAGGATTCCACCGAGCGGTGGCGGGCATGGCCGAAGCTGGCAACAATGTCATCGCGGACTACGTGCTCAGTGAACGCTGGAGACTGCTCGATTGCCTCGCGGTGCTACGTCCCTTCGATGTGGTATTCATCGGAGTCCGCTGCTCGGCTGAGGAGCTCGTGCGCCGTGAGCGGGCTCGTGGTGATCGCGAGATCGGGCAGGGAGCTGCTCAGCTGGCCGCCGTTCACTCGCACGACCTGTACGATATCGAGTTCGACACCGAGCAGCACAACCCCAGTACCTGTGCCGCGCTGATCTGTGAGTACCTGCACGAGCCACACCCACACCGGGCATTTGACCAGCTCCGCGAGAAATTTGGCGAATCGCTTTCGGGAATCTGACACGCCATCGCGGGCCGATCAGCGGAGGGGCGGTGCAGGCTCGGGGAACCACGGCCACGACGGCGTGGACGGATGCCGGCGGTTGTGGTCAGTTGGGATCCGTGGTGTGGGCCGACACCGCATCGGGCGACGCGTGATATCCCTCGGCCCAGTGACACCGGAGGGATGCTCACTCGGTGGTCCCTGCCCGGATAGGCTGATAGCCCAAGTGCAGTTCCGTGACCGAACGCCGTTAGCCGAGCGATCATCCGATGCTGGTCGCCAGTCGGGGCCAGCGAAATTCTCGTATCGGTCGCTTTGGTGACCCCCGAGATTGTCAGGGGTGGGTGCGAGAATGGTTTCGTGATGGAGACGCTGCTGGATCCGAGGCAGGCGATGGTCGCGTGTCTCGACCGGTGGCGTGAGGCGATCGTCGGGTGCGACGATGCCGGGTTGCCGGATCAGGTCCGGGATATCGAATCGGTGTCG
>JBOHFC010000260.1:0-3334 GCA_050701375.1 Pseudonocardiaceae bacterium
GCCAGATCTCCCCGCACTTCCTGTTCAACACGAACAGCACCATCGTGGGCCTGGTCAGCACTGACCCGCCGCGCGCCCGGGACCTGCTGGTCGTTTTCGCCGAGTTCGCGCGGTACTCGCTGCGCGGCGCCACCGACACCACGCTGGCCGAGGAACTGGAGAACGTCGACCGTTACCTCACACTGCAGCGGTCCCGGTTTCGCGAACGTCTCCGGGTGCACCTCGATGTGGCGCCGGTGGTGCTGCCCGTGGTGCTGCCGTTTCTGGCGGTGCAGCAGCTGGTTGACAACGCGGTTCGCAACGGCATCGAGCGCAAGCAGCTCGGCGGCACCGTCACGATCTCGGCTCGCGCGCAGGGCCCGGACTGCCTGATCACCGCCGCCGATGACGGGCCCGGCCGGGAAGACCCAGACTTCCGGGACGTCCTGTGCACGATCGACGATCAGCTACGGGACTCCTTCGGCGAGCGCGCTGCCTTGATCGTCGATTTCGTCCCGGGCACCGGTACCACGATCTCCATCCGGGTACCCAACCGCGTCTGACTTCGCGGCGAAGTCAGACGTGACCGCTGAACACCGCGACGCCGTTGGGGGAACTCGCGGTCAAGGTGAACTGGCCGGGGCCGCCGACGAATACCTTGATCAGAGTCACCGAGGTGTGCGGCACGATCGGGGATCGGTACATCCAGTCGCCTTCGGCGGACTCGGGAATCGTTGCGCGGTTGACTGTCCCGACGAAGGAGGTGGACACCGGGTTCCAGTCCCGCCCGCCATTGTTGGTCAGGGTCACCGGCACCAGGATCACCGACTCGCCAGTCTCCGGCGAGGTGCCCAACGTGGGCGCCCCGGCGACGATCGTGTTCCCGTCGGGGGCGGTCCACAGCTGATCGAAGGCCATCATGGTGCCGTCGGGGGTCGCCGCTGCGGGCCGCGCGGCCAGCGGGCTGGCGGCACCTTGGCCCACCGAGTCGTGTTCGACAGAGGCGGGGTCGATGACGGAGCCCGCGACGTGCTGGGTGGCAGGTCCGACGACCCCCATCGCGGCGACGGCCAACCAGACAGCGTACGCCACCAGCCCGAACGCGATCATCAAGCCGAGCGCGAAGCTCACGACGCCGATGCCGTTGCGCAGCGGGCCCGGGCGCGGTGCGAAAGAACCATACGGCGGCGCAGGTACCGACACAGAAGCCTCCCGGACAGTGGTGGAACAGCCGCCGCACCCCGGTCACCGCACGTACCGATCATTCCACTTTTCGCTCGGTGCTCCAACTCTGTTAACAGCCCGAAAGAGTGATATGACTACATAAAGTGATAGTGGTATATGACGCCGTTCGGACCCGACCAACCTGGTGACGTGGCTGGACTGAACCGGAGCGGCCGCGTCAACGAACAAACCTCGAGCCGGCACTGGAGTACCCTGGACTGAATGGACGGCATGGAAACTGTTAGATCGCACGCTGTGAGCGACCAGCTCGGACGCGGCCTGCGGGACCTGCGTATCTCGGTCACCGATCGATGCAACTTCCGCTGCTGCTACTGCATGCCTCGTGACGTCTTCGGTACCGATTTCCCGTTCATGGACTCCTCGGAACTGCTCTCGTTCGAGGAAATCGTTCGAGTGACGAAGGTCTTCGCCGGCCTGGGCGTTGAGAAGATTCGGCTCACCGGTGGGGAGCCGCTGCTCCGCCACGGCATCGAGGGGCTCATCGAGTTGCTGGCCGGCATCGACGGCATCGACGAGGTGGCGATGACCACCAACGGGTCACTGCTGGCGAAGAAAGCGGCCTCCCTGCGCGATGCGGGGCTGTCCCGGGTGACGGTCAGCCTGGATTCCCTTGATGCGGAAACCTTCCGGACCATGAGCGACGTGAAGATCCCCGTCGCTCGGGTGCTGGAGGGCATCGCGGCCGCCGCCGAGGCCGGCCTGACCCCGGTGAAGGTCAACACTGTGGTCAAGCGTGGGCTTAACGCCGGCCAGGGCCTCCTGGACCTCGCCACCTTCGGGCGGAAACACGGATACATCGTGCGCTTCATCGAGTTCATGGACGTCGGCGCCACCAACGGCTGGCGGCTCGACGACGTCGTCCCCGCGGCGCAGATCGTCGAGGCGATCAACGCCAAGTGGCCGATCGAGCCGGTGGATCCGGCCTACGTCGGCGAGGTGGCCGCCCGATACCGATACCTCGACGGCGCTGGTGAGGTCGGTGTGATCACCTCGATCAGCCAACCGTTCTGCGGCACCTGCACCCGGGCTCGCCTGTCGGCCAAGGGCGAGTTGTACACCTGCCTGTTCGCCGGCATCGGCCACGACCTGCGCACGCCGCTACGGGACGGGGACAGCGATGACGACATCGAAAAGCGGATCACCGGTATCTGGAAGGGTCGAACCGACCGCTACTCAGCCCAACGCACCACCGCAACCCTGGGCCTGCCCAAGGTCGAGATGAGCTATATAGGCGGCTGACGCCCCCACGTGAGTGGCGATACGAGGTACGGCGCGCATCGCCACACACGGGCTGCGGCCAGCAGCATCCCGTTCTCGCTGGCGTCGCCGATGGTGATGCGTGCGCCGTCGCCGGCAAACGGGCGGACTATGACCTTGTGCTCCAGGCAGCACTCGGCGAAGGCCGCGGTCTGCTCGCCCAAGGGCAGCCAGACGAAGTTGGCCTGGGAGCGCGGCACGGGGTAGCCCATCGCGAGCAGCTCGGCCCGCACCCGGTCCCGTTCGGCCGTCACGCTCCGGCAGCGATCCAGCATTTCGTCCTCGACGTCGAGGCTCGCCAGGGCGGCGGCCTGGGCTATCGAGTTGAGGATGAACGGCACGGACACCTTGCGCAGGGCGGCGGCGACCGGCTCCGGCGCCGCGCAGTACCCCACCAGCAGACCGGCCAGCCCGTAAGCTTTGGAGAAGGTCCGCAACACCACGACGTTGTCTCGATGCTGGTAGAGCTCCATGCCGTCAGGCACCGCGGGATCGGTCACGAACTCGTGGTACGCCTCGTCGAGGGCGACCAGCACGCCGTCGGGCACCGCGTCGAGGAAGGTGACCAGCTCGTCGCGTCGCACGGCCGTGCCGGTCGGGTTGTTGGGGTTGCACACGAAGACCAACCGGGTCGCTGGGGTGATCGCGTCGAGCATCCCAGCCAGGTCGTGAGTGTGGTCGGGGCGTAGCGGTACCGTGCGCTGCCGGGCGCCGACGACCTGGGTGATGATCGTGTAGGCCTCGAATGAGCGCCACGCGAAGAGCGCCTCATCGGTCGGTCCGCAGGTGGCCTGCACCAACTGCTGGCACAGCGCGACGGACCCGGCTCCGACGGCGAGGTGAGACGGCGGCA
>JBOHFC010000261.1:0-5904 GCA_050701375.1 Pseudonocardiaceae bacterium
GGAGATGTTCGCGCAGAAGTGCATCCCGTAGACGAAGTACACATACAGGTACCCGGGCGGGCCGAACATCACGGCATTGCGCGCGGTGCGGCCACGGTAGGAGTGGGCCGCCGGATCGTCGGAGCCACGGTAGGCCTCGACCTCCACCAGACGGACCGCCACCTGGCCTTCCGGCCGGTCAGCGATCAGCCGGCAGCCCAGCACCACCCGGGCGGCCAGCAGGACGTCGACGGCAAGGCGATCGCGATCGACAGTCTGCGCCGTCACGAAGTGATCCAGGCCCGGTGCCCATCCGCCGCATTCCGAGCCCGCTGCAGTTGCTCAGCGACGCAGTCGGGGGCGGTGCCCCCGTAAGCGTCGCGGGAACCGATCGACCCCGCGACGTTGAGCACCCTGCGGACGTCGAGGGTGAGTTCGGGGTTGACGGCAGAAAGCTCCATCTCCGAGAGCTCGGCCAGCCCAACCCCGCGGGATTCGGCCAGCCGTACGCAGGCGCCTGCCGCCTGGTGCGCAGTGCGGAACGGCACGCCCTGACGCACCAACCATTCGGCGAGATCGGTTGCCAGGGTGAATCCGGCGGGAGCCAGTTCGGCGAGCCGGCCGGTCCGGAAGGTCAGCGTGCTGATCATCCCGGCCATCGCGGGTAGCAGGAGCTCCAGCTGATCGACGGAGTCGAACAGCGGCTCCTTGTCCTCCTGCAGATCCCGGTTGTAGGCCAGCGGTTGCGCCTTGAGCGTCGCCAGCAGGCCGGTGAGATTGCCGATCAGCCGGCCGGCTTTGCCCCGGGCCAACTCGGCCACATCGGGGTTCTTCTTCTGCGGCATGATCGAGCTGCCCGTCGAGTATGCGTCATCCAAAGCGACGTAACCGAACTCGGCGCTGGCCCAGAGGATGATCTCCTCGGCGATCCGGGACAGGTCGACGGCCAGCATCGCCAGTACGAACGCCGCCTCGGCAGCGAAATCGCGCGACGCCGTGCCGTCGATCGAGTTCTCCACGGGCGCATCGAAGCCGAGTTCCGCGGCCACCGCCGCCGGGTCAAGGCCGAGCGACGAGCCGGCCAGGGCACCCGAGCCGTAGGGGGAGACCGCGGTCCGGGCATCCCAGTCCCGTAGCCGCTCGACGTCCCGCAGCAGGGCCTGCACATGCGCACCCAGGTGGTGAGCGAGCAACACGGGTTGGGCGTGCTGCAGGTGGGTCCGGCCGGGCATCGGCGCGTCGGGGTGCGTCTGCGCCTGGTCAAGCAGCGCGTCGATCACGTCCAGGGTATCTGCGGCGACCCGCCGTGCGGCGTCGCGCAGCCACATCCGCAACAACGTCGCGACCTGGTCGTTTCGGGAACGGCCGGCCCGCAACCGGCCACCGAGCTCGGGCCCGGCGCGCTCGATCAGGCCACGTTCCAGGGCGGTGTGCACGTCCTCGTCCTCGGGTACCGGCACGAACGCACCGGAGACGACATCGATATCGAGGCGGTCCAGCGCGTCGAGCATCCCGGCCAGCTCACCGTCGTTGAGCAGCCCGGCGTCGTGCAGCACCCGAGCGTGCGCTCGGGAGCCCCGGATGTCGTATCGGGCCAGGCGCCAATCGAAGTGCGTCGAGACGCTCAGCGCCGCCAGCGCATCAGCCGGTTTCCCGGTAAACCGGCCGCCCCACAGCCCACTCATGACGAGAGCTCCCGGTGAGTGGCCAGCAGGTCACGCTGTGCGGCAAGTTTCGACGGCAGTCCCCACAGTTGCACAAAGCCCTTGGCCAGGGACTGGTCGAAGGTATCGCCCGCATCGTAGGTGGCCAGGTTGAAGTCATACAGCGACTGCGCACTGCGCCGTCCGGTCACCGTGGCCCGACCTCCGGCCAGCTCGATGCGGATCTCGCCGCTGACGTGGCGCTGGGAATCGGCGACGAAGGCGTCCAGCGCCCGTTTGAGCGGGGAGAACCACAACCCGTCGTAGACCAGCTCGGTCCAGCGCTGCTCGACGCTGCGTTTATACCTGGCCAGGTCACGCTCGACGGTGACGCTCTCCAACTCCTGGTGCGCCGTAATCAGGGCGATCGCGCCGGGCGCCTCATAAACCTCACGGCTCTTGATGCCGACCAACCGGTCCTCGACCATGTCCAGCCGGCCGACACCATGGGCTCCGGCCCGGGAGTTGAGCTGCTTGATCGCCTCCAGCACCGTCACCGAGACGCCGTCGATGGCGACCGGCACGCCGCACTCGAAAGTGACCACCAGCTCCTCCGGCGCCTTCCAGTCGGTCGGATCGCTGGTATAGGAGTACACGTCCTTGGTCGGGGCGTTCCACAGGTCTTCGAGGAACCCGGTCTCGACCGCACGGCCCCAGAGGTTCTGGTCGATGGAGAACGGCGAGCGCTTCGTGACGTCGATCGGCAGGCTCCGCTCCTCAGCGTAGGCGATCGCCTTCTCCCGGGTCCACGCGTAGTCCCGGACCGGGGCGATCACCCGCAGGTCCGGTCCGAGTGCACCGATGCCCACCTCGAAACGCACCTGGTCGTTGCCCTTACCAGTGCAGCCGTGCGCCACCGTGGAGGCACCGTGGTACTTCGCGGCCGCCACCAGATGCTTGACGATCAGCGGTCGGGACAATGCTGAGACCAATGGGTAGCGGTCCATATACAGAGCGTTGACCTGCAGCGCCGGCAGGCAGTACTGCTCGGCGAACTCGTCGCGGGCGTCGGTGACGACCGCCTCCACTGCGCCGCAGGCCAGCGCTCGCCGGCGGATGGTCTCCAGGTCCTCGCCGCCCTGACCGACATCAACCGCGACGGCGACGACCTCAGCTCCGGTTTCCTCAGCGATCCACCCGATCGCCACCGAGGTGTCCAAACCCCCGGAGTAGGCGAGTACGACCCGCTCAGTCATTTTGCTCTCCCTTCGGTCGAGCTTGTGAGTGGCGATGCGAGTTATCGCTCGCATCGCCACTCACAAGGCGCGCCAGCGCCATAATCTGCCGCACGAGGTCCTCCCCAGACAGCGGTTCTCGGGCGACGACCAGGATGCTGTCATCGCCGGCGACGGTGCCGACCACCTCAGCCAGTGCCGCCCGATCCAGCGCGCTGGCCACGAAATGTGCCGCACCGGGGGGTGTGCGCAGCACTGCGAGGTTCGCGCTGGCGTCAGCGGACACCAGCAGGTCGGCTAGTACCCGTGCCAGCCGTTCGGTGCCACGGGCCGCCGCGCGCACCGGCCTACCGTCCTCGGGAATGACATAGGTCGGTGCGCCGCCGTCACGGCGCGCCTTCATCGCTCCGAGCTCGTCGAGGTCCCGGGACAGGGTGGCCTGGGTGACCTCGATGCCTTCGCCTGCAAGCAGGGCGACCAGCTCAGCCTGGCTGTGCACCGCATGGTTGGTCACCAACTCGACGATGCGAGCCTGCCGGCCGACCCGGGTCGATGTCATGGCGCTCGCTCCGGATGCAGCAACCAGGCCAGCAGCGCCTTCTGCGCGTGCAGCCGGTTCTCGGCCTCGTCCCACACCGCGCTGGCCGGCCCGTCGAGCACCTCATCGGTGATCTCCACACCGCGGTGCGCCGGCAGGCAGTGCAGCACCGTGACTTTCCTGACGCCGCCGCCGGACGCACGACCCAGCAGCTCGGTGTTGATCTGCATCGGTCGGAACGGGGTGAGCCGGTCGAGTCCGTCACTCTCCTGACCCATTGACGTCCAGGTGTCGGTGACGAGCACGTCGGCCCCGTCGACCGCCGCGTGTGGATCAGCGAGCACAGTGGCGCCCCCACCAGTCTGCGCGGCCCGGTGTTTCGCCGCGAGCAGCACCTCGGGCATCGGCTGGAATCCCTCCGGAGCGGCGATCCGGACGTGCAGCCCAGCGGTGGTGCCCCCGAGGAGCAGTGAGTGCGCCATGTTGTTCGCCCCGTCGCCCAGGTAGGCCAGCGTGAGCCCGGCCAGCCGACCGTGCCGCTCCCGGATTGTCTGCAGGTCGGCGAGTACCTGGCAGGGGTGGAACTCATCGGTGAGCGCGTTGACCACCGGCACTCGCGAGACACTAGCCATCGCTTCGATGCGGCGTTGCGCGTGGGTTCGCCAGACCACGGCGTCGGCGTAGCGGGACAGCACCCGTGAGGTGTCCTCGACGGTCTCCTCGCGACCCAGCTGCATCGTCCGGGCGTCGATGATCACCGGGTGGCCGCCGAGTTGGGCGATACCGATCTCGAATGACAGCCGGGTCCGCGTCGAGCTCTTCTCGAAGATCACCGCGACGGATCGCGGGCCGGCCAGCGGGCTACTACCGAACGGGTCGGCCTTGAACCCGTCAGCCAGGTCGAGGATCTCCCGCTGCTCGGCCGGCGTGAGGTCGTCATCGCGCAGGAAATGTCTCGGCATCGTGACTACACCCCGTCCAGGATGGCAGGCAGCGCGCTCAGAAACTCTCGCGCCTGCGCCTCGGTGAACACCAGCGGTGGGGCGAGTCTCACCCGGTCGGGCACCGGAGGGTTGACCAGGAAGCCGGCGTCTCGCGCGGCAGTGGCGACCTGGGCGGAGACTGGCCGGGTCAGACCGATCCCGATGAGCAGACCGGCCACGCTGACCGAGCTGACGAGTGGGTGGTGCAGCGAGGTCACCCCAGTGGAGATCTCCTTGCCGAGCCGGGCGACGTGGTCGAGCAACCCGTCGGCGGCGATCGTCCGGAGCACAGCCAGCGCGGCCGCACAGCAGACCGGGTTGCCACCCAGCGTGCTGCCGTGGTGACCGGGCTGCAACAGGTGGGCGGCGGGTCCGATGCCGATGCACGCACCGATCGGAAGGCCGCCACCGAGCCCCTTGGCGAGCGTGACCACGTCGGGGGCCACGCCGCAGGACTGGTGGGCGAACCAGGTGCCGGTCCGGCCGATGCCGGTCTGGACCTCATCCAGCACCAGCAGTGCCCCGTGCGCCGTAGTGATCTCCCTGGCGGCCTGCAGGTAGCCCGCCGGGGGGACGATCACGCCGTTCTCGCCTTGTACCGGCTCAAGGAACACCGCGGCCGTGTCTGCGTCGACGACCGACTTCAGGGCCGCCGGGTCCCCGTAGGGCACGAAGACCACACCGGGCGGCATCGGCTCGAAGGGATCCCGCTTGGCGGGCTGCCCGGTGAGCGCGAGCGCCCCCATGGTCCGGCCATGGAAGCCGCCATGGGTGGCGACCATCGTGGACCGCCCGGTGCGCCGGGCGATCTTGAATGCGATCTCGTTGGCCTCCGCGCCGGAGTTGCAGAACAGCACCCGTCCCGATCCGGTGGCACCCAGCAGGTCCAGTAGGGTCTCGGCCAGCGTGATCGCAGGTTCACTGAGGTACAGGTTGGAGACCTGCCCTAGGGTGTTGATCTGCTCGGTGACGGCACGCACCACGGCCGGATGGGCGTGGCCGAGCGCGTTCACCGCGACGCCACCAACCAGATCCAGGTAGCGCCGGCCGTCGGTATCCCACACTTCGGCACCGGCGCCACGGGCCAACGCCAGTGGCGGTGTGCCGTAGTTGGCCATCAACGCGGCCTGCCACCGCCGCTGCAAGTCCACAGTAGGCATCACGCCTCCTCTTGTGCGGGCAGGACCATCGTCCCCACCCCCTCGGTGGTGAACACCTCGAGCAGCACCGAATGCGCCACCCGGCCGTCGATCACATGGGCCCGTGGTACTCCACCCCGGACGGCACGCAGGCAGGCCTCCATCGTCGGCCCCATCCCGGCGGCCAGTTCCGGGAGCAGCTCCGCCAGCCGGTCTGCCCTGATCTGGGACAGCAGGCTGCTCCGGTCCGGCCAGTCGGTGTAGAGGCCCTCGACGTCGGTGAGCACGACAAGCTTCGCGGCGCCCAACGCGACGGCCAGCGCCGCCGCGGCGGTGTCGGCGTTGATGTTGTGCACCACACCATCAACGTCCGGAGCCAATCCGGAT
>JBOHFC010000262.1:0-5687 GCA_050701375.1 Pseudonocardiaceae bacterium
GGCGATACGAGTCAGGACTCGTATCGCCACTCACGGGTTATCCACAGTGCCGAGGGCGGTCAGGAATCCTTTCGCCCAGCGCTGCACGTCGTGGGTCATCACCTGCCGGCGCAGCGCTCGCATCCGCCAGCGTCCCTCGTCGGGCTCGACGGTGATGGCGGCCTCGATGGCGCTCTTGATGCCGTCGAGGTCATGCGGATTGACCAGGAAGGCGCTGGTCAGCTCAGCCGCCGCGCCGGCGAACTCGGACAGCACCAGCGTTCCGGTCAGCTCATGCCGGCAGGCGACGTACTCCTTGGCCACCAGGTTCATGCCGTCGCGCACCGGGGTGACCAGCATGACGTCGGCAGCCACGAAGAATGCGGTCAGCTCGTCGCGCGGGATTGACTGGTGCAGGTAGTGCACCGCAGGGTGACCCAGCCGGCCAAATTCACCGTTGATCCAGCTCACGGCCTGCTCGATGTCGTTTCGCATGCGCTGGTAGTGCTCCACCCGGTCGCGTGACGGGGTGGCCAGCTGGACCATGACGACGTCGTCGGCCGAGATCCGGCCCTCGGCGTACAGCTCCCCCAGCGCGCGCAGCCGTACATCGATGCCCTTGGTGTAGTCCAGTCGGTCCACCCCGAGCACGATCGTTGCCGGGTTGCCCAGTTCCTCGCGGATCGCCACGGCGCGCCGGCGGATCGTGCGGCTGCGGGACAGCTTGTCCAGTGCGGTGGAGTCGATGGAGATCGGGAACGACCCGACCCGGACGGCCCGGTCCCCGACGACGACCCGCCCGGGCCTGGTGCCCATACCCACCGCGCTCTTGGTCGCCGACATCCCGGCCAGCCGGCGCGCCAGGAACAGGAAATTCTCCGCGCCCCCGGGCAGCTGGAACCCGACCAGGTCAGCGCCGAGCAGGCCGCGGATCAGCTCGGTGCGCCAGGGCAGCTGCATGAACAGCTCCACTGGCGGGAACGGGAGGTGCAGGAAGAACCCGATCCGTAGGTCCGATCGCATGTCCCGGAGCATCCGGGGCACCAGCTGCAGCTGGTAGTCCTGTACCCATACTGTGGCGCCATCGCCTGCGATCTTGGCGGTGGCGCCGGCGAATCGTTCGTTTACCTCCAAGTAGGCGTTCCACCAGTGCCGATGGAACGCCGGGGGAGCTACCGCGTCGTGGTAGAGCGGCCACAGCGTCGTGTTGGAGAAGCCCTCGTAGTAGTCGGTGAGCTCCGCTCGGGACAGCGTCACCGGATGCATGGTGAGGTCCTGATCGACGATCGGCTCCACCTCGACGTCAGGCACGCCGGGCCAGCCGACCCACGCCGCCCGGCGGGAGCGCAGGAGCGGTTCCAGCGCGGTGACCAGACCTCCGGGGCTGGATTTCCATCGCTGCGTGCCATCGGGCAGCCGTTCCAGGTCCACCGGCAGACGGTTGGCTACCACCACGAAGTCCGCCGCGGCGGCCGCGGTGATCGTAGGGTCGGTCACCGGTTAACCTCCTTGTCGCACACCGGGTGCGCCTACCATCATCTTCGCACCCGCCGGCGTAGCTCAACTGGCAGAGCAACCGCCTTGTAAGCGGTAGGTTCGGGGTTCGAGTCCCCGCGTCGGCTCCGGTTCTACCAGGTAAAACACACCGATGTAGTGATCATCGGTAGGCCACGTGACACGAAATCCTGCTAGCTGGACGGCGGGAGGCGAGCACATGGTCCTGGCTCGCGACGTACCCAGGGCAGCGTCGACAAGCCGCTGAGCGGGCGCTGCGGGGCCGTGTCTGGGCCGGGTGGACCCGGTGAACATCTGCCGGCATGACTTGATCGAGATCGTCCAGCCTGGGTGAGTGCCGGTAATCAGGCGCGTCGAATCCGTGACCGGTTGATCAACGAGGTCGAGGAGCGCCGGAACACCGGCATCAAAGCCACCGTGGATCAGCTACTGGAGCGCTACCTCGATCAGTTCGATAGTGCCGCCAGCACGGTAACGCTCTGCCGGGGTGTTGTCCGTAACCAGGTCTCGCCGTTCCTGGAAGATCAAGATCGGCGCACTGGACGCAAACATTCTCGGTGCGTTCCACCTGGAGCTGCGCCGATGCCGAGATCACTGGTCAGGGCGTCCTTCATCGCACCGCTATTCAGCATTGAGCACGAATGTGATTCACGCTGTGCTCTGCACTGCTGCCGCACGCTGGGGTGCCGCCACCATCCGAGTGGGTCGCGGTCAACCCGCTCCCTGAGGCTGAGCCTTCTGCCGCCAGGGCCGAATCCGCATCTGCCGAGTGCTCTGAGGCAGCCCGGATGGTCAAATGAAGCGTGGAAGGACCCGGGCTGGGACACGCTGATCTGGCTGGCGATGTCCACCGGAGCACGCCGCGGTGAGCTATGCGCGCTGCGCTGGCCGCGGATGTCTAACCCGAACCTCACGCTCAGGAGGAATGGGGGCACGTGGGGAACGGGTCAGCGACCCGGCCGCAACTGCGGTAACCCTGGACAAGTTTGATCAGTCGACGGGTGTCCGGCCGCTGCCCCCTTGTCCGTTACAGCCGCTATCGTGGTCGGCATGACTGCCGCAGCCTTCAATCCGTTCGATGCCTCACCGGTCCCGGTGCTGCCGCCGGAGACCGCGCCGGCCACGATCCGGGACATGCTGATCGACGAGGAACGTGCCGATTTCGAGCACGCCTACCGGGAGGCTCTCGCCGAGGCGGCGGAGACGCTGGATCTGACCATGGTCCTGGACGTGCTGCGCAACTATCATCGCATCGCGCGGCGAACCCAGCAGCAAGGCCCCCAAGCGCACCGGCGGATGCTGGACAAGGCTGCCGAGATCCTGCGCACTAGGACGAATCCTGACGCCGTGGCAATCGAGGACGTTAAGGCGCTGATCGGCGAGCGGCTCGGCCGATAGGTGTACCGCGTCATTACCGACAGCGCAGCGCTGGACCAGGTCGCTGCGTTGCCGACCGGGGCGTTGCCGTTCTATGCCGAGGTGCTTGATGTGCTCGAGCTGGCACCCTGGAATGGCTGCGCTTAAAACGAGAACAAGCCGGACGTCCCGATGCGGGAGTTGGTGTTCGGCGCTCACGGCGAGGGCGCCGTTAGTTATCTGATTCTGGAGCGGGAGCGGGAGGTCCATGTGCTCGTCGTGCAGTGGGTCGACTGAGCCTTCGGCAGATCGCCTGGCCTACCTGCGGAGGACCTTGAGATTCTCGCGGGGACCGAGCGTAAAATTCCACATACAGTAGCACGAAATCGTGTTAAACGTAGTTATCCGACAATGGTGGCGCAGATGCGCCAGATCGCCATAGATCCGGCCACCGTCGATGTGCTGGGCTCGAATCCATGCCAAGAGCGCAGTCTTGGCGGCGGTGTGACACGAGTTGTGACACGAACTCGTGTCCGATCATGCCGCTCTGGCCACTTGAACGATCACTATAGACATCGAAGTCGCTGGCAGACGCCATGGTCACCACGGAGAAGACGTCTTGTAAGCGGTAGGTTCGGGGTTCGAGTCCTCGCGTCGGCTCCGGCTCTACCAGGTGAAATACGCTGGAAGATACTTGTATTCGAATTTTAAGCGCAAGAGCTATCTGTACTCAAGACTTGGCGCTGAGGGCCCCCTGGCAAAAGTATTGCGGAGTCGTCTTCGGCGAGAACAATGGATTAGGGGGACTATGCATGTCGCAGAAGCGCCTCGTGCACAATCTGCCATTTCCGTGCATCTTGTACAACGAGAAGGTGGTTACCACACGACATTCACATACAAGGGAGCACTAGCAGGCCTGGGCTGGGGGTCCATACTTGAGCACCTGGTGAAGAAAACCCGTCGCGGTGGCGGTCGTTGGCAGCGCCAACGGTTCTCTTACTGCAGCCGACGTGGCAGCTCAGATTGACGCAGACACGGAACAGTGGTGCGACTATATCTATCTGGGAGGGTGTTTCAAACTTCCGTGGCTGCTTCCGTATTTTCTTGAGTTGGCAGAAGAAGTAAGAAGTCACGGCGTTAAGATTATTTTGGACCACGGACGTGTTAATGACCTCGTAACCACTGAAGACATAAAAGATGTGAGAGCTCTCGCACGAGTCGCAGATTTCTATTTACCAAGCGTGGGCGAGTTTCTTTCCGTGTGGGACGCTAGGACACTCACGGATGCAGCGCGAATGATAAGGTCAGATTCTGGCAATGTAGTTGTTGTCAAAAAAAGCGATCTTGGCGCTGAGGCATTTACGCGCGAAAGTCATTTCAGTGTCCCAGCATATGACGTGGCAATCAGAAATTCCGTAGGAGCAGGTGATAGTTTTAATGCCGGTCTTGTCCGTGCGCAGGACCTTGGACTCACCTTGCAGGAGAGTGTTGAGTACGCGTGCGCAACAGCGGCCATCCGAATTTCCGAACCACGGCTCCCTACTGAACAGAACGTAGGATTAATGCTGCGTCGGACTACCAACCGACCGCCGTCGGTACCTAGTCAAGGCGTGGAGCCTTGAATCGACGAAGGTCACTCACCAGTCGAGTGTGAAATGATCGCGTGTCGAGCGGGCGACCTCCGGAGATCTGCCACTGCACACCCTGGCTGACACCGTGGAAGCCTGATGGCCCGAGACCGAGGTATTCATCGATGGCGGCATAACCAACGCCAAAACCCGAGGATCTGAACGGACTCGTCAAACAGGTCAAGCGCTCCGGCTGCGGGTTCGGACCACCGAGCAGCGACAGCAGTTTCAAGATCGGTGCCTGCTCAACGTTGAAGGGCCGTGATGCCCGGCACGAGGACCCCTGTGGTTGCTGGTCGCCTACTGTGGCTCTATCCTAAGCCGGCGACCGGCCTACCGCGCCAGTGCGGCGCTGACTGCCGATGAGCGGTGCCTATGGCAACGGCCGGAGTGACACGGCCACCCATCGGCGGAGATTCTGCGGCTGGACTCGGCGGCCGGGATCCGCGCACCGAGCTCCCCCGCTTCGTGTTGGACGTCGGGCACAGCGGATATTGCTGGTATAGGGTCTCGCCGTAGGAACGCCAGCATGGCCACGGCGAGTACGCGGGGGGCCAGTCGTGTTGCGCGTGGTCCGACGTTTGAGGGATAAAATCAACCTTGTGTCGGACGCCGTGGATCATGATAGGCTTTACCAGCTGGCTAAGGCCCAAGCGGGCTGCTTCACCACGCGCCAAGTGGTAGCGGCCGGGATGGACCGCAGCACGCTGGGCCGGGCCTTTGGTCATGACGACGAGATCACGCACCTGCTCGATAGCGGTCAATTCTGGTGTTGTCTGTCCGGGCGGTTATCGTGTGCGCCGTGACCGCCGCAGCAACTCCCGGACCACGGCATGGCCGCAGTGGACTGTCGTTCTCCGACGCCACTCCGGCCGAGGTCCGCGCCGTGCTGATCCCAGAGGAAGCGGCCGAGTTCGATCAGCAGTGGCGCCAGGTGATGGCTAGGGCCACCGAGACGCTGGACTTGTCCGAGGTGCTGGCGACACTGGAGTCCTGGCGACGGGTGGCTCGGCTGACCGCGGTGGCCGGGCCCGAGGCGCACCGGGTCATGTACCGCCGGGCGGCCGCCCGGCTGGCCGGGGAAGACATCCCGGCTGACGAGCCGCTGACGCGGATCAAGGCCCGGCTGGGCCTGTAGCCGCCGTTGTACACGGTCACCACCGACGAGCAGTCACAGCAGCAGGTCGAGGCGCTTCCGGCCAAGGCGCT
>JBOHFC010000263.1:0-14611 GCA_050701375.1 Pseudonocardiaceae bacterium
CCGTGCCGAGTCTGGACGCGCTCGCGGCACAGGTTGATCAGATCGCTGAGCTGCAACGACGCAGCCGCTACCAGGAGTCATCAACCCGCATGCCAGCACTGCTAGCGCACCTGCACACCGCTGCGGCCCTGGCGCCGGTGGGTGCGCATCGTGAACGTGCCCATCATCTGCTGGCCACCCTCTATGGCTGTGTGGTGATCTGTTTACATCGCCTGGCCTCGCCTTTAGCCAGCCAAGCCGCGGATCGCGCCGCCGAGGCAGCCCGGTTCTCCGGTGACGCACTACTCGCGGCGCTGTGCGATCAGGAGCGGGCGCTGCCGCTGATGTATCGGGGCGCCTACGACACCGCACAGCGCATTGTGACCCGCGCGCGAGAGTCCATCACCGATCAGCCGGCCAGTCCCCAGGCGTTGTCGGTGCGAGGGGCGATGCACCTGCGCAGCGCGATCATCGCAGCCCGCCGGCACGATGCCGCCACCTCGGATGCCCACCTCATCGAGGCCAGGGAGCTGGCTTCGCGGCTCCCGGTGCACGCCAATTTCTACGACACCGCGTTCTGCGCCCCGAACGTGCATATTCACTCGGTGGCTGCCGCGGTGGAGATGCAGGATGGCACCACTGCGGTGGCCCGGAACGAGAGCTATCTCCTACCACCACAAACGATGCGTTCTCGACTCGCTCACCACAACATCGATCTCAGCCGGGCGTGGCTGTTGCACGGTGACCACACCAAAGCGTTGCGCGCGTTGAATATCGCCCGGCGCACCGCTCCTCAGCAGACCAGGTATCACCCCATGGTCGCGGAAACAGTACTGAGCCTGGCCCGGGCTGATCGGCGCCGCTCGGACACGCTGAGCAGTTTCGCGGCATGGATGGGCATCACCACGTGGTGAGAGCCGACCCAGGCATGGTGCTGGCGTAGCGTGAATGGTCACCCGACACGTCAGGGGGTGGATTGTCGTGGTCAGGGACGTTGTCGCTATCGGCGTCGGTGCCCGGGTGGCCGAGGAACGCAAGGTTGGGGGGCTGACCCAGCGGCAGCTCGCGCAGCGGGCGCACGTGTCGTTGTCGTTGATGCGCAAGGTGGAGCAGGGCAGTGTGCCCGCCTCGCCCGCCTTTGTCTCCGCTGTCGCTCGGGTGTTGGGCGTGGGAGTCGCCGAAGTGCTCGGCCAGCCCTATCTTCGGGAGACAGTCGGGGATCATCGGGTGTTCGCCGTGATCCCCGCGCTGCGTCGTGAGTTGACCGCTTACTTGCTGGAGCCCGGGGATGACCTCCGGCCGCGTCCGGTGTCTGAGCTTGCCGAGGCGGTCGCGGCGGCCTCGCGGCTGCGTCACGACGTGAATCTTGATCATCTGGGGGTCGAGCTTCCTGGGTTGCTCGCTGAGTTGCGTGCGGCGTGGCATCACACGGCGGCCTCCGAGCGCGAGCGGGTGTTCGGGCTGCTCGCTGAGACCTATTACGCGGCTGGTCAGCTGGCCTGGAAGCTGGGATACACCGACCTGGCCTCGATTTCCGTTGACCGCTACGAGTGGGCCGCCCAGCGCTCCGGTGACGAGCTGGCGGTGCTGGTCGGGGTGTACCGGCGGGCTGGGGAGCTGATCTGCCTCGACGAATGCGCCACCGCCCAGCGGTTGCTCGACGACGCCCGCTCCCGCATCGAAGACCGCCTCGGGCGCTCGGACGCGCCCACCCTGGCCACCTGGGGCAACCTCCACCTCAAATCCGGGCTCGCCGCCGCCCGAGCCGGTGATCGCGCCGGGGCGGACGCTCACCTGGCCGAAGCCCGGCGGACCGCCGCCCGCATCGGGGCCGACCGTGACGACTACCGGCTGTGCTTCGGTCCCACCAACGTCAACATCTGGTCCGTTGGCCTCGCCGTGGAAATGATGGACGGCACCGAAGCCATCACCCGCGCCAGCACCTTCACCCTCCCGCGATCAGCGCCCCGCGAGCGCGTCGGCCACCACTGGATCGACCTCGCCCGCGGCTACCTCCTGCACGGCGACCACCAACGCGCCCTGGCCACGCTTCACCAAGCCCGCCGGACCACACCCCAGCAGACCCGATACCACCCCCAAGTCCACGAGACCGTGCACGCCCTCGCCCGCGCCAGCAAACGCCGCACCGACACCCTCACCAACTTCGCCGGCTGGCTCGGCATCACAACCTAACCAATGTCACCCGGTTTAGGCGCGCACCACCCGTTCGCGCTTTTGCGGGGTGCAGGCGACCAAGCTGGATGGCCGGTGCCGATGACCTGCCCGATCAGGAGCGGTTCGTATTGGCAAAGGGCGAGCAGGTCGCGGATCGTCAGGCCCGGCGTGGTGGCGGCGGCTTGCCGCGACCTCACATTCGATCGGCACCCAGGATCACCACGCTAGGGTTGGATCACCATGGGTGGAACGTGTTCAGCGGGGCGATCCGCCCCTCTCTGTGAGATTCGGGTGCTTACGTGCAACGTCCAGCGGGCCAGCGTTTCGAGGGCGCGTCGGCAGGTCGACTGGTTGGCTGGTAGTGATGCGGATGTGCTCGTTCTGACTGAGGTGTCGGCGGAGGAGTCGAGTGATGTCCTGGCCCGGTTACTCGCGGACGCGGGCTTTGGAGTGCTGCTTCCAAAGCCGTCTGAGAATGATCGGTGCCGTGTGATTGTCGCCTGCCGGGACGCTGCGCCATCCGATGTCGATGTCGGGGCTGGTTGGATGGGCCATCGGTGTGTCGCCGCGCGGGTAGGCTTTCCGGCGGGCGAGATCGGTGTTATTGGCCTCTACGTTCCCTCTCGAGGCCCGAGGGATCGTCGTAATTGGGACAAGCGAGCATTTCAGGACCTTGTCGCAGCGGTGCTGCCGAATGCGAAGAAGACACTTGAGGTGTCTGGCCCTGTCGTGATTGCGGGTGATCTTAATGTGCTGGAACCGGATCACGATCCACGCTATGCGGTCTTCGGTGAGTGGGAATATGACTTTTATCGAGCATTTGGTCGGGCTGGATTCGATGACGCTTTTCGTATCATGGAGCCGGTCAGGATGGACTATTCGTGGTTCGGGAGGTCCACCGCGGAAGGCAAACGTAACGGATACCGATTTGATCACGCCTTCGTCAGCAGGGCCCACCGTGGCGCGGTGGTTGAGTGTCGGTATGACCATTCGGTGCGAACCGCCGGACTGACGGACCACTCGGCATTGAGGATGACGCTCGACCTGACTGACGTGACCCTGTGAGCTGCCGGGCAGGTACGACCCAGGGATTGGCGTGGGCTCCGCGAGTTGGGACAGAGCGCTGCTAGAGTCCGCCGCGCGCCTTCGGGCGTCGGCAGACGTCGTTGCTGCGAGCAGCGACTTTCGGACTCAGCGTGCTCGTAGTGGAGGGCTTCGACGATGACGGTGGCAGGTCGGGATCCGCGCGGTGTGGTGTACGACCTGGTGGCGGGTGTCGCGCCGCTGGATGAGTACGAGACGCAGGACCGGGCTACCACGTTGGCGTGGGTCCGGTCGGGCGGGCCGTTGTTTCGGATCGTCCGCCCTGCCACGCCCGAGAAGCACCTGTGTGTCTACTGCGCCTTGTTCGACGAGGCACGACGGTCGGTCCTGCTGGTGGACCACGTGAAAGCGGGCCTGTGGCTGTTCCCCGGAGGCCACGTCGATGACAGTGAGGACCCGCGCGCCACGGTGCTGCGCGAGGCGGCTGAGGAACTGCGGATTGAGGGCGAGTTCCACCCGCAGTTCGGGGACGAGCCACTGTTTTTGACCGTGACGAAGACACGCGGCGAGCACAGCCACACCGACGTGTCGTTCTGGTTCGTCCTGGCCGCGGATCAGGACATGCCGATTGAGGCGGACCCCCGCGAGGCGCACCAGGTCCGCTGGTTCGCCTTGGATGACCCGGCGGAGTGGGCGCATGACCGTTTCGATCCGCACATGGCGCGTTTCCGGGACAAGCTCCTGACCCGCCTGGGCACCCCGGCGTTGGTGGGCTAGCAGCTCACCAGCAGCGACCGTCGCTGACCACGATCGACGACCGCTCATCACCGTGGTCGGCTCACCACCCGATGGTGGTCAGCAGGGCGGCGTGGTCGCTGAGGTCCTCGCTTCGGGTGGTGTGGTCGTAGGCGCAGGCTCGGATCTGTGCTGTGTTGATGCTGAGGAGAGTGTGGTCTAGGCGTTGACTGCCGAAGCGGGGGTTGATCCAGCTGTGGTCGCCGCCTGAGGGGTTGAGTTCGCGGTAGGCGTCGCGGAGACCGAGCGCGAGGAGGCCGGTGTAGAACGCGTAGTCGTGGTCTTCGAATGCTGGCAGGTGGGGTCGATGGCCGGGTTCGACGACGTTGAGATCACCGGCTACGCATAGGGCCGGGTGGTTGATCTCGGCAAGGTAGTCCAGGAGGCGTTGCTGGAACTCGCGGCGGCGGTGGCTGCTGTCGGCGCTCATGCCGTTGGTAGGGCTGTAGATGCCCACGAGGCGCACGGTTATGGCGTCAGTGATGAGGTCGACGGCGGCGATGCGGGGATGGAATCCCGCTGGCTGGACTGGGGTGGTTTCAACACCGCGGGTGGCTACGGCGGTGAAGTAGCGGGTGTCTGTCCAACCGGGTGTGCAGGTGATGGTGAATTCTTCCGCCTGGAGACAGGCCAGGATGTGGCGGCCTCCATCGGAGGGTTGCATCTCGGTGAGCACCAGTGTGTTGCTCTTGGTGGCCAGGAGCCAGTTGACGATGCGTTGCGCGCGGGCGGGGTTGGGGCTGTTGACGTTGAGCGCACACACGCGCAACTCGTCGACCGGGCCGTCCGCGGCGGTCTCGTCCCCGGTTGAGATAGCGCCGAACAGCATTCCCTGCCATGCATCGTCGGTCACGGTGCTTCTACCTTCCGTCGAGAGAGTGTGAATCGGCCTGCCGGATCGGGTCCGCGATGAGGAGTTGGATGCGGGTGATGGTGTGGTCGAGTTGATCAGGGGTCAAACGTTTGCTGGCGCGCTGGTGGGGTGATTCCTGAGCCGCGCCGTAGACCCAGAAGAAGCCACCGGTGGTGGCGTCGAGGATCAGGAACCGCTGTTCGGCTGACGGGCCGCGGACCAGCAGGGAGATGGTGTCGGCCTCGGCTTGGACGGTGTGCACACTGGTGTGGTGCAGGGCGTAGGTCGAGCCAGGTTGTTCGAGGCGTTCGTGAATAGGGAGCAGGCTGTTCGGATCGGTGTCCTCGCCGAACTGGTCGTCGCGGCCGAAGATGCGGTGGGCGTAGCCACCGCGCAGGATGTGGCTGGCGAAGCTCCATCGGTGGTTGTGCGGCCGGTCGAAGAATCCCGCCTGGTAGATGTGCAGCCGTAGCCGCACGTTGAGCTCGGTCGCGTCGTAGAGAACGAGCTTGTGCATGAAGTCATATCCCTCACACATCTCGCCCAGCTGAGGGTCCGCGGCGACCCTCGCGACGAGCTCGGCCAGCAGTGCGGGGTCGCTGTCAAGCGCGTCGAATAGCGGTGTACAGCCACGCAGGATGGAGGTGGTGTCGTCCCAGTCGATCTGGCTGAGCACGGCGAAGCTGGGGTGCGGTGGGCTTGTCATGGCTGGATCACCGTCCACGGGGGTGGTCGTCGTCGGCGTAGGGCGAGGTATCCAGGAGCCGCTTGAGGTGTGGATGCAGGCGGTAGAGCTGGGTGCCCATGGCGGGTTGCGGGGTCAGGTCGGGCAGGGCACCGGTGGCGGCGACGTGGCCGGCTCCGGCCAGGAGAAGCCGGAGCTGAGTGGTCTTCACCCTGGCCGCCAGCGTGCCCACGGGTGTGACCGGCACGGGATGAGCCGCGAGGACTTCTCCGGTGTCAACTGCGGGATGGGCTAGGTGCAGGCTGCACACGATCGGTTGGTTGTGCAGCAGCGCCCAGCCGACTGCGTCCATGCCGCGGTGGCTGGGCAGGGCGCCGTTGTGGGCGTTGAGGACACCCAGCTTCGCGGCGTCGAGCACCCGGGCCGGTACCACCGGCATGCCGACCAGGAGTACGAGGTCAGCGTCCGCAGCGCGGACCGCTGCGGTGACCTCGTCCCACGACCGGGCCGTGGTCACCGGGACGTGGTCGGGCATGCCGGGCGCTGGGGCGAGGTCGGGTGGGGCGGGTGGGTACCAGGCGCTGGAGTAGTTCGACGACACCGCAGGCCCGGTGCGCGAGGACGTGTACCAGCACACGGCCTCGATCGGCAGCCCGGCGGCGGTCGCAGCGGTCACCAGACGTCCGGCGCTGCTCGACTCAGAGTTGGCGAGCACGACGATCCGGGCCCGGTCGTGACTGGCGAGCCGGACCGGGCGCAGTGCCTCGTCTCTGGACGTGGCTGACTCGCCGAGGAGGATGCGGTCTGCCAGGCGCCGCTGGAGCTGATCGGTGGCCTTGCTCAACGAGTGTCCGAGAGCGGCAAGCTGACCGGTCAGGTCCGACTCCTGCCACGCGCCGCCAGCCCGGATGCCGCGGCTCGTGCGGCAGTGGTGCAGCCAGACGGCCCCGGTGAGTTTGCAGGCCGTGTTGAGGAAGCGCAGGTCGCCGCAGGTGATGGAGAGGTCGACCCAGCGGGCGGCCAGCGCCAGCCAGGCCCCGCCGACTGCGGGCGTCAGAGCGGCGACCCGCTCGCGGACCGGAGGCCTGAACAACCCGCTGGTGTCGATCCGGTGCAGGAGGTGCGCGTCGTCCTCAGTCGGTGTGTCGGGCGTGGTGACTTCGCCGGGCTGCGAGGGGGCGGCCAGTTCGGCGGTGTTGGCGGCGTGAAGTCGCCAGAGGGCGACCCGGGTTGCCTGGGCGGCGGTGATCCTGCGCGCGGGGCCGCTACCGGGCAGGGCGAGGAGGTCATCGAGTGCGAAGTCGCCGTCGGTATCCACTCGCACGGGGTGGCGCGCCGCCGTCCGCCGGTGTGCGCCAACGCGCGCGGTGGTGGGTGCGGTAGTCATCGGGCGACCGCGGCGGAGACCTTGGTGAGGACGTCGAGGTAGCCGGCCACGAGCGGCTCGTCGTCCTGGTATCCCCACAGCGGGATCTTGATGAAGGCGTCGGCGAACGCGGCCACGCCGGGAAGCTCGATGGCCGGTGGCGTGCGGGGCACCCACGCTGCGAACGGATCGCGGCGGGCGAACAGCGGCTCGGTGCTGATGTCGCGGGTCGAGCCGGGTGCGTCGAGTTCGGTGGCCCCTTCGGCGTGGCAAAGGCCCACGAACTCGTCGCGGGAGACTGAGGCGTTCTCGGGGTGGAATCGCAGCCCGAGCACGTACAGGCCGTGCTGGGCGTCCGCGTCGGGCACGATCGCCGTGGTGATCACGGGGTTGTCGGTCAGGCTGGTGATGTAGCGGGTGAGGATCGCGCGGCGACGGGTTTCGATCCCGGTGGCGTGGTCGAGTTGGTGGACACCGATCGCGGCACCCAGAGTGGTGATGCGGTGTTTAAGGCCCATACCGGTGAACGCGTAGGGGTAGTACCCGGCACCGGGGTCGATCTCCTGCTGGCAGCGCTTGTTGTAGTGCCCGAACAGCAACGCCAGCTCGCGGTAGCGGTCGTTCGCGGTGACCAGGACGCCGCCCTCGCCGGTGGTGATCGCCTTCTGGTTGGTGGAGAACACCGCCATGTCCCCGAACGTGCCGACCCGCCGGCCCTGCCAGGACGCGAAGTGGGCGTGGGAGCAGTCCTCCAGCAACAACAGGCCGTGGGTGCGGCAGAACTCGACGATCTCATCCATCGGGCACGGGTTGCCCCACATGTGAGTGACGATCACCGCGCGGACCGCCGGGGTCAGTTGGTCGGCCAGGGTCGCCGCGGTGACGTTGCCGTGGTGGTCGGCGTCGGCGAAGCGGACCTCGATGCCGTCGTAGGCGAACGGGGAGGCCGTGGCGAAGAACGTGTAGGCCGGTGCGATGACCGCGTCACCGGGTCGGAGTTCGGCGATGCGGCTCATGGCGTGGATGGCCGAGGTTCCCGAGGCGAACGACACGGCGTGCGGTGCTCCGACGAACCGGGCGAACGCGGCCTCGAACTCGCCGATCACCCCGGAGGCGTCCCGGTCGGACAGGGACCGGTGCAGTTGCGCCCGGACGGCGTCTTCCAACTCGGTGGTGATGGCGGGCCACTGGTAGTGCGGCTGCGGGATGTCCAGTGCTTTCGTCCCACCGTGCGCGGCGAGCATGCCGGTTGTGGTCATCGTGGAACCGCTCCGTTCGGTGTTGCTCCCGCCCTCGGCGGGGATACGCGCGGTCTCCGGAGCTCGGCGATGATCGGCGCGAGTCGCCGCGCGGTGGCGAGGATGGGTTCGTCGGGGTCGAGCTGGGCGGTGCGCCAGCCGTGCCGGTCGGCGAACGCCTGGAGGTTGAGCGCGGTCCGGGTCTGGTAGTCGACGAAGGTGCCGCGGCCCAGGTCGTCGAATCCGCCGTAATTGGCGTGCATGCCCAACTCGGCGGGCCGGAAGTCTCGGCGGCGGTCGTACACCGCGCCCACGTCAGCCTGCAGTAGGAGCACCGCGTCGGGCATCCGTACCCGGTCGAAGATCACGGCGAGGGTGGGCTCGGTGAAGCCTTGGAGCAGCAGCTTGGCGAAGAACTTGTAGAGCCAGCCATCGACGAGGACATCGAACCCGGCATCGAGCAACGGTCCCACGACGGTCTCGGTGTGCGCGGTGAACCACGCGGCCTGCAGCGACACCCAGAACCCATCGGAGAGGTCCGGGGCGTCGCCGCTGTGCCAGAGCATCGTGGACAGGTGCTCCATCAACGTGGCCGCGTAGGTCGAGGTCACCGAGATCTGCCGACGCGGGACGAACGCCAATGAGCCGGCGCCCAGATCCGCTGCCCGGGCCGCCGTGGGCTGCGCGAGCTGGGCGATGGCGGTCTCGTAGCTGACGTCGGCGAGGCGGCGCGCCAGGCAGGTCTTGCCGACACCGTCGGTCCCCTCCAACGCAATGAATC
Organism: Pseudonocardiaceae bacterium; assembly: GCA_050701375.1. GTDB lineage: Bacteria > Actinomycetota > Actinomycetes > Mycobacteriales > Pseudonocardiaceae. The sequence goes on from JBOHFC010000263.1 coordinate 8,917, forward strand.
GACCAGGCACGCTCACAGCTCCTCCCGGTAGCGATTGTGACCCAGGGGAGGGACGACCCCAGATTGTGGTGACGGCGGACAGGCAGGGCAACACATCGGCCCGGCGGCCCGCGGGCGACGGCGGAGGGGTCAGGTCCCGCATGGGTCGTTCGCGTTGATGAGTCGCCATTCCGCGGCGGCGCACCATCGGGTGAACTCGCGATCGAGCAGGCGCCGGCTCGACGCCATCAAGGTGGGCAGTACCTGCTCGATCGCCGAAGACAACGTCGCCGCCAGCTCCTCGACCTCGGTGCCCAGCAGTGTGAGCACGGCGGCGTCCAGGCCGGAATCGGGTGTGTCCGGGCGGTAGGTACCGAGAAAGTCGAGCATCCCGGTGAGCACCCGAAACGAACCGTTTTTGAGCACGACGCGCGCGGTGTGTACGCGACGACGGGGGATGCCGTCCAGGATCTTTTCCAGGCTCTTGAGGGTGTAGTCGAGCGCGAAGTGGCGATCGACCCACATTTGCGCACGGTGAGCGCAGGTACCGATCCGCCAGTCGGCGAACCGCGCCTCGATGCGCCCCATCGTGGGGTCCGCCGGCCCGGTGAGGCCTCGGGCGGCCACCGCACGGGTGTAGGGAGCGCCGATCAGGCACTCCATGGAGACCAGCAAGTAGGAGATCTCGGTGTAGAACGGTCGCCCCGTCGCGTGCTCGGCCACGAAGTCCGGATCGGTGACGCCATCCACGATTTGCTCGACCGACAGCTCCGGCAGCGGACCCAGGAGCAGATCGGTGCGGGCCTGGAAGGCGTGGGTCGCGGCCAGTTCGTCGGCGGTCATCAGATGGTCGAAGGTGATGTAGGTGAACCGCGTCGGCACCCCAAGCGCCGACAGGGTGCGGACAGCCACGGCGTTCTGTTCAGCTGTGGTGTCCTTGGCGAACCGCTGCAGGATCGAGGTCACGCCGGATTCGACACCGAACAACATCCTGCGCAGTCCGGCGCGAAGCAGGCCGCGCCACATCGACGCCCGCTCCAGGTGCCAGGCGCGGTCGCGGTCAAGACGGACGACCTGGTCGATCCGGCAGGACGACTCCCACGTGAACCCGGCGCCGCTGATTGTGCTCGCGACAGCAAGTGCCCGGTTGACGGCGTCCTCACCGCGGCCGATGAACTCCTCGTCGACCACGTACAGGGTGCGCGAGGTCGCCGGATGCCGATCGGCGACCTTCCCGATCTCGGCGAGCATCCAGGGCAGCCGGTCGGTGTTGCCACCGGACCAGGAGCCCTTGTGCCCCCGCGGGCAGAACGAGCAGTGGCTGGTGCAGCCGCGGGAGATCTCCAATTGCGCCACACCGCTGCGCGCGAAGGTGGCGTCCAACAGGTCAAGCTCGGGCAGGAAGTCGCGCTGGATGCGGTTCGGCGCCACCGCCGTACGCCGTGTCCGACCGCCGAGTGCGGCGGCCCCGGGACGAGGCGCACCCCGGTAGGCGAGGCCGCGGATGCTCGCAAACTCGCGGTCGCCGTGGAAATACTCCATCGCGTCGGCGATCGTCGGTTCGCCGGCTCCGCGGGCGATGAGCAGCCACGGGTAGCGCTTCAGCAGCATGGCCTCGTTGCGCACAGTCAAGCTGCCGCCCGCGAGCACCAGCGGCACAACCGGCATCTGGTCCAACCGGTCGAGCAGGTCGCTCATCAGATCGTGCTGGCCGAAGGTCGCAGAGATCCCCACGATGTCCGGTCGCTGATCGTGGACCCATCGGGTGATGTCATCCAGCGAGGCGCCCAATTGCATGTCGATCAAGTGCACCTGACCCATCAGGGTCAGCCGTGCCGCCCGCGCGAGGTCAGAGATCGCCAACGGGAAGCGTGGCAACGGGAACCACTCCGGGTGATACAGCGACGTCAGGAGCACTCGCGGGCGTGCCAACCGGTCGGCCGCGTCCTCGGTCAACTCGGCGACGGACAACCACCGATCCGGCTCGGCGATACGCACCCCACCGGACACCCATTCCGGCCACACACGGGTGTCGTGTAGCTGCCCGGACAGATCGGCCACCACCCAGCCGCCCACGGGTGCCGGCCGTTCGGCGAACAGGAGCCGGCGATCCAGAGCGCCCGTGAGGCTGAACCGGCCCGCAACGGCATCCGCCACGTGCCCGGCCAAGGTGGTCAGGTCCGTCTCGGCCACACTCGCCAGCGCGGTCACCGTGCTGGCCGCGACGACACCCTCCAGCGAAGTGGCGCGAATCGCTGCGATGAGACGGCCGTGGAATGGTGAGGTCCTGTCCCAACCTGGGGTCGATTCGGTGCTGGCGTCGCGCAGCGCGTGCATGCTGACCTTCCCCCGGGATGTGCCGTGGACACCAAGCACACCGGGCGAGCACCGCGGCCGACAAGCGCTCCGGACACACCCGGACTCCTCCCACCGACGGCACGCCCGCGAACTGCGCCAACACGCAACCCGCCTCGCCAAGAAGGTAGGGTTTCGGACAGTATGGGACACTCGCCGGCCTGCCATCGAGATCGATGACACCACCACTAGACGACGTAGATCCACTCGACGCGACCACCGTCGCCGAGTTCGCCGGCTGCCTGCGCACAGTCCGTCTCCGCGCGGGCAATCCGTCCTACCGGACCTTGCAGCAGTGGGGTGAGCGCAACAAGATCCCGCTCCCGCGCAGCACCGTCCAGGATGCCCTCGCTGGCCGTCGCCTGCCCCGGAAGAACCTTGTCTTGGCACTGGTCCGCGCCTGCGGTGTACCCATCAGCGATGGCCGTTGGGAGGTAGCTTGGATCCGGCTGGCAGATCAGGCCGGCAAGCCCGCTCCGGCACGTGGTCACCTCCAGCAGAGCCTGACCCGCGGCTTCGAGGCCGCTGGTCTTCTGCGGATCGGTGCGACCTACCTCAGCGAGCTCGAGTGGAAGCAACTTTTCGCCGAGGTCATTGAACTCGACATCGTGGTGGCCTACGGCCAAACGTGGCGCAACCTGCACGCCCGGGAACTCGCTCAGGTCGCCGCCAGACCCGACCGTCGCGTTCGCGTCGTCCTGGCCGATCCCTACGACGAGCTCACCGTCGCCGTTCTGGCGGACCGCTTCGACATCACCCGCGACGAACTGCGCGCCCGAATCACCGCCACCCGGAACGCCTATGAGGCACTGCGCCGACCTGACGGCGCCCAAATCGAGGTGTACTACCGAGCGGGTGATCGTGTCTTCAGCTTCTACCGGTTCGATGACATCGCCGTCGTAGGCCTCTACAGTCACTGCCGCGCCCGCGGTGCCGCCGTACCGGTTTTCGTCTGCGCGCGGCCCGGTGACCTCTACGAGTTCATCCAGGACGAACTCGCCGTCATCCTCAACCAGAGCAGGCCGGCATGACCCCACCCGACGCCGCTGAGCACACGGCCCGGCCACCGATCCCGCCCCGCCAACTCGGCGCCACCGGAATCGCGGTGCCCGCCATCGGCATCGGCTGCTGGGCCATCGGCGGCCCCGATGACAACCTCGGTATGCCCATGGGCTGGTCCACCGGCGCCGACGAGGCACGCTCCCTCGTCGGCCTGGAAACGGCCTGGCAGCACGGCGCCCGTCTCTACGACACCGCCGACGTCTACGGCCACGGCCGATCGGAACGCCTGCTCGGCCGGCTTGTCGCGCAGGTCCCGCGCCACGAGATCGTGCTCGCCTCCAAGGTCGGCTACTTCGCCGGAACCGCCGAACACGGCTTCGAACCCCGCCACATGCGCCGCCAACTCCACCAGTCACTCGACAACCTGCACACCGACCACCTCGACATCTACGCCTTCCACCACCCCGACTTCGGCCCCAACGACCGCTGGCTGCACCCCGCACTCGCCGCCATGCGCACATTCCGCGCCGAGGGCCTCATCCGCGCCATCGTGATGCGCGGCCCGCACCGCTTCGCCTTGGACCGCCTCACCAACCCACCCGATCAGCGCGGTGACAAAATCGCGCGGTTCCGCGCCCTATTCGACACAGTGCAGCCCGACATCTTGGCGATCAGAGACAACCTGCTCACGCCATCACACCGGTCCGAGGGTGTGTTCTCCTTCGCCGACGAACACAACGTCGGCATCCTCATCAGCAAGCCACTCGGGCAAGGTCTACTCACCGGGACCTACCGCGCGGATGTCCCGCGCGCCTTCGGCGATGGAGACCACCGACTCCGCAAACGCTGGTTCCAACCCGACACGATCGAGATCATCAACGCCGGACTCGACCGCGTACGCGCCATTGTCGGCCCACGCGCCGAAGACCTGATCCGCGTCGCACTCTGGGGATGCCTGGACCGCACACCCCACGCGGTCGTACTCGTCGGGTTCACCACCCCAGATCAAGTCGCAATGAACCTTCGCTCACTCAACCCGCGACCGGATGCTGCCGAGATCGCCGCCGCACGAGAGATCATGGCCGACATTCAGGCGCGCCTCGACGCTGCCGTAGAAACCATCATGGCCATTTGACACCGCTCCGATAGTGACCAGCCATCGACTCAACCACTCGGGCTGGGTTTCTTGCCCAGCCCACGACGATCCCGTGGCCGGTACGACGATCGACGCGGACGAACCGGTCGGTTGAAGCGGATCCTGGGACCCAAGTGCACTTTCAAGACCCCGGTGACCGCCTATCGGACGCTGAGGGGGATGGAGGCGATGCACGCGCTACGCAAGGGCCAGGGCCGGATCTTCGCCTACGGACACCCGAACCCGGACGCGGTGATCGTCGAGAAGGCATTCGCCTACGCCTGACCACCGCCGAGGGCCCGGGTAGCGACCGCAAGGTCAACATGGGACCCAGAGCCCCTCAACCCGACTTTGCACCAGCACCAGCCCAGGCATATTCAGGTCAAGGCTCGGCGAACACCAGCTCACCGTTGCTCCGCGGCGGCGCGGCGGGACCGTCGATGTCCAGCGGCGCGGCGGCGGTCACGGCGCTTCGACCTTCGCCACACCGACCATGGCATCGCGGGTGACCAGCCCGGCCAGCTGCTCCTCGGACAGGTCCTCGGTGCCGGCCGGCCGCTGCGGCAACACCAGCCAGCGCACCTCGGAGGAGGAATCCCGAACCACGATGTTCGTGTCGGCGGGTAGCTCAAGGCCCATCTCGGCCAGCACCACACGCGGCTGGCGCACGATGCGGGCGCGGTAGGCCGGGTCCGTGTACCAGCTGGGCGGCAACCCCAGCACCGGCCACGGGTAGCACGAGCACAGCGAGCACACGATCACATTGTGGACCTCCGCAGTGTTTTCTACGACCACGATGTGCTCGCCCTCCGGGCCTGTGAAGCCGAGCTCGGCAATCGCGGCAGTGCCCTCGACCAGAAGCCGCTCGCGGTAGTCCGGATCGGTCCACGCCTTGGCGATGACCTTGGCGCCGTTCATCGGCCCGACCGCCGTCTGGTAGGTCTGGACGATGTTGTCGATCGCTGCCGGATCGACCAGGCCGCGCTCGGTCAGCAGTTGCTCCAGCGCCTCGGTGCGCAACGCGATCGGCAACCGCTGCGTTGAGGTGGTCTCACTCATGACACGGCACCAGGTAGCTGTCGAACAGCTCGTCGGTGAGCGTGAAGGGCTCGGCGTCGGCGCCCCACAGCTCGCGGGAGTCAAAGACCACCGTGTAGACGTGCTGCGGGTTCTCGCCGAGGAAATGCGCGTTCGTGTCGGGCAGCAGCGCGGCGGGCTGGACCT
>JBOHFC010000264.1:0-12807 GCA_050701375.1 Pseudonocardiaceae bacterium
GCACGTCGACGACCGTAAGGCCGACGGCAGCGACGATTCCGTCATCGACCTCGCCACACTGCGCACCGAGATCGACTACCTCGACGCCGAGATCCTGCGGCTGGTGCAGCGACGCACCGCGATATCCAAGAAGATCGGCATCGCCCGCCGGGCCGCCGGCGGTACGCGGGTAGTGCACGGCCGCGAGATGGCTGTCCTCGACCGCTACCGCGAGCTTGGCACGGAAGGCCATGAGCTGGCGATGCTGCTGCTGCGCCTCGGACGTGGTCGGCTCGGCCGCTGACCGCCCCGCGAAATCCGCAGCGGCACCGCAGCCCCGGCGGAGGCACACTGGCTTCATGGTGCTCACTCTGATTGCTGTCCTCGCCGCGTTGGCCGGGTTGCTTGCCGCGCTGGCGCATGGCGGATATCTCGCGATGCTCGGCGCTGCGGCCAACCGGCGAGCCGGCGGCGAACCGGTCAACCAGTACGTCCGCAGCCGGGTGCCGGTGGCCGCGGTCACCCTCGGCGTTTCGCTACTCGCGCTGTTGCTGGCCACCGGCGGCCCAACTGCCGACATCCTGGCCATCCTGGCCGGGGCGGGTAGCGGCGTGGTGGGCTACCAGGCCCTACAGAGCACCCGGACCCGCTACCGCAGCGGCGGCTGACCTGCTGGGCGATAGCGCGGAGCACCGCCCGTCCCGCTGGAGCTACCGGACACCGATGTCCTCGGCGAGGACGGGCTGGTGAAGTATCGAAGCGCCTAGCCTGAGGTGGACAGCGAGGAGCGCAACTGGTGAATCCCGATAGCCGACTCGTCGCCGGCCGCTACCGGCTGGAGCAGCGGGTCGCCACTGGCGCGATGGGCGCGGTCTGGCGAGCCCACGACGAGCGGCTCAACCGCACGGTGGCGCTCAAGGAGCTGCTGATCGCGCCGGGCCTGGCGCAGACGGATGCACAGACGGCCACGGACCGGGCGATGCGCGAGGGCCGGATCGCGGCCCGGTTGCAGCATCCGCACGCCATCTGCGTCTACGACGTGGCGCTCGACACCGGCACCGCAGCGGGCAGCCAGATGGTGCCGTGGCTGGTGATGGAGTACCTGCCCTCGCGCAGCCTCGCCGCGGTTCTCCTCGAGTACGGGACGCTGGCGCCGCACGAGGCGGCCAGGATAGGCCAGCAGGTCGCCTCCGCGCTGACGGCAGCCCACGCAGCGGGAATCGTGCACCGGGATGTGAAGCCGGGAAACGTCCTGCTCGGCCGGGACGGGACCGCCAAGATCACAGACTTCGGGATTTCTCGGGCAAGCTGGGACGCCACGGTGACGAGCACCGGTGTGCTCGCGGGTACCCCCGCCTACTTCGCTCCAGAGGTGGCCCGCGGTGCGGCACCCGGGCCCGCAAGCGACGTATTCTCGCTGGGATCCACTCTTTACGTCGCGGTGGAAGGCGTGCCGCCTTTCGGGGTGGACGACAACGCCCTGGCGATGCTCCGCACCGTCGCCGAAGGCCGGGTACGGCCCGCGCAGCAAGCCGGGCCGTTGTCCGCCGTCCTGATGCGGTTGCTGGCTGACGACCCTGCGGCGCGTCCCACCATGGCTCAAGCGGTGGCGGCACTCGACACGGTGATCGATCGCTCCGAGGCCGCACCGCCGGCCTCCCGTCCGCCGCGCCGGCACACCCCCGCTGGCCTCGTCTCGACGATGCTGACCGCAGTGGATCTGCCCGCCAGCCCGCCGCGGAGCCGTACGCCGGCAAGGAAACCGACAACCCGAGGGGCCCTCTGGTGGCGGCGACCAGCGGTCCTGTTCGCCGCCACGAGCTGCCTCGTCGTGCTCGCCATCGTGCTTGGCGTAGTTTCGAACGTGGCGAGGCCGACCACCGATCGCGGCCAGCTGGCAGTAGCCACGCCCGCAGTTGCACCGTCGCCCGACGCCAACGCCCTACCCGCCCCGGCGCCGGCCGCGCCGGCACCCCCAGCCCCACTGCAACCAGCGCAGCTGGAGCAGACGGTCCGCACCTACTACGGCTTGCTACCCCAGGACACCACCGCGGCATGGCAGTATCTCGGCACCGGGCAACGCGCTCAGGGTCTCCAGCAGTACAGCGACTTCTGGAACGGGATCAATCGAGTCAGCATCCGCGGGCCGGTCGCCGTGCAGGGCAACACCGTGCTGGTGGATCTGGTGTTCGAGCCGGCGAACCGCAATCGAACCTTGGAGCATTACCGGCTCACCCTGGGTAACTCACCGGACGGCCGGGTGCTGATCCAATCGTCGGCAAGGATCAGCGGCGTGACGCTCACCGCGGCGCAACACCACGGTTGACCGGGACACCCGAAGGGCGTCTACACCAGACGACGGTCGGATGCCCAGCGGGACAGTTCGTACCGGTTGGACAGCTGGGTTTTGCGCAGCACCGACGAGACGTGAGTTTCCACCGTCTTGATCGAGATGAACAGCTCAGCGGCGATCTCCTTGTAGGCGTATCCGCGGGCCAGCAGCCGCAGCACGTCGCGCTCTCGGGGGGTGAGCAGATCCACCTCCGGGTCGCCCACCGGTGGCGTCCCGGGCCGTTGGGCGAATGCGTCGAGAACGAAACCGGCCAACCGCGGGGAGAAGACCGGGTCCCCGGCGTGCACCCGGCGCACCGCCGTCGCCAGATCCCGTCCGGAAATCGTCTTGGTGACGTACCCGCGGGCGCCAGCCCGGATCACCGCGATCACGTCCTCGGCCGCGTCGGACACCGACAGCGCGAGGAACACCACGCCGGGCGCTTCGGAGCGGACCCGGCGCAGCACCTCCGCGCCGCCCCCGTCGGGCATGTGGACATCGAGGAGCACGACTTCGGGGCGCAGGTGCCCGATCCCGGTGACCGCCTCTTGCACTGATCCACCTTCGCCGACCACGACGACCGGCGGCGCGTCCGGGTCGGCGGCACCGGCGCGGGTCAGCTCAGCCTTCACCCCGGTGCGGAACAGTGCGTGGTCATCGACCAGGAAGACCCGGATAGCCGGGTCCTCGTCAATCTCGGCAGTCATGCCTCTTCTCCGCCCTTCCGGCGCACGACAGCCAGCTGGACCTCGGTGCCTTCACCGGGCGCGGTACGCAGAGTCACCGTACCCCCGTGGCGTTGCATCCGGCCGCGAATCGAGTCGGCCAACCCGTGCCGGTCGGCAGCGACCGCTTCCGGATCGAACCCGACGCCGCGGTCGCGGACGAAAACATGCACCTGCCCGGGCTCGACCTCGGCATACACGCTGACCTCGGTGACGCCGGCGTGTTTGGCGGCGTTGACCATCGCCTCCCGGCTGGCCTGCACCAGCGCAGGCAGCGGATCCTCCAGGCCGCAGTCGCCCACCACGACGACCTGCATGCTCACCGCGTAGGTGTCCTCCACCTCGCCGGCAGCGGCGTGCAGCGTCGCGGCGACCGTCGGCGCGTCGGTGCGGCCGTCCGTGTGAGGTTGCGCCACCTTCCCGTAGCCCTGGGGTCCGTAGAGCCAGGAGCGAAGCTCGCGCTCCTGGCCGCGGGCCAGCCGGCGGACCTCCCGGGCTGAATCGGACTGCTGTTGGATCAGCGCGAGCGTCTGCAGTACCGAGTCGTGCAGATGCGCGGCGATCTCGGCGCGCTCCTCGGTGCGGATCCGGGCCCGGCGTTCCTCACCCAACGCGCGCATCAGCCGCAACCACCAGGGCACGGTGAGCACGGCCACCCCGACCAGCGTCGCGGCCGCGGCCAGCAGCGCGAACCGGAGCTGGCCAAGGTTTCCCTGGTTGAGCAGGAACACCGCGATCCCGCTGGTCATCAGCGCGATCCCGGCCAGTACCCGGAGCAGGGCCATCCTCCCGCCCCCGAAGACGGCGCCGGAGAACACGCCGGACACCGCACCGCTGCGCCAGCGGGTGCGCTGACTGGCGTCGGCCTCTCGCCATACCACCCCGGCCCCGACCAGGGCGACCCCCAACGGTCCGGTGACCCAGCCGGCCCACACGGTGCCCCATGCGGCCCCAGCCAATGCGAGGCCCCCGCCGAGCAGGACCAGACCGACCGCCTGCTGCCTGTCCCGTGCGGTACTCGGCCGGCGGGCACCGGCCTCAGTCGCCGGCATGAACGCCCACAGCAGCGCGTAACCGATCAATCCGGCGCCACCGAGACCGGCCAGCGCCACGAAGATCACCCGCACCCACAGCACCGGCACGCCGAGGTGCTCGGCGATCCCACTGGACACGCCGGCGATGACCCGGTCCGACCGATGCCGGCACAACCGTGCGGGCCCGGCCACCGGCTGGGCGTGCCCCCGGTGGCCCGTCACCTGATCGGCCGGTGTGCTCACGCTGTCATGGTCACACGCGCGGGGCTGCCAGGGGTATCAGGGTCTACCCGGGTGTCCCCGATCCGGGGACGGATCAGGGTGACCCCTGATGGTGCTCGCCTTGGGACGAGGTCAGGCTCAATCAGGTGAGCGACATCAGTGTGCAGGACACCGCGCGGGACTTCTGGGCTACCAGACCGCACCGGCGAGCCAACGACCGGAAGGTCGCCGGCGTCGCGGCGGCGATCGCTCGCCGCTATGCCATCGACCCGGTGCTGGTCAGGGTCGCGTTCGTGGTGGCCGCCGTGTTCGGCGGTTCTGGAGTGCTGCTGTACCTGCTGGGTTGGCTGCTGTTACCGGTCGAGGGCGACCAGGCCTCCGGCGCCGAGCGAATGGTCGGCCGAGGGCGCAGCTCGATGTCCGCGGTGCTGACCATCGCGCTCGTTGTGCTCCTGATTCCAGCGACCGTGGGGGTGCTGGCCGGCCGCGCCTCCGGCGTGCTGGGGCTTCTCGTTGCCGTGGGGGCGCTGGTTCTGCTGCACCGTTCCCGGGCCGCCCTGGGTGAGACTTCCGCCCTGAGTGAGGTTCGGGGGGCGCCGCGGAGTTCGTCGACCGCGCCGGCCACGGCCGCACCCGCCACGGCTACCGCCGCAAGTACCGGCACAGCTACGGCACCACCGGCTGAGGGCAAGGCGGTCGACGGCGCGGATCAGCCTGCTCCGCCGGCGTGGGATCCGCTGGGCGCGGCACCGTTCGCCTGGGACCTTCCGGAGCCCTCAGCGCCGCCGGTGCAGACCGCACCGCCGCGAGTGGCCTGGTCCAAGGTCACCCCGATCACGCTCGGGCTCGCGCTGCTGACCGGCGGCGTCGCGCTGGCGTTCGCTCCTGGGCTCTCGGCCGCCGGGATCGCCGCGCTGCTGCTGGGCGTGGTCGGGCTCGGCCTGGTAGCGGGCTCGTTCAAGCAGAGCGGCCGGGGGCTGATCCTGATCGCCATTCCACTGGCCCTGCTCACCTGGGTGTTGCACGCCGCGCCGACCTCTGGCATCAAGGTCGGCGGTAGTTATTGGGATCCGGTCACGGCCGCCGAGCTCCAGCCGCATTATGCGGTCACCCTGGGCAATGGCCGGCTGGACCTCACCGGGCTGCGATTGGACCCCGGTCAGACCAAGAGGACCAGCGTCAACGTGGGCATCGGAGAAACCCACGTCATCCTGCCGCCGAACCTCGACGTCCAGGTGAGCTGCCAGACACAGGTCGGGCAGGTCGACTGCCTCGGTCGGACCGGCTCTGACCGGGTGGACCTGATTGATTATGGAGCCGACGGGCCCGGCGGTGGCAAAGTGATTCTGGACGTGCACTCCGGTATCGGCGAAATTCACGTGGAGCGCGGATCATGAACGAGACGACCAATCCTGCGGCTGACCCGCAACCGCGCCCCACCGGCGATACGGCCGCGCTGCCCCCCCGGCGTGGGCCGGACCTGCTCACGCTGGTCGCCGGGGTGGGCTCGCTGGGAATCGCGGCCACCGCGCTGCTCGGCGGCGTCACCTGGCTGCCCGACGTAGACGGCCGCTGGGCCCTCGCCGTGATGGCCCTCCTGGTAGGACTACTACTGGTGATCAGCTCGCTACGCCCCCCACGCCACTGAGCACACTGGCGACCTATGTCTGGCACCACCGTGCACGATGACGCTCCGCAAGGCGCCTCGCAGCCGTCTTAGCTTTACGAGATACTGTGTCCGACCGCCACTCCTCCAGCACCTCCAGAATTCCAGTCACGAACTGGGCGCCAATCGGTGTCAGAAGGCCGCTGCACATGAGTACCAGCGCGGTTTCACGGGTCGCCGTCAGACACCGCACAAACTCGACCTCGGCATCGATGGCGTCGTGCTCAACATGCCGTTGAGTGCGCCAAAAGGCGGTGACCCCGACGTGCGCGTAAATGCCGTGTAACAATGCTAACGGTGGACGTGGATCCGGACGCCACGGCGCATAGAACGTCTGTTTCCCGGTACAGTCCACTAAGGGAAAGAGATCCAGAAGCACGGAGAGTTTGGCGTGCTGGACCTCGTGCGCCAGCGTGAGTGCAGCCATTCGCGGACCAGTCGGCAGCGACATGGCGACACATCCGAACGCGTCGCTCGGCGTCAAGCTGGCAAGGGTAGCGTCAGAGACTCGCAGCGGCACGAGCATACGGTGGACAGCCGCCACTTCGGCGGCAACTACACGATGATGGGAGACAAGCAATCGCCACCCCGCGGATAACGCGGTCCTCCAGCGCTGGATCTCCCACCGGTCGAGTGCGTGCCAGCCGGCGTCCACATCCCCCATCCAGCCCGACTCCCACCCGTCGACCAGCAGATCAAGCCGCAGGCCTGCATGCTCCGCGGCCAGTTCGTGCAGACCGCACCAGTCGCGTCCCACCTGATCGGCAACACGCGGGAGCTCTACTCGTTTACCCCCTGCGACCAAGGCGACGACATCCGGCGAGACAGTGACGCGGGCCGGGCCGGCAGGAAGCCTTGCGATGCCAAGTGACGGCAACTGGATGACCCCGTCCACTCTAGACTGGGCGGGTATTTCAACTGTCGCGGTGACAGAGGCTCGCGCTGCCGCAGCAGCAGCCACATTGGCAAGCCGCGCCGGCTGTGCTGCGGCGGTTCTGCCGCGATGTAGTTGCGTTGCTGTGTTCAACAACCACGCGCTGACCGCCGGATAGTTCACCACGAAGTCCACTGCGTGGGACGCTTGCTGCTCCAGCGAGACAAGCGTTTGGTAGGCCTCCCGCACAATGGCCGCCGTTGTACGATCAGTTGCTTCCGCCGTCTCCGCAAGCATGTGAAGAAGCAACCGGTTCCGGCTGTTCCGGACGGACGCCAACCGGTGCACCGCGTTCGGTCCGCCACCCCCCCTGGCGAGCGCGGTGAAGCTCTGGAGCGGCAACCGATGTGTTCCGACGGTCACGGCGCCGAGCTCCGCAGGGCAGCTACGTCGTGGATGAGCCGACTCCGGATGTGCGAGATCAGCCGGTATAGATCCGGGCAGTAGACCGACTCATTGTCGAAGTCACGTTCCGGACCGAACCGGTGCGCGTAGAGCCCCCCACCGCAGATCCGGTATAGATCGCAGTCGGCACAGACATCAGCTCGCCGCTGAGGAACGAACCGGGTAAGGGCTGCGTCGAAGGAATCGTCCGCAACATGCAGGCCAGTGCTCCCGGCACCCTCATAGGCTGCGGTGAGCATGTCGGACCGCTCGATCGCTCCGTCGGTTTCCACCACGATCGTCGCGGGCTGGTTCACGCCGATGCCCTCGACGCCGGATCGCCCGCCCAGGGCGACATGAATGATCTCGTCGAATTTCCGAACGCGAGTCTCTTGCGGCGTAGCGCCGTACCACCGATCGAACACGGCAATCAACCATTCCGCGTACGGTGTTTCGGATGAACCATGATCGCGCATCGGCGGCGGACGCAACCAGTTACCATGAGGGAGAAGGAAGTCGACCGCCGGTGGCCGGAACTCCAGCAGACTTTCGTAGGTCGTCACCGGATCGTTGCGTAAGTCGATCGTGCAGAGCAAGCCGCTGAACAGTGACCGGAAGCGCCCGGAGGACAAGTCACGCAGCGCCCGGACGACATCTGCGTGGCTACCCCGGCCATCCCGCCGCCTGCGATGCCGGTCCTGTGCTACCCGGTCACCGTCGAGGCTGACACTCACCCGAATCCCGAGCCGACGGAACAGCCGATGATAATCCGCGTCGAGCAGCACTCCGTTGGTCTGCAAGGTGAAGTCCACCGCCGCTACCGTCCCGACTGCAGCGCGAATCCCCGCTACACAGTGCGCGATACGGGCTGGCCCAGCCAGCAATGGCTCTCCACCATGCAGCACCACGTCGATCGAGGTCGGGCTATGCGCCCGAACATGTTCCGCGATTCGATACGTCGTTTGCTCTACGACGCTACGCGTCATCACGATGGGCCTCGCTCGCCACCGTTGATCCGCCATCGTGTAGACATAGCAATGATCACAAGCAAGATCGCATCTGCTGTGAATCTTGAGCACGAATTGCCGAAAAGCAGATCCTTCGAGCAAATCCGTCTCGACCGATCGACGAATTGACACCGGCTCAGTCATACCGCTCCGCCCTCCCTGGCCGCCGCCAGGCATCCCGGCGTTCGACTGTAACGGACGCGTCGTCCCGACGGACGACCCGAACGCGGGTTGCACCTGATGGTCGCAGGACCGCCTGCCAGCACAGACCCCGGTTGCGGGCTGTACGAGGAGCCGCTCCCCGACTACCATCGGTGCTCCCCCACGCCCTACCTGTGGGTTAAGCCGCCGAAATGTGGCTGATCGCGGATTCGATCGGAGGTCGCTCCCGGCGTGGGCATCGACGAGTCCGGGTTGGAATCCGACCTGGTGAACTTGACGGGCATCAGCCTGGAGAAAATCGCCCTATTGCCCGATTCGGTGTTGGCTGCGTCTCTCCGCCGGATCCTGGCGAGTGACGGCGACGGCACCGAGGCGTACGTCGGCTTCCAGGACCGTATCTGACCAATTCCTCGCGTAGCGCAGCGGTAGCTGATCTTCTCAGTATGTTCGGGTCAGTAGGGCTGATCTGGCCCCACTCCGCCAGCCCCTCAGGGTCAAATCCGGCGCGCCAGTCAGCGTCTGGAGGCGTGCCGCTCGCGCGGCCCGCCCGGTCCCGTCGTATCCTGCGAGCTGAATCGGTGTCCCGCCCATGGCACGATGATCGTGGTTGACAGCCATGATCATCGCAGGTCAGCCGTGGCGCCTTGAGGGTTCTCGCAAGGCCGGCGTCACGCCACTACCCGAGGAATCGAGTCGAACAAAAGGTGACCACGACAGCTACCATTCGGGGCATGGCCGGCCACGATGACCAGTGACGCGTCCGACGCCGCAGAACCCTGCCGGATTGTCGCCTTCACATCACCGGGCGGCACCGGCCGGACCGCTGTTCTGGTGAACGTGGCCTGCGTGCTGGCCGCCGCAGGTAAGCGTGTCCTCCTCCTCGACCAAGGCGCCGAGGCTCCGCGGGTGGACGACTACCTGGTTCAGTTCCAGACCGACATGGTCCGCGCAGAGCACCCGCTCGCCGAGGATCTGGTTCTCGCGTTGTGGGGCACGGCTGCGGATCGGGACGACCCGACGGTATACCGATACCGGCTGCCGATAAATTCCGTGGACATCGACGCGGTCGAGTTCCCCAGGAGCTCGACAGCGTCGCAGCGTGGTCCTGGTCAGGATGCCGCGCTACGCAACCGCATTTGCGCAGCCGGCTACGACTACGTTCTCAGTGATATCGCGCCGTCGCCGGCGCCGGCGACGATCAGGGGTCTGGCCTATCTGTGCGACACAGTGGTGGTGTGCTTCCATCCCCGGGCGAGTGACGTGGCGAAGGCAGCTGCCATGGCAGGCGCGATCGCCGAGCTCGTACCGCTGCAACTGGCGATCCTCGCAGTCACCGTGCAGTTCGACGACCAGGATCCGGACCTGGCCCGCCGGACGAAGCACCGAATACAGACCGCGTTTGCCGACCTGGCCACCGCCGCCGTATCCGCCACCATCGCGGAGATCCCCTACCGGCCGGTCGGCGTGGTGTTCGATCAAGCCGTAGCGATGCTGCACGACGAGCCGGGCGCGCCTATACCGGCCGCCTACGCGCGGATCACCGATATGATCACAGCAGGCAAGGTCGATCGAATGCGGCCTGTCCCGGCCCACGTACGCGACAGCTACCGGTACTCGCTGGGCGTCAGCTCGCTCAGCGCACAGCCACGAATATTCCTCGCCTACGCTGCGGAAGATCGACTATGGGCGGACTGGATTCAGAACCTTCTCGAATCGAGCGGGGCCAAAGTCGGCCGGCTGTCTGCGGGCGAGCCGTGGTTGGAAGGGCCTGGCCGGGCCACAGTATTGGTGGTTGGGAGCCCACGGCTGGCCCGCTCACCAACCGGCAGCCTGGCGATCGACCTGATTCAGCGGTCGGCCGGAATGCCCGGGGTGACCGTCCAGTTCGACGTGCTCGTCGTGCAGGTGCCCGGCCCCCCCCATCAGCGCGCCACTCGCCGACCTGCCCCAGATCAGCTTCGTGGATTGCGACGAGGCATCGGCCCGGCGGAGACTGTTGCGACATTTCGTGCTGTTTTACCGATCCGACACGGGCACAGACGAGCGTCCGGTGTACTTCCCCGGGCGCCCACCGTCGCCGCACTCCAGATCGAGTCTGCCGCCGCGCAACCAACGGTTCGTCGGGCGCGGCGACATCTTGGAGCACATGCGGGACCGCTTCCTCATTGAGCGGGAACAGGCCACCTGTACGCTCACCGGCCCCGCCGGAACTGGCAAGAGCCAGCTTGCCCTTGAGTACGCTCATCGCTTCACCACCGACTACGATCTTCAGTGGTGGATCCCGGCCGAGGACGCACGATCCGTCCAGGCCAGCCTTATCGCACTGGCCGACGAGTTGAAACTGCCCTCCAGCCCGGACCGTCCACGGGCCGCCTTGGAGGCGCTGCGGGCACATCCACGGTATCAACGGTGGCTGCTGGTCTACGACAACGTCTCGGTTCTCGACACGCTGGCTGAGCTACTTCCGACCAGCGATTCCGGGCATGTCATCGTGACCACCCGGGAGCCCCATCCAGACGGCACTGCAGTCGGCGCCCTGGACGCTCAGGACAGCAGCGAACTGCTCTGCAAGCTCGTGCCCGACCTATCCGCCGGTGACGCAGCGCTGGTCGCAGCCCACATGGAGCAGCTGCCCCAGGCCTTGCGACTCGCCGCAGCATGGATGTCCGAGAGCGCCGTAGCCATGCACCGGGTGGTGGCGACCAGGACGACGGCGGCCGCCTGGTCAGCCGCCGAGTTCCGCGCCAGGACCGCAGGATTCCTGGCCGTCCAGTCGCCGCCGACAGCGGCGCTTTCAGTCATCTTGAGGACGCTAGCCGAAAACGATCTCGGCCGGGTGACCATTCGGCTAGCCCAGCTGTGCTCGTGGCTGTCTCCCGACGGAGTGGCGTTGCGGTTGCTGCGTTCCGCCCCAATGGTGCAGGCCCTAGCCGACGCGGCTGACGATGGTCAATCCCTCGTCCTCGACCCGTTGGAACTGGACCTGGTGCTGCGCTGCGGCCAGCGATACGGGCTGTTCGAGATGAACTGGGAACGCCCGGCCAAGCTGACCATGCACCGAGTCGTGCAGGAACTTGTGCGTAGTGCGATGACGCAGAGCGAATCCGATTCGCGCCAGCGGGAGGTGCTGCACACGCTCGCCACGTTTGCACCGACCGACCCCGAACCGGAGGATCGGCAGGACATCGCCGATTTCGTTGAGCTGCAGCGGCACATCGCGGTGTCCGGAGCGACTGGCAGTCACGACGTCAGTGTCCGCCGTTGGCTGGTGGACCAGGTCAACTACCTGATGCGCACGCCAAGCCCGGAGACCTGGCACTTCGCAGCCGATCTGGCTGCTCGGGTACTGGAGGGATGGCAACCCACCTCGCGGGCCGAGTCGTCACTGAAAATGCGGCTGGAGTTCCAGTTCGGAGCCCTGCAACGGCGGCAAAACGAAGACATGGAAACCCTGCTGAAGTGGGTGAACGGTCTGTTGGACCGCCAGCAGTTGCTGCTTGGCCCCACACATCCGCGGACGTTGAAAACGGCGCGGAGCAAGGGAGGAAACCTCCAGATACGCGGCCAGTTCGCCGAGGCGTGCGCGGCCGAGCAGCGGACACTGCACGGCTTCCGGGAGCGGCTCGGTGACCATCATCCGGATACTCGACGGGCCGCGAACAACCTGGCGCTGTGGTACTTCTTGGCGGGAGACATCTCGTCGGCGCTGGAACTGGAGCAGGAGAACTACGCAATCCGGATGGGCCTCTTTGGCCCCGACCATCTCGACGTCTGCTGGTCGGCTTGCAACCTCGGCATCTACCTGCGAGAGCTCGGCCGCTGCCAGGAGGCCATTAAAATCTTCGACGACGCAATCAAACGTGTCGGCGCTTTGCAACCGGACGGTGGCCACCCGGACGAGGTGCGGATAAGGTGGCAACGCGCCATCGCGTACCGCGACGCGGGTGATCCGCAAAAGGCGTTGGAAGAGAACGCCGAGAACCTGCGCCGGCTCCAGGACCTCTACGGTCTTAACGACGTGCGCACCGCCGCATGCAAGCTCAGTTTCGCGATCGACTATCATCTCACCGGTGGTTCGGCCGCAGCCGTGCGCTCCGCCGAGGAGAGCCTTACCAGCTATCGCAAGTCCGATGCCCGCAATCCCCACACGGCCCTGCATCGAGGGTTATTCAGGCGGCCGTGTAGAAGTGCAGGCCGATTACAGCTGAGATGGTTGTCGCGAATGTTGCAAGGGGGCGACGGTAGTCGGTGTGCATGATTCTCCAGGTCTTGAAGTGGGCGATTGTCTGTTCGATGACGTAACGAATCTTGTTGATCTGCGTGTTGAACTCCTTCTCCCAGTCCAAGAGCCCTCGGTGAACG
>JBOHFC010000265.1:0-2142 GCA_050701375.1 Pseudonocardiaceae bacterium
TGGATCATGCTTCGACCTGGCCACCGGAGAGCCGTCCTCACCACCGGCATCCGAACCGGTAGACACCTACGCCGTGACGATCGACGGTGACGACGTGTACGTCGATCCGGCTACCCCGACCAACCGCAAGCAGGAGCTGAGAAGACACCGATGACCACTCTGGAGATCAAGGATCTGCACGTCGCGGTGCCCACCGACGACGCACAATCCCCCGAGAAAGAAATCCTGTGCGGCGTTGATCTGACCGTCCGGGCCGGGGAGACGCACGCGATCATGGGCCCTAACGGCTCGGGCAAGTCCACCTTGGCCTACTCGATCGCCGGCCACCCGAAATATCGGGTCACCTCAGGACAAATACTTCTCGACGGCGTTGACGTGCTGTCGATGTCAGTAGATGAACGTGCGCGAGCTGGTCTTTTCCTCGCCATGCAGTACCCGATCGAGGTGCCCGGTGTCTCGATGTCGAACTTCCTGCGTACCGCCGCGACCGCGGTCCGGGGCGAGGCGCCCAAGCTGCGCACCTGGGTCAAGGAGGTCAAGGCCGCGATGTCCGCATTGGACATCGACCCTGCCTTCGCCGAGCGCAGTGTGAATGAGGGCTTCTCCGGTGGTGAGAAGAAGCGTCACGAGATCCTGCAGCTGTCCATGCTCAAGCCCAAGATCGCGGTCCTCGACGAGACCGACTCGGGCCTGGACGTCGATGCGTTGCGGGTGGTCTCCGAGGGCGTGAACCGCTACCGCGCCAACCGGGATGTCGGCGTACTGCTGATCACCCACTACACGCGGATCTTGCGGCATATTACTCCTGACTACGTCCACGTCTTCGCGGGTGGACGCATTGTGGAGTCCGGCGGGCAGGAGCTCGCCGATGAGTTGGAATCTGGCGGTTACGAGCGGTTCAGCCGCCCGCAGGAGGTGACCGGGGTGTCGTCATCGTGACTGGACAACTGACTGCCGACCAGCTGACGGCCGGTGAGCTGGAGACGATCCGCTCCGATTTCCCGATCCTGTCCCGCACGGTGCGCGATGGTCGCCCATTGGTGTACCTGGACTCCGGGGCCACCTCGCAGCGGCCCCGGCAGGTGCTCGATGCGGAGCGCACCTTCCTCGAACAGCACAACGCCGCGGTGCACCGCGGTGCGCACCAGCTCGCTGAGGAGGCCACCGACGCCTATGAGTCGGCGCGGGCTCGGATCGCGGCGTTCGTTGGCGCTCAGCCCGATGAGGTGGTGTTCACCAAGAACGCCACCGAGGGGATCAACCTGGTCGCCTACGCGCTGAGCAACTCGACGGGTGCCGAAGGCGCGGCGCAGCGCTTCGCGCTGGCGCCGGGTGACGAGATCGTGGTGACCGAGATGGAGCACCACGCCAACCTGGTGCCCTGGCAGGAGCTGTGCCGGCGCACCGGCGCCACGCTGCGCTGGTACCAGGTGACCGATGGCGGTCGCCTGGACCTCGATTCGCTGGAGCTGTCCGAGCGGACCAAGGTGGTGGCCTTCACCCACCAGTCCAACGTGATGGGCACCGTCCCCCCGGTCGCGGAGCTGGTCAGACGAGCTCGCGAGGTCGGGGCGCTGACTGTGTTGGATGCCTGCCAGTCGGTGCCGCACACGCCGGTCGACTTTGCCGCGCTCGACGTGGACTTCGGAGTGTTCTCCGGGCATAAGATGCTCGGCCCGTCCGGGGTCGGTGTCCTCTACGGTCGTCGTGAACTGCTTGAGGCGCTGCCGCCGTTCCTCACCGGGGGGTCGATGATCGAGATCGTGAAGATGGAAGGCTCCACCTACGCCCCACCACCGCAGCGTTTCGAGGCGGGTGTCCCAATGACGTCCCAAGCGGTCGGCTTGGGCGCGGCGGTGGATTACCTGTCCGCGGTGGGTATGGACCGCGTCGCCGCGCATGAACATGCTCTGACCGAGCAAGCGCTGACCGGCCTGTCGGAGATCGACGGCGTGCGGATCATCGGCCCGGCCGATGCCGAGGACCGGGGTGGCGCGGTGTCCTTCATGGTTGCCGACGTGCACGCGCACGACACCGGGCAGGTCCTCGACGACCTGGGGATCGCGGTGCGGGCCAGTCACCACTGCGCCTGGCCGTTGCACCGCCGCTTTGGTATCGCCGCGTCGGTGCGAGCGAGCTTCG
>JBOHFC010000266.1:0-57036 GCA_050701375.1 Pseudonocardiaceae bacterium
ACCCTGCGCTCGGCCTACATCCTCACCGCCCCACTGTGGGAGTTGGGGCAATATGAGCTTGCTCGCCAGCTCGCTGAGGACACCCTCACCCGATGCCGCCGGGTCCTGGGCGACGACCACCCACACAGCCTGGTTTCGGCTTCTGCCCTCGCGATCGACCTGCGGGAGTTGGGGCAGTACGAGCCGGCTCGCCAGCTCGGCGAGGACACCCTCACCCGATGCCGCCGGATCCTGGGCGACGACCACCCACACACCCTGATCCCGGCCGACGTCCTCGCCGCCGTCCTTCGGGAGGTGGGCCAGCGTGAGCCGGCTCGCCAGCTCGGCGAGGACACCCTCACCCGCTGCCGCCGGATCCTGGGCGACGATCATCTCTTCACCCTGCGCGCGGCGCGCAATCTTGCCACCACCCTGCGGGAAGTCGGGCAGCATGAGCCGGCTCGCCAGCTCGGCGAGGACACCCTCACCCGCTGCCACAGGGTTCTGGGCCACGACCACCCCGACACCCTGCGCTCGGCCCACAACCTCGCCACCACCCTGCGCGAGATAGGGCAGCATGAGCCGGCTCGCCAGCTTGCCGAGGACACCCTCACCCGCTGCCACAGGGTCCTGGGCCACGACCACCCCGACACCCTGCGCTCAGCCGCTAGCCTCGCCACCACCTTGGGCTGAGAACCCCGACGGGCCGCCGACCCCGGAGCTGTGCACTGGGGTCTGTTGCGTAGGCGGAAGCTGGGACGTGCTACATCGATCAGCAGCGGGATGAACCGCTGCGCCCACCGGTAGATCGTCACATGATCGACGGCGATTCGCCGCTCGCCAAAGGCTCTTCCACATCACGATAGGAGAGTCCGAAACGCAGATACCAACGCACCGTCAAGGTGATCATCTCCGGTGGGAACCGGAACCCGGCGACGGTCGAGGATGGGGCGAGACGGCAAACGGCTCTCATGCACCAAGCAGGACCACGGTTGCTCCCATCGCCGGACACAACAGAGCCGTCCCGGATGGTTGTTGCGTGGGTTACTGAAGGCGACGTTTGCAGTGTTCTCACACGTCAGGTAGTGTGTACTAATCCGGTGTTGATCGGGGTCGGTGATCTCGGGGGGATGTGTGAATTCGATGCGTCCGCCGTCGTCCGCCGTGGATGGTGATGTCCAGCCTTGGCGGTGCACCTGATGGTGATGAGCTTGGCATAATATGAAGCAGTTGCGCTATCTCCTTGTGCTATCGGAGTTCGGCGTAGCCGCCCCGGCAGGTTCCCGTCGATCCGAGATCGTTCTCCGAAGCCAGAAAAGGCCCAGCATCGGGAGCACCACCGGCACGAAGAAATAACCGCTGCCGAACACCGACCACACCGTGGCGTCCGGAAAGGCTTGAGGCGCCACGAGACTGACTGTTCCTATTGTGACGACACCAGTCAGTTCGATGACGCATGAGATCGCAGCGATCCGGCGGGAGGTCCGACTACCGTGCGTAAGCGTGACGGTGGCGACAATGTAGATCACTGCTGCCACGGCGGAGAGGAGGTAGGCCACCGGAGCCCGGTCGAACCGGGTCGCGATCTGCACTGCCGACCTGGCGGACGCGGCCATGGCGAAGATCGCATACACAGTGATCAGGATCCGGCCAGGTCCGGATCGGGTCACCGGATTGGTGGTCAGTTGACGCTCAGACATGGCCAGTCCACACCTGGTGCAGTCGAACGATCATCACGGGAACGGCCAGACAGCCGACGACCAGCACCCCTGAGCCCCACCGACTCCGTTCCGCCAATGCCCACACCGCGGCCAACGGAACGATCAGCAGCGGCCCGACCAGGTAGCCGACGAACGCGAACCGGTCGAGCTGTCGGCTAGTGAAGAGCATGTTGCCAACACCGCTCACCGCCTGCACCAGTAGCCCGAGCTCGAGCATCGCGAGGACTCCGAGCAGCACCCGGGTGAGCGGCCGTCCGAGGAGTAACGCTTGGTTGAGCAGGATCATGACCAGCGACCCAGCGGCGGCTCCGAGGGCTACGAAGGTGAGAATGGTGGCAAGAACATCGATCATCGTGCCGGGTCCCTAGGGTTGCGGGCAGGTTAATCTACTACGATAGATAGTATTACGTCGAGTAGTAGATATCGTTACCCACGCCGTCAGGTCGATCGCGGGTCCGGGGCCGACAGCGGCCGGCGACCGCTAAGCGCGCTGGCCGCCGTGATCGTGGCGAATGCCGGTAATCGCGGTCACATCCGCGGCAGTGCGGGTGAGCGAGTCCAGACTCGGCGGTCCGAAGTGGCTGCAGCGCGTTGCCGGGTCACCGTGACCGCCGCTCTGAAGTGCATCGTCCGATCAGCACGTAGGACTGACTGCAGACTAGACGAGAAGAAACGTCAGGGGAGTTGAGATCAGCACCAGCCCGGTCAGCAGCGCCAACCAGCGCAGCGTCACCGGCAGCGGGACAGTGGCACTGCTGATCCGCAGCAACCGAGCGGCCACTGCCGCGTCGCCCATGCCCAGGGTGCCAACCGGAGGGCTGGCAGCGTTCTCGTGGAACCAGCTCAATGCGCTCGCCAGCGATCGGGGGCACTGGTGTCGGCAGGCGCTCTCGTCCGCGCGCATCTCCACTAACAATGCCAAAGACTCGGCGGCCAGCGCGACGAGCCGACTCCGTGGAACGAGCCGGCGCAGCGCGGCAAACGGTAGAAGTACGAGATCGTGGCGTTCGCGGGCATGCGTTCGTTCGTGTGCGAGGACGGCCGCGATCTGATCCGGCGTGAGTGTCCGCACCGCTCCGGCGCTGAGCACAACCTGAGCTCGCAGCCCTGGAAGGCAGTAGGCTACCGCCACCGGATAATCGACGATCAGCGCACCCGGCGCGGCGGGGTCCTCGTGTGCGACCAGGGCGAGGAGCCTGCGATGCCGATGGCGCGTTCGCCAGACCGCGACCCACGTCGACACCGCCGCGAGCAGCACCACCACAGCGAGCGCGAAACCTAGTGCGGTGACAACGCCGTGGAAACCGCTGTGGCTGGCGAGCTGATCGCGTTCGAAGATGTCCCCGCCCCAGCTGGAAAGTGCGGTCGGGATGTCCGAGCCGTAAACCGACAACCCGATCGCAAGCAGCGTGCCCACGGCGCAGAGCACCCAACTTGCCGCGAGCATCTGCCACAGCGCGATGCTGATTCGCGGTGCTCGCCACACCCAACGTGCTCTCGCCAGCGGGCTAACCACACCGGTGCAGATCACGAGGGTCACCAGCATGTGAAGCGTCGGGCTCATCGGGACTTGCTGCTGTCCGGCTTCTTGCTGGCTGCCGCGAGCGCCCGGCTGAGCACCGTGGCATCCGGAGTGCCGACCGAAAGCGCAAAGTGCGTCAGGGCAGCCGGGCGGTCACCGGTGAGCGAGAGCGCATCCAGCATGAGCTGCGCTATAAAGGCTTCCCGACTGGCCGCAGCGACGTAGCGCCAGCTCCTTCCGTCGCGGTTGCGTTGGACCACCCCCTTCTTCGCCAACCTATCCAGCACGGTCATCACCGTGGTGTATGCCAGGTCGCGATCGACGAGGGCGCGCGCAACATCACGCACGACTGTAGGTTCGCCGCGCTCCCACAGCACGTCCATTACCGCCCGTTCCAACTCGCCGAGCTTCACCGCGGACGGCCCCGAAACTCACGGCGCATGGGCCGATGATACCTCGGCCAGGGCGGCCGTGGCGTGCTCCGCCGAGGAGAGACGGAACACGCCACTTGGGGGGCGCCTTACCGAGCGGCCGGCTTTGCGCCGTACCATCGGTGGACGTCCTCGACCGACCCGATCGGTACGTCGAGCACCTCGCCCGGCCGCTCGTCGTCGCCAACGGCGAGCACGAACCGGCACGGAGCTCGCCCGGATACCGACAGCGTGTAGGTTCCAGCCTCACCAGGGAAGCGGCCGGCGAGATAGCTCAAGTACGAGGTGTCCGTGTATGGCTCGTCAAAGGTCTCC
Source organism: Pseudonocardiaceae bacterium (assembly GCA_050701375.1). Lineage (GTDB taxonomy): Bacteria > Actinomycetota > Actinomycetes > Mycobacteriales > Pseudonocardiaceae. The sequence continues at coordinate 3,969 of JBOHFC010000266.1, forward strand.
CGGCGAGACGGCCGGAGCACACGCCCCTCTCCGGAAGGGGAAACGATCGTCAGGACGGGTAAGTCGTCGTCCGGAAGGTCCTGCTCGGGACTCAGCTTGGGAACGAGCAGCTCCACGAACAGGTTCTGGTCGGCGCGCAGCTCGGCACGCACGGTGCGGGTGTCCGCCGAGTCCTCGATAGCGCCGTAGAAGGCGAACGAGATGTTCCCGTCCGGCAGCGTCGGAGCCTTGCCCCGACTCGAGTTCGTCCTGGTGAGCACTACCGGGATGTGCATCAGGAGAAACCCAGTGAGTGCAAGGACGAAGCGGGTGTGCCCGGCCGTGTCCGCCAACGCCATGCGTGCCGAGGGCAGCCAGCGCAATTGCTTCTTGATCATCTCTTTTCCTTATCCTTCCTCGCCAGTTGTGCGCATCCCGTCGCGTTCGGCTCTGGAAAAGCGAAAGACGCACACCTTCTTCTGGTCGGTCTGCCGAGCTAGCACTCTGGTGCTCAGGCCGGGAATGGCACGTTCGGTGGCTGCCAGGTCCAGCTCACACACGATCGGCTCCGGTGGCGTGAGGCCTAGCCGTTCGGCGGCTGCAAGGCAGCTGCAGGTCAGCATCACCTCCAGCGCCGCGTCCTCGCCAGGCCTCGAGTCGTCGACGAACTCGGCCGCGATGCCGATCGCGGCCAAACCGGGCACCGCTGTGGCCAGGCCCTCGGCCAGCCGATGGTGGTCGATCAAGGGGCCGATTCGGGCGGCCTGCCGCGGCACCAGTTCCTCCAGGGTGACCTGCCGGGCATGTTCGGCGCCGTGTTCGGCTCTGAGATCTAGATAGCGGCCTGCCTGCTCGCATAGGGATCTGGTCGCGCGTTCAGCGGGCGTAGGGTGGGCAGTCTGGGATTCGGACATAGCTGCTCCTTCGCAGGATCGGTAGGTGAATTCCGGCGCTGGGAGTTGCCTGCGCCTGGGGATAGGGATGTGGCGCTCGACACGTGTGCCGTTGACCCGTCCGCGCCGCCGGCTAAAACCAGGCAGCTATGGGCGGCAAGCGCGAGAGTCGTGTACCGGTACCAGCTCATCCACTGACGCACCTCATACTCGTTCAGCCCGACGTTTTCGCAAGCGGAGGCGAGCACACTGGTGTTGCCATCGATCACCGAGGTGACCTCTGCGAGCTCTACGAGCGAGGTCCCACGGCCTGCATAGCAGAGGTAGCCGCGTAGGTTCTCGGCGACGGTATTGACGCCTCGCCGCAGCAGTAACGAGCGCGCCATCCAGGCTCGCTCGGGCGAGGAAAGCGGTAGCTGGGTCCACCGATAGCGGCGACTCGGGTTGGGCGCCTCGATCTGTTGTGGTTGCGGCGTCCACGCGTCCGGTGGGACGAGCGCCGCGGCGACCTCGGCAGTGCACCTGTGCACCCGACCGTCGACGAGAAGCGGCAACCGCGCAGCTAGCGGGATACCGAGGACAAACGGTACCCGGTGGCGTTCCAGGAACGCGCGTAATCGTTGGTCGTTGCCCCATGGGGTGCTCGCCCCCACCCAGCCCACCGGGACTCGTGCGGCGAGCGCTCGTGCCACCATAGACGCGCCGAGTTCGGCCGTGGACCGATATACGACGCTCTCCGGTATCCTGCCGATTCGGCGCAGTGAGTGGTCGTTCGCCCACGACGGCGGTAGGTACAGTTCCCGGTCGATGAGAAAACGCCCCGTGCGCGTCGCATAGGTCAGGAAGAGACCGGTCTGGACGTTCTCGGACCGTCGATTGTCGGCTGATCTCTGGAGATCCACACCCACCGATCGATTGCCTTTCTTGTGAAACCGCCATTCGTCGATCACGAGCACGGAATTATTGTCCGCCGCATAGCCGACGATGAAGGCACAGAGATCGTCCCGCACCTTTTCTGCGTTCCAGTGCGCTGAACTCAGCAGACGTTGCATACCGTCCGGATATTTTTCGCCGCTAACTGCGGCCAATTGCCAACCGTTCCGACGTTCCACCGAGCTGAGCAGGCCGCGTAAGTATAGTCGTACCCGTTCACGTGGCTCCGCCCGTGCGAATCGTTGACCAATAAGGAGGTGCAAGGCGTCGAGGTAGTCAAGCTGCTCGTACAGGCCAGGATAAAGTGGCATGGCCACGCCCTCCCTCCGCCGGCCACATCTGATATGCCTTTATCTAAAGATAGCCCGCCTCGCGGTATTCGTCATGAGTAAGTGCGGCTTGGGTCACATCTTGACCCAAGCCATCCGCCTGACGTATAACCCTGCTGTTCTACTTCATTTGATGTAGCCAACTGCATCACATGGAGTACGACGAAGGTGGACCTGCGCAGAGGACGACAGACCGTTCATCAACATCATCCCTTCCGCAATTTATTAGCAGCAGCAAGTTGGCGCTAATAGTTCCCGGTCCGGCGGCGCACATCCAATTTTTTAGTCGGTGTCGCTGGCTGTTTGTTCGCTGAACTCGTCGGTTAATCGAACGTCCTGCGAAGGTGCAAGAAGGATGGAAGGATGCAATCTATATTGGTGTTCATCCGCAGTGTCGCATCGGCGCTTCTGGATCTCCCTGATAGGCCGCCTCAGTCAGCGCACTGCGAACCTTCGCCCCATCCCGCACCGATGTTCGTCGCCCTGGAACGGCTGCGCGCCAGGGCGGCGAACATGGATCACGACTCCAGCTGCTACACCGCGGCTCCAGTCACACTGTGGACTGGACCCCGGGCTGGGTGAACTTGGAGTGGCCTCGACCCGGTTTGGGGCGTCCCACGACCGCTACGCCACGATGGAGATGGGGACTGTTCCGTGATGAGTGGAAGGGGGATGATCGGCACTCGTCGCACGGTAGGTCCGTCAGCCGGGCAGGGCGGCGCCACGCAGAGAACTGAGGTCGTTACGGCGACGCCTACGAAGGCGACGCACAAGAACCCCCGTGATCCGGGTGTGAGGCACATGCTGCAGCGGTCGCAGCGGCCGGCAGCGCGTCGAGGACGCGAGACAGGGCATCCTCGTCCAGCGCCGCAGACACGAACCATGCCTCGAACGCGGACGGGGGCAGATAAACGCCGTGCGCCAGCATCGCGTGGAAGAAGGCGCGGTAGACCGTGGTGTCCTGGGCCAACGCCGCGGCCTGGTCGGGCACCGCCTCGTCGTAGAAGAAGACCGAGAACAGGTTGCCGCAGTGCTGCACGCGGTGTGGCACTGCGGCGCGGGCGAGCGCCGTGGATACCTCCGTGCACAGCACATCGGCCACTCTGTTGAGATGCTGGTACACGCAATCGTCCGCGTGGCGCAGCGTGGCGAGGCCTGCGGCGGTGGCCAGCGGGTTACCGGACAGGGTACCCGCCTGGTACACGGGTCCGACCGGAGCGAGTTGCTCCATCAGATCTGCCCGGCCACCGAATGCGGCGGCGGGCAGGCCGCCGCTCATGGCCTTGCCGAAAGTCAGGAGATCGGGTTGCAGACCCTCACGGACCGACCAACCACCAGGACCGAGCCGGAACCCGGTGATCACCTCGTCGATCACCAGCAGCGCGCCGTGCTCGCGGCAAGTCTCGGCCAGCATGGCCGAGAAGCCGGGTGCCGGTGGGATCACGCCCATGTTCGCCGGCACCGCCTCTGTGATGAGGCAGGCGATGCGTTCACCATGTCGGTCGAACGCCGCCCTTACCGCGGTGTCGTCGTTGTAGGGCAACACGATCGTGTCGTTCACTTGGTTGATACCGACACCGCGGCTGTCCGGCAGCCCCAAGGTGAGCAGCCCGGAGCCGGCTGCGGCGAGCAACGCGTCGACGTGACCGTGGTAACAGCCGGCGAACTTCACCACCTTGGGTCGGCCCGTGTGCGCTCGGGCCAGTCGCACCGCCGACATTGTCGCCTCGGTGCCAGAGTTCACCAGGCGCAGCCGTTCCACTGCCGGCACCCGTGCCGCAATCTCCTCGGCGAGCAGCACCTCCCCTTCGGTCGGCGCGCCGAACGAGGTGCCTCGGGCAGCAGCGGCGGCAACCGCGTCGACCACTGCAGGGTGAGCGTGCCCGAGCAACAGGGCGCCCCAGGAATTGACCAAATCTACGTACTCGCGTCCGTCCACGTCGGTCAGGTACGGACCAGCGCCGCTCGCCGCGAACCTGGGCGTGCCACCGACCGCACGGTACGCCCGGACCGGAGAGTTGACGCCGCCCGGGATGACCGCGCTGGCCCGTTCGAACAGCGCCTCGGAGCGGGGGACGTCAGGCGGGTAGTTCTTCATGGCAGGGAAGTCCAGACTCATCGGACCACCTCCTGGGCTGAGGGAGATCGGCGTTAACCCAGTCGCGGGGCTGAAGGAAACGGCGCACGTCGTCCTCCGGCGTGCCGGGCTCTGGCTGAAGGCGGTAGCCCCACCGCGCCAGCGGAGGCATGGAGATCAGAATTGCCTCGATGTTGCCGTTAGTCTGCAGGCCGAACAGGGTGCCCCGGTCGTAGACGAGGTTGAATTCCGCGTACCGGCTGCGCCTGAGCAGTTGCCACTGCCGTTCCCGGTCGCCGTAGGGCAACGAGCACCGCCGGTCCAGTATGGGCAGATAGGTTGGGAGGATAGTGGTCAATCCGTCCTTCACGAAGGATCGATATGCGCTGAAGGCGGAAGGGTCAGGATCGTTGAGCTGGTCGAAGAAGACGCCGCCGATGCCGCGCATCTCGCCACGGTGGCGGATCGTGAAGTATTCGTCACATGTTGCCTTCCATTGTGGATAGTTTGCCCGCGGATGTCGGGAACACCAATCCCGTAGGGTGCAGTGGAAGTGCACGGCGTCCTCGTCGAAGCCGTACATCGGGGTGAGATCGACCCCGCCGCCGAACCACCAGTGGCCGCCAGCCTCGAAGTACCGGAAGTTCGCGTGGAAGGAAGGTGCGTAAGGGTTGAGCGGGTGCAGCACCATCGAGATTCCGGTCGCCTGGAACGGCTGACCGGCCAGGTGCGGCAGGGTCTTGGTGATCGACGGCGGGGTACTCGTACCGGCGACGTGGGAGACGTTCACCCCGGCCCGCTCGAAGACACGTCCTCCCTCCATTGTGCACACTCGTCCGCCGCCAAGTTCGCTATTCTGCCAAGGCTCTCGTCGAAAGGGCACATCGCCGTCATACCGGTCGAATGCGTCAACCAGCCTGGTCTGCTCCTCGTAGAGCAGTTCGGCCATGGCATTGGTGAGATTCACTGCTCTTGTCCTCCTTCGGTCACATCGCGTCGGAACTCGTGCACCGCATCCACCAGTCGAGCGACGGTGTCCGGCGGCGTCTGCGGGAGTACCCCGTGTCCAAGGTTGAAGATGTGTGCACCACCCATGCCGGATCGCAACACCGTGGCGGCCGCGGAGACGGCGAGCTCCGGAGTGCTGAGCAGCAGACCGGGATCGAGGTTTCCCTGTAGCACCTTGTCCGGCAATTGTTGACGGCTGCGTGCCAACGAGCATCGCCAGTCCACGCTGACCACCTCGGCGGGCAGCGTGGCGATCTGCGGGTAGAGGTGGGAGGCTCCGACCGCGAGGTAGATCCGTGGCACACCGAGCCCGCCAAGCGCGTCCAAGACGCGGTACGCGTATGGCAGACCGTAGCTGGCGTAACCCGCTTCGTCGAGGACGCCGGCCCAACTGTCGAACAGTTGCACCGCCTGCACACCGGAAAGAACCTGGGTTCGCAGGTATCGGATGGTCACCTCGGTCAACTTGTCCAGCAGGGCATGCGCGGTCGCGGATTCACGCCAGAGCCAGCCACGCAACTCACCGTGATCGCTCGTGCCGGTACCCTGTACCAGGTAGGTCAGCAGCGTCAGCGGACCGCCTGCGAAGCCGATCAACGGTACCGGGCACTCGGCCCGCAGCAGCCTGCAGGCCTCTGCGACGAACGGCGCGATCTCCTCGGCCTCCGGCACACCTAGACTGTCCACATCGGACTGTGAGCGCACCGGCTGGCTGATCACCGGACCGGGTTGGAACTCGACCCGTACGCCCATCGATGGCAGCGGTGTCATGATGTCACTGAAGAGGATCGCGGCATCCAGCGGGAACCGGCGCACTGGATGTAGGGTGACCTCGGCGGCGAGGTCGGGGTGCCGGACCATCGTCCAGAATCCGTACCGCTGCTTCAGATCGCGGTACTCCGGTAAGTACCGACCTGCCTGTCGCATCAACCACACTGGAGCGGTCGGTGTCGAGGCACCCCACGCAGCGTCCAGGAACAAGGTACTCACCGCAGACGCTCCGCGGCTTCTGTTGCCCAGTAGCTGAGGATCACCGACGCACCAGCCCTGCGGATCGAGGTGAGTGTCTCCACGATCGCGCGGTCGCGGTCGAGCCAGCCGCGTGCTGCCGCAGCCTCCACCATCGCGTACTCACCGGAGACCTGGTACGCGGCTACTGGTACGGGCGCCAACTCCGCCGCCCTGCGCACGATGTCCAGGTAGGACATGGCGGGCTTGACCATGACGAGGTCGGCGCCCTCGGCCACGTCCAGCGCGACTTCTCGGTCCGCTTCGATCGCGTTGGCCGGATTCATCTGATAAGTGTTGCGGTCACCGGTGAGTTGCGAGTCCACGGCATCCCGGAACGGCCCGTAGAAGGCGGACGCGTACTTGGCCGCGTAGGCAAGCAGGGCGACATTGGTGTGTCCGGCGTGATCCAGCGCGCTCCGGATCGCCGTGACCTGGCCGTCCATCATGCCGCTGGGCCCGAGCACGTGCGCGCCAGCCTCGGCCAGCACCACCGCCATCTCCGCGTAGCGGGCCAGCGTCGCATCATTGTCCACCGTGTGCTCGCCCCACTCGTCCGGTGATCCAAGGACACCGCAGTGGCCATGGTCGGTGAACTCGTCGAGACACAGGTCCGCCATGACCACACTTGCGTTGCCGACCTCCGCGACGACGTCCCGCACCGCATCGTTCAGGATGCCCTTCGGGTCGACGGCAGCCGAGCCGAGCGGGTCGCGGTGGGCCGGTACGGCGAACAGCATCAGCCCGCCGACTCCGGCGGTCACCGCGTCGAGTGCCGCTTTGCGCAAGGAGTCTCTGGTGTGCTGAAGCACGCGGGGCAGCGATGGAATTGGCATCGGCTCAGGTATGTCCTCCTTGACGAACACCGGTAGCACCAGGTCCTCCGGTCGCACGTGGGTTTCCGCGGCTAAGCGGCGCAACGCCGGGGTGCGCCGTAGCCGACGTGGCCGGAGCACTGGTTGCGGTGGTCGAAATCCGGTGGTCATGCGAAGCCTCCTTGGGCGGATCATTGGGTCAGCGAGGATGGGGTGCGGTACGCGGATCCGCGACGGACACCGGAGTGCGTAACAACGGGCCGGCGCCTGCGGCGAGCAGAGCGTCGGCCACGCTCTGGCCGAGCTCCAAGGCATCGTCGGGGTGACCGATCGCACGCCGGTGCACGATCGTGGATCCATCGAGTGCCGCGACGATTCCGTCCAGTCGCAGCATCCGCGCGCTACGTCGGTCCAATACCAGCTCAGCGTGCGCGCCGACCGGTGCGGTACAGCCGGCATTGAGCGCGCGCAGCACCGCACGCTCGGCCTCGACCCGCACCCTGCTCGGCTCGTGATCTACTGTCGACAATATGTCGAGCGTGGCGATGTCGCCGGCCCGGCACTCCACTGCAAGCGCGCCTTGCGCCGGGGCCGGGACGAGCTTGTCAAATGGGATCGGCGTGACGTCGGTCCGGCACAGGCAGAGTCGGCACAGACCGGCCATGGCGAGCACGACACCGTCCACTTCTCCATGCACGATCTTGGCCAACCGGCTGTCCACATTGCCGCGCAGGGGAATCACGCGTACTTCCGGTGCGAGCGCGCGCAGTTGGGCTGCTCGCCTGGGTGAGCCGGTGCCGATCCGCGCACCAGCGGGCAGGTCATTCGGTCGCATCGTGCCGTCGCGCCACACGAGTGCGTCCCGAGGGTCCTCCCGGACTGGCACGGCCGCTACGTGCAGCCGTGGATCAGGTGTCGTCGGCAGATCCTTGAAGGAGTGCACCACGAAGTCGACTTCGCCTCGCAGCAGGGCTTCCCGAAGTGCGGTAACGAACACTCCGGTGCTACCGAACGCGGCGATGGGTTCACTGCTCGCGTCGCCGTCAGAGGACATCGGCGAGATCTGCACCGTATGACCGGCGGTAGTGGATAGCGCGTCAGCGACCCACCTTGCCTGCGTCAAGGCCAACTTGCTGCGCCGGGTGCCCAGACGCAGCGGCGGCGCGGAGGTTGTCGGGCTGCTCATGGTCGGCTCATCTCGGTAGTGTCCACAGTGGCTTGGGGTTCCAAGTCGAACAGGCGGGACATCGCCTCCGCATAGCGGTTTCCGTCGACGGCGGTAGTCAGTTCCTTGATGCGGGTGATTGGCGTATGTAGTAGCTTGCTGGCCACCCGGTTAAGCGCAGCCTCCGTCTCCGCCCGCTCCCGTGGACTGAGCGTCGGCAGGCGGGAGTGCAGGCGGCTCACCTCGTCGCAGACCAGGCTCGTCGCGCGCGAGTGCAGTGCGCTGATCAGCGGAATGGCTGCGGCCATACGATGCGAGCGGGCGAAGCTCGCGGCCTCGTCGGCGACGATCTTCCATGCCGCTCTCAGGTCGGATCCCGCACTGTGATCAGACAGCACGCCGCCGAGTACGTCGAGGGCAACGAGAGTCACCCCATCGATATCGCGGCAAGCTGGCTCGACGTCCCGGGGCATCGCGAGGTCGAGGCAGAACAGCGGGCGTTGGTCAGCCCCGCTGCGCGCCGCACGTAGCAGCTCTGCGGTGACCACTGGCACCGGCGATCCGGTGGAGCAGACGAGTACGTCACACCCGGCCAGGCCTTGGGCCAGTTCGTCGGGGGCGAGCGCCGTGCCACCCACGGCTTCGGCCAGCCGTCGCGCGTTCGCCGGGGTCCGGTTGACCACCAAGAGATCTTCGATGCCCTCCTTGCGCAGTGCCCTCGCGGCGAGCGTGCCGATGGCACCTGAGCCGACCAGGAGCGCACGGCGGCCGGCCAGGTCGCCCAGCGCTGCGCGACCCAGCTCTAGGCCGGCCGAAAGCAGCGATGGGGCGGCGCTGCCGATGTTTGTCTCAGTCCTGGCCCGTTTGCTTGCCCGGAAGGCGGCGTCGACCACCGAGCTGAGCATCCCACCTGCAGTGCCAGCGGCGCGCGCGGTTCGGAGTGCGGAGCGAAGTTGGGCGACGATGTGTTCCTCGCCGGTCGCCATCGAATCCAATCCGCAGGCCACGGCGCACAGGTGGGCCACGGCCTCAGATTCATAACGCGACCGGACGAATCCGCAGACCTGTGATATGGACATTCCTGCGCGTTGCGCGAAGAAATGGTTGATCACGTGCGCGGCCTGGTGCGTCGGCCCGCTTATAATCGCGTAGACCTCAGTCCGGTTGCATGTGGACAGCAACATGGTCTCGCCGATCGCCGGGCTGCCGCACAGCCGGTGCAGCGCCGCGTCGAGCTCGGCTCTCGGCACCGCCAGCAGTTCGAGGACCTCGGTGGCGGTGGTCTTGTAACTCGCACCGACAGCAAGAGTCGTCATGGGTTATTTCACCGTTCTCGTCAGTGGTGTTCGAGTAACGGTAGACGCGGGAACCCTTGCCGCTCAACGACTCGTTACCACTACGGCACTTGTTCCATCCCATCGACCGTCAACCGCACTTATCCGTCGCAGCCCGAGATTTTGCTGCTAGTGTCCACGGCGATCTTGGTTCGCGAGAGAAAAGGTGAAACCGTGCCAAACGAATCGGACGTGCTCATTATCGGCGGCGGAATCAGCGGATTGACCGTGGCGCAGCAGCTCGCCAGTCGGGCACCTGGGTCCAGTTTCGTCTTGATCGAGGCCTCGGACCGGGTCGGCGGCATCGTGGGTTCCTATCGGCATGCCGGCTACACGGTCGACACCGGCCCGCACGGGTTCGTTGTCTACGGCCCCGGCGGGGTCGCGGATCTGGCCAAGGAACTGGAACTGGACACGGAGATGATGGCTGCCGAGGACGCGGCCCAGCGGCTGTTCCTCCTCAGCGATGACCGTCAGCTGGTGCCGATGCCCACCTCGGTTCCCAGCTTCTTGCGCAGCCCGTTACTGACCTGGCGGGGCAAGCTGCGGTTCGCCGCGGAGATCGCGGTTCCCCGGCAACTCGAGGAGGAGCCATTCTTTCATTTCGCCGCGCGCCGCTTCGGGCAGGAGACCGCCAGGGCTCTGGCCGTTCCAGCGGTGCTCGGGGTGACCGGCGGTGACTCGCGCAACCTGAGCGTCGATGCGAAATTCCCGTATATCCGATACCTGGAGCGCACCAGTCGAAGCATCCTGATCGGCGCCTTGAAGGCAGAGTGGGAACACCAGCGTGCGGCGGGCCGCCGCATGCCGAGACTGCCCAGGTTCGAGGAGTTCGGAATGCGCCTCTACAGCTTCCGAGGACAGGGTATGCAAAGGCTCATTGACGCGCTGGAAAAGACTGTGGCACAACATCTTGTCCTGGGCAGCTCGGTGGACCGTATCGAGCGTGACGGCCGATCATGGCGGGCACTGACGTCGGACGGTCAGGTATTCGTTGCCAGGCACGTCGTGCTGGCGCTGCCCGCGTATCGTGGTGCCCATCTGCTCCAACCGCATCTGCCGCGCTTTGCCGCGACGCTCACTGAGATCCCGCATCCGGACGTGCGAGTGGTCGGCATCGGTTACCGGCATAGCGACCTGAGCATCCAGCCGGACGGCATCGGATTTCTGACCATTCCCACCGAGCACACACACATTCTGGGCACCATCCACACGTCCACGATCTTTCCCGAGCAAGCCCCATCGGGCACTGTACTGATCCGCACGCTGGCCGGCGGTGTCCAGGACCGCGGGTTCGCCGAGCTCACGACGCAGGAGGCGGTCGAGACGATCCACACCGACCTGGCGCGGATCTTCGGCATCCGGGGCCGACCGATCTTCTCCTTCGACCACCTCTGGCGTCGGGCCATCCCCGAGTACCAAGTCGGCCACCGGGACCGTATCGACGCCGGCTGGGCCGCGGTCGCCCGGCTCGGCGGGATGCATCTGGCCGGGAACACCTACTACGGCGTGGGCATCAACGACTGCGTTCGAACCGCGCGCCGGGTGGCAGACGAGATCATCGGCGTCACCCGATGAGTGTCGGCGGCTCCGCTGGACGGTCTACAGCCGACGATCCTGCTCCCGGCCCGGCGATCGCGGTGGACCGCATGGTGGTGCACGGCCGCCACCCTCCGGTGGTTCCGATGGCAGTAGAGCCCGTCATATATACTACTGTTTGTAGTATGACGACTCGTAGTAAATCACTGGTGGGACGTGGAACCACCTCGAGTAGCCGAGTCCTTCGGGCGCTGTGCGCCACGGTGTTCGTCGACCTGCTCGGATTCACCCTCGTCTTGCCATCGCTACCTTTCTACGTTGCCCGGCTCGGCGGTGGCGGGGTGTGGCTCGGTGTGCTATTGACTGGCTACTCGCTGGCGCAGAGCTTGGCGGCACCGCTGCTCGGCCGGTTGGCCGACCGGCACGGTCGACGCCTGTTGTTGTTGCTCAGCTTGGCCGGATCGACCGTGTCGCTGCTGGTGATGGGGCTGGCCGGCTCGCTGTTGCTCTTGCTCGGCGCGCGGCTGGTCGCGGGCGTGTGCGGCGGGAGCATTGGTGTGTCCCAGGCATTCGCCGCCGACGTCACGGCGCCGGCGGAATGCACCAAGGTCATGGGGTGGATCGGTGCTGCGACCGGGTTGGCATTTACTATCGGCCCGGCGCTTGGCGCGCTTGCGGCCCCGTTGGGGTTCGGCACCGTGGCATCCGTCGCAGCCGGGCTCGCCGCCGTCAATTTCGTGTTCGCCTGGGTGACATTGCCCGGCGCTGGCCCCGGGCGGACTCGACCCTCCGGGAATGGCGCCTCCCGACGACTGGTCGCACCGTGGCCGCTGCTCGTCGTCGGGTTCACCGGCATGGTCGCGTTCGTCAGCATGGAGACCACGGTGGCCTTGCTCGCCGGACACCGGTTCGGGGCCGGGCCGGGATTCGTCGGGTTGATGCTCTGCCTGGCCGGCCTGGCATTGGTGGTGGTGCAGGGCGTCGGCATCGGCGCCGCGGCCCGTCGATGGGGTGAGACGCGGGTTGCCGCGAGCGGTGCGATGCTGATGACTCTGGGCTTGCTGGTATTGCCGGTGGTTCCTGTGCCGGTATTCGTGGCCGCCGTCGTACTGCTGTCCGTGGGCTACGGCCTGACCACCGCGATCGTCGCCGGCATGCTGGCGACCTCAGGACCTGCCGAGCAGCGCGGCGCTCGGATGGGTCAGGGTCAGTCCGCCGCCGCCGTGGCCCGGGCAGTGGGCCCGCTCAGCGCCGGAGCACTGTTCGACCTCACGGCCTGGCTGCCCTATGTGATCGGCGCCGGACTGGGAGCGGCCGCCGCGATCGTCCTCAGTCTCCAATCAACAACTGTCCACAATAGGGTGTCGGCCGACGATGCGCGGTCCTGACGAAGGCAACCATCACAACACCGGTCCATCGCGGCCACATTGGTCGGCATGCTTTTCGCGCAGCGTGAACTCCCACCCGACTGGAGGGGTGATGTGACATGGCCGCCACACCGTGCGTCGTGGTTGGGGGAGGCCCGGGCGGGATGATGTTGACCTACCTCTTGGCGCGTAGCGGGGTGAACGTCACGCTGCTGGAGGCGCACCAGGATTTCGACCGTGACTTCCGAGGTGACTCACTTCATCCCTACACACTGGAACTACTCGATACACTCGGCCTTGCGGGAGCGTTGCTAGCCCTACCGCACCACCGCGCTCGCTGGTTCCGGTTGCACACCCCGTCCGGCGAGGTGACGCTCGCCGACTACGGCAAGCTGGCCACACCCTTCAACTATGTGGCGTTGATGCCGCAAGCTCGGTTTCTGAACTTTCTCGCCGAAGCGGCCGGTGCGCTGCCCGGATGCACAGTGCGGACCGGTGCCAAGGTCACGAGCCTCTTACCCGACGCCACCGGCACCGTACGCGGGGTAATATATCGGGACTCGGCCGGCGAGCACGAACTGACAGCCGAACTGGTGGTTGCCGCAGACGGCCGCTTCTCCCGGATACGGCGGTTGAGCGGGTTGCCGGCCCGACCGATGGGCGTTGGCAGTGACGTGCTGTGGTTCCGGTTGCCCCGCCGCGCCACCGACCCGCCGGAAGCCGATCTCGACCTGTACGTCGCCACTGGTCACTACATCGGCGTGCTTGGCGGCGTGGAGCACTGGCAGATCGGCTACTCGCTAGCCAAGGGCGGATACCCGGCGGCACGCGATGCTGGCGTTGGCCCGATTCGGGCGTTCGTGGCCGAGCATGTGCCGTGGCTGGCCGACCGCGCCGAGCTACTGACGGAGTTCAGTCAGACGACGCTGCTGTCCGTGGAGATCTCCTATGTCGACACCTGGTATCGCCCCGGGGTGCTGCTGATCGGTGACGCCGCACATGTGATCTCGCCGGTCGGTGGCAACGGGATCCTGATGGCCATCCAGGATGCGGTGGCGGCGGCGAACCGGCTCGTTCCCGTACTGCGTGCGGGAACGGTGAGTGAGCTGGACCTCGCCGCGGTACAATCGGCGCGAGAATCGGCGATTCAGGCGGTTCAGGCACGGCAGGTGCGGGCCGAGCATCGTGTCGCCCGGACCCGACGCTCCGGTCCGCCCATATCGTTGCTGCGACTGGTCACCGGCGTGCCGGGGGCGAAGGCACGCGCGGCACGCACCAACGCATACGGACCCCAATCGCCCCAACTGGACATCACCCTCCTCACGGCCAGCCCGCCCACCTGAGCATTCCTCAAGATGCATCGCGTCCTCGTCAGTCGCTCGAGCACGGGTCAACACGGTGGCGTAGCCCATTAGTCGGCTGGACGATAACCGACCTGACGCGTCGCCATCTAGTACTACATGATGTAGTACTACGCATGAACGAAGAAGTGATCCACTCACCAAGGGGCGCCGCGGGTACCGACGATGTCGGTCGCTCGGCACGGGGGGACCGATGGACGATGGTCGCACTGACCACCGCAGCGGCAGCTCTATACGGCTGGGGCATCGCGCACGGCGCGGTGCACTACTACTACGGCGCCGCGGTGCGCAGTATGAGCGCTAGTTGGCACAACATGGCGTTCGGCGCCTTCGATCCAGGTGGATTCATCAGCGTCGACAAGCTGCCAGGGGCGTTCTGGATCCAGGCGCTGTTCGTGCGAACGCTCGGTTTCCACCGCTGGGTGGTGCTGTTGCCACAGGCGCTGGCCGCCACGGTGACTGTGCAGCTACTCTACGCCACCGTGCGCCGCTGGCGCGGACATCGCGCAGCCGTGCTTGCCGCGCTCACACTGCTGGCCACCCCGGTGACCTACGCTGTCGTTCGAGTGAACCTGCCGGACACGCTGCTGGTGCTGTGCCTGGTCGCAGCCGCGTACACGACCACCCGAGCGGTTGCCGACGGTAGTCGGCGCTGGCTGGTCGGCAGTGGTGTGCTGCTCGGACTGGGGTTCCAGGTGAAGATGTTGGAAGCACTGCTGGTGCTCCCGGCGGTGCTCACCGCCTCTCTTGTCGCGGTCGCAGGGCCGACGCGAACGAAGTGGGCGCGGGCCGCGCTGCTCGTCGTCGTCACCGTCGGAGTGTCGCTGTCGTGGATGCTCGTCGTGACCGCTGTGCCGGCCAACGACCGGCCGCACGTCGACGGCAGCGCCACCAACTCGGTGTGGGACATGGTGTTCGGCTTCAACGGCATCCACCGCGTGACCGGCAGCACGCCGCTGCCGTTCGGCGGTCCGCCCGACCCGCTACGGTTGCTCATCAACCCGGTGGGCGGCCAAATCGGCTGGTTACTTCCGTTGGCGCTGCTATCACTCGCCTTTGCCTTCCCCGGCTGCCGCGGTGCTGGCCGCGCGGCGATCGCCGGGTGGGTGCTGTGGGGTGGGTGGCTTGTCACCGCGGTGTTGGTCTTCAGCGCCGCACCAGGAATCCATCCTTATTACACCGTTCTACTCGCCCCCGCGGTGGCCGCCGTGTCGGGCGCCGGACTCGATCAGCTGCTTACCGGGGCACGGCGTGGAACGGCGCTGCGGTGGTGCTTGCCGATCGCGGTCACCGGCACGGTCATCTGGGGGCTCGTGCTGGGCGCCCGCGCACCCGGAGCCATCGACTGGCTGGCGCCGCTGCTGATCATGTTCAGCACGCTGCTGATGCTGTCGCTGGCGCGAGCGACACCCAGGTTTCGAGCAGTAATGACAACGGTCGCCGTACTGGCGGCACCGGCCGCATGGATCACCCTTACCCCACCGCTCACCGCCAACTCGATGTCCACGGTCAACCCGGCTGCCGGGCCCGCAGCGCCCGAGGTCGTCTTCGGCTCACCCAACCCAGCCGTCGCACTGACCCTGATGTTTGGCATGCCGCCGGGCGGGCCGCCACCCACTGCATCGACGCCCCTCCCCGGCACCCGCATCGATCACCTCCTGTTGCACTACCTCCGCAGCCATCAGAACGACGAGCGTTACCTGTTCGCTACCGCAGACGCCAGTAGCGCCGCACCATACGTCGCAGCGGGTATTCCGGTGCTCCCCATGGGTGGATTCACCGCGTCCACGCCCGCGCCCACCCTGTTCGAGCTGGCGACCCTCGTCCGCTCTGGAGACCTACGGTTCGTCTGGATGGTTGTTACGCCGGGCGCGCCCGGCCCCCTCGGTGCGCGATCACGATGGGTTCTCAATCACTGCGCCGTCGTCGCGCCAGGGCGCTATCGCGAATTCGCAGAACCCGCAGCAGCTCGCTGGGCGCCCGCCCTGTACGACTGCCAGGTCACTCCCTCAGGCGAGTGATCACAAGGTGGGCAGACCCGAGGCCCGAAACGAACACTGGGCGCACGAATGATCAAGGCTAGTACCGCACCGGTCACCGCGAGGCTGCCGATAAACGCGGCCGTAGCGCGGCGGCGGCCAAGGCTGACGTCCCGATTCGTCGAAGCCAGCACGGTGTGCACCAGGTCAATCCCGACTCCCGCCCACAACCAGCCTACCAACCGGCGCGGGGACTTTCGTGATCGGTGCAATCCGGATCCGAGTGCCGCATCCGTTCCGGCGAAGAGCAGACCGAGTATCGTGGCACCTGGGCCGTCGAAGCGAGATCCGAACAGCTCGGTCATCAGCTTTCGCGGGTACAGGCCGCACGCCACGGCGAAGAGGCCACGGGTACCGACCGCGGTGGTCACCAAGGCCGTGACGAGCTTTTGTACCGCTGCACCGTGACGACGGTCCGACGAAAATGTGTCTGCCATCTCACTCCGCTCGTAATTGACAGCGATGCGGGCGCTATTGAACTAAGAACGGCGGCGTTCCCGGACCCATTCCGCCAATCCAATCCGCGCGCATGCCGCCCGCAGCTCGTCGAGGCCGAAAGCCTCGACCGGGCCCAGCGCACCGGTCCCTCGCAGACCCTCGTGGGCCGCCCGCGCACTGCCCCAGGCCAGCAAGGCGCCGGTGATTGAGTATCCGTTCGGCCCGCGTAAATGGCTTTCCGCGAGCTGACGCCCGGATCGGTCATATGCGAGGCCCACGACATGCGAGCGGATCGTGTCGACCGCGATCGGGTCGGGCCCGATCGACGACGAACCGGCGAGTCGCTCGCTGAGCCGCCGGAACGCCGGCCTGACGCCCGGAATCCTTGCCAGGAAAGGGAAAACAGCCGCCATCATGCTGAGCGGCCTGGTCGTCTCGCCGAACCAGCCGAGAAAGACGTTGACATCACGCAGCCCCGGATAACTACGTGGTAGGGCCAGGTGTTCGGACGCACCCAGCGACATTGCGAGCGCACGGCCGGTGGGCAGCGGAAACCGGCGGGTCCGGCCGCCAGCGGGCTCCTCCCGCAGGACACCATCCCGCCAGGCAAAGCCGGATTCCAGCAGGCAACCGACCAGCGAAGCGGCGGTACCGGGGGTCATCAGCTTCGGCCCCGGCTTTCCACCGGTGACGAAATAGCCGGTGTCTACGCGCACCGCGCCCGGCCCCGCGGCCTCCAGCGCCAGCGCGCCGGCCAGGTTGCCGGGCACGTAGTCATAGCCGAAGCCTGACACGAGCCCGGTACCGGCCCGCTCGGCGGCCGCCCCATAATGCTCAAAGACCCGGCGGATGAACGGCGCCTCGCCGCAGGAGTCGAAGTACCAGGCTCCGGCGTCTATCGCCGCCGTCACCGCTGCGTGCCCAAGCCGGTTGAACGGACCGACTGTGGAGACCAGCACGTCACCCCGGTTGAGCACAGATCGGAGCACGCCGGGTTCGATGACGTCGGCCCGCCGCGTTTCTAGATCGCCGAGCCGTTCGGCAAGATCACCGAGCCGGGCGGTATCACGGCCCAGCAGGAGCGGACGTTCGCCTTGGCGCACCAACTGCTCGGCCGTGAGGCTGCCGGTGAACCCGGTGGCGCCGAGCAGCAGGATCCGTCCGGTCACTGCTCCGTCCGCGAGACGTCAGTGAAAACAGCCTGTCCGACCCGTTGCCTGTTCTCCGCCACTTGCAAAAAATACTCCTCCTGGTCGTTGAGCAGTCGCCACCACTTGCCTGGCGGGGCACCAGATCCGCACTTGCGGGTCGATTTCCGGCACGGCGCAGGTTAGTTTTCCACAGGTGCGGTTCGGCATCAACATAGACGGTGGAGCCGGTTTCGACGAGTTCTTGGCCAAGATCCGGCAGGCACGGGAGGCCGGATTCCACAGTGCCTGGCTGCCCCAGAGCCCGGGAGGTGGTCCGCGAAACCACGGCAGAAACCGCGGAAACCCGCGACAGCGGCACATGCTGTTCGGCTACGACAGCCTGACCGCGCTGGCCATCGCCGGCCAGCACGTCGATGGCATCGAACTGGGCACCAATATTGTGCCAATTTTTCCCCGCCACCCGATGGCGCTCGCCGAGCAGGCGCTCACCCTGCGCACCGCCTACTCCGGACCAATGGTGCTCGGGGTCGGGGTGTCGCACCGACACGTCGTCGAGGATCAGTGGGGCTACCGCTACGACCGCACCGCACTGCGAATGCGCGAATATCTGCACGTGCTCAACGAACTATTCAGCACCGGAGCGGTCGCCTTCGACGGCGAAACGGTCATCGCGCGGGGCTCGCTGACCATCCCGCCGACCGACCCGTTTCCGGTGCTGGTGGCCGCGCTTGGCCCGCGCATGATCGACGCGGCTGGAGAGCTCTCCGACGGCGCGATCACCTGGATGACCGGACACCGCACGCTGGCCAGCCATGTGACCCCACGCTTGACCGCGGCGGCCACCCGTGCCGGACGCCCGGCACCACGGCTGATGGCGATGATGCCGGTCTGCGTGACCAGCGAAGTGACGGCGGCCAGGAAACGTGCCCAGCGAGTTTACCTGATCTACCGGCTACTGCCCAACTATCGGGCGGTGCTCGACCGAGAGGGTGCCCAGGATAGCGCCGACATCGCCCTGATTGGCGACGAGGACGCGGTGGCCGCACAGGTGAAACGGCTAGCCGAGTCCGGGGTCACCGACTTAGCCGGCATGCTCTTTGGTCCGGAAGAGGACCAGGCCAGGACCCGCGCGCTACTGGCAGATCTGTCCGGGTCCTCAGATCGGGGGACATCGGGTTGAAGAGAGCGAGGAATGGTTGCTGTCGGGCTCGAACGTGACGGATCGGTCTACGGGGGACTCGCCTTCGTGATCGCCTTCCACCCAGATGGAGGAAGTGCCGGTAGGCGCGGAGGACGGCACTGTCGAGGTTGCGGCGGGAAGTGCGCTGAATAACTAGCCGATCAGGAAGGTTGCGAGGCAATGATATCCAAGATCGCCGCGCCGTCGTCGATGTGTTGCGCGGAAAGGGCTGGTTTGAGCGATCCTTCGAAGTTTGCTCGACTTGCCACGTCTGGGGACTCTCCTCCCATGAGCTCGATGCTTGACTTCGATGAAGCCAGGACGGGGGTGCACGTTCGGAAGGATCGGTTGCTCCTACCGGATGAGATGCCGTTCGAGGCATGGCGTGAGCTCGGGTCCCGGGTCGCCTTGATCGCGAATTGCTCCGCCTGGTGGCTCGGCGACTGGCTCCTCTACGGCGAGCAGAACTACGGTGCTCGTTACGAGCAGGCAGTCGCCGATACCTCGTTGAGCTATCAGACCTTACGGAACTACGCCTGGGTGGCGAGGACATTTCCCGTGTCTCGTCGACGGGACACGCTACGCTTCGGTCACCACGTCGAAGTGGCCGCGTTGCCCGAGGACGAGCAGGACATATGGTTAGCCCGGGCTGAACAGTTGGCTTGGTCTTGCAACAAGCTACGGCGAGCATTGCGGGCGGCCAAGCTGGCCAACCAGCGAGCATCCATCGACGACGGGACAACCCAGATCAGGGTAGTGAAGATTGACGTGCCGGCCGAGCGACACGACCGTTGGCGGTCCGCTGCCGCGCAGCAACATCGTTCTGTGGCAGACTGGGTCATCGAGACACTCGACCATGTAGCAAGCGAGGAATTGAGTACACGAGACAACATGGCGCGATAAGCCTTGCCTGACAATTGATATCTCAGGCACCGCTGGTGCTGGAACCGACCGGGATCAATGAAGATCTCCCACACAGCTCGTTATTGTCGGTCACGATACCGTCCGCTGGCGTAGACGGGAAGCCTGCGTGCTGTGACTTGCGGACAAAATGCACGCGCCTCGGCTGGTCGACCTCTCCGGTGCGATCGGCAACGATATGAGTAATTGGCCAATCCAGTTGGTGCAGTCTGTCCATAGCATCTCCTCGCTGTATGAACCACCCAAGATCCTTGATTGACAGGCCGAGGATGACAGCGCCGCACTCGGGTCTTTGCTTCGGCAAACTTCATGTCAGCGTTGACACATTGGTCAGGGTCGATTATGTTCGAGCCTGCTCGATATGTGTTCCTATCGTGTAAGTGAAGAAGGTTGACGGTGAACATTCTCATCCGATGACCGAGCTGCTCATCTTATGTGAGTTTACGCTGCCCGTGCAAGCATCGTTGAGCCTCGACAATCAGGTAATAACCGTGAGTCGACAAAGTTGATCTTGAATCGTCAGGAACTGAAGCGGCCCATTTCTCTGGCATCGCGGCCACTGAGGGTTCGAGGATGCGTATGTCGTCGGCGCAGCTGTGCAGCTGCGACATACGTCATCGACACGCCAAGAAAACATGCTGTAACGGTTCCAGAGCGAAACCAGCTGTGACTTAAGAGGGGTCGCCGACATCCAGCAAACGATCATTAAGGAGGGGACATATGCCTGACTCGACCGCCACGACTAGCCGGCCCGGTTTCCACTTCGACCCGAGCGCGGCGGGATTCGATGTCGACCCATTTCCGACCTATGCCTACATGCGGGAGCACGAACCGGTTTACTGGTGGCCGCAGCAACAGGGCTGGATCGTGACCCGGTACGACGACGTGGTCATGCTGCTCAAGGACCCCCGGTTCAGTGTCGAGTTCCGGTATTACGGCCCGGACGAGCTGCCCGATGACCAGCTCAACCCGCACCAGTTGCTGACCAGGTACGGCATGTTCTGGATGTCCGACGAGAACCACGACCGGGTCCGCGCGACCGCCGCGCCCCTCTTCGGGGCCAGATCCGTCGCGGCATTGCGGCCACAGGTCCAGAGCGTCGTCGACGACATTCTGCACGATGCGGAGGGACGCGCGGACTTCGATATCGTCATGGATTTCATTCTCGGCTATCCGGCGCAGGCCATCACCACACTGCTGGGCATTTCGGGCGAACGGCGTAAGGAGTTCCTGCGGTTCGCCAGCTCGATACTCGACGCGTTCTACCCGCCGATCGACCTGGCCGGCTACGACGAGAGGATCTCGTACCTGCCGCAGGGCGTGGCGCTGGTCGACGAGCTGATCGAGCAGGACTGCCTGCGCCCGCGCGGCGGCCTGCTGACCAGGCTGATCGACGCCGGGCGCGACGATCGCGGGCTCAGCCGCAAGGAACTGCTGGGCATGGTCGCGGTCATCATCTCGGCGGGCAGCGAGCCGACCCGTCACCTGGCGAGCTTCACCCTGTACAACCTGCTGCGCCATCCCGACCAGCTGCGCATCCTACGTGCCGAGCCGCGCCTGCTGGGCAACGCGGTAAACGAGGTTGGCCGGTACGACAGCATGGGCAAGCTGAACTTTCCCCGGTTCCCTCGGCAGGACGTCGAGATCCGCGGAGTGACCGTCCGGGCGGAGCAGCCAGTGTACGGCGTGTTCGCCAGTGCGCAGCGTGATCCGGCGGTCTTCCCCGACCCGGACCGCTTCGACATCCGTCGCGACCTTCGGCGCAGCCTGCTATGGAGCCAGGGACCGCACAACTGCCTTGGCCACGCGCTGGCGCAGCTGATCGTCGAGGTGGCGGTAGAGACCTTCCTGCGCCGGTTCCCCCGCGCCCGGCTGCGCGGTGGCCCCGTCTACACGCGGGACACCTTTTTCCGCAAGATGATCTCGCTGCCGGTCGACTTGGCGGGATGACCGGCATGCCTGAGAACGAGTCCCCGGGTCGAAAGTCGAGCCGCAAGGCCGTTGTCGTGGGCGCTGGCCCGGTCGGATGCCTCACGGCCCTCGTGCTGAGCAGGCGTAGCTATACCGTCGAGGTGTACGAGAAGCGGCCGCACTTCCTCCGCCGAGGCATCGTGGAGCAAGGCCGCACTGTCAACCTGTCTCTGTCCCCCAGGGGTCTGCACGCGCTGGCCGCGTACGGTCTGGATGCCGAGTTCGCTGGGGCCGCCGTCCCGATGGACAGGCGTGCGTTCCACGGCGTCGACGGCCGACCGCTGACAACGAGGTACGGCGCCCCGGACTGGCACACGTACTCGATCGGCCGTAACGACCTCAACCTGATGCTCATGCGCGCGGCGGAACGGGTACCTTCGGTCCGGTTCACGTTCGACGCGAAGTGCACGGACGTCGGTTTCATGGACCGCACAGCCACATTCGACATCGCCGACCGAGGCCGGAGACGGGTCGGTTACGACCTGCTCGCCGGAGCAGACGGCGCCTATTCGGCGGTGCGCCGGCGAATGGCCGCCGCCGGGCTGACCACCTTCACGGTACGGGAGCTGGAATCCACCTACCGCGAACTTGTGCTCCGCCCGGCGGCGGACGACGCGGACCTGACCCGCTCAGCGATCCATGTCTGGCCACGCGGCAGGTTCTTCATGGTCGCACTGCCCAACCGCGACGGTTCCCTGCGCGCCACACTCGTACTGCCGTCTGAGGCCCCGGACAGCAATATCCAGCTGCGCCACCGTGATGACCTCGATCGGTTCTTCCAACGGTATTTCCCGGACGCCGCAGGGATCCTGGACAACGTCGGGGACGGACTGCCCCCGGTCAACCGCATCTCCGTCGTGTCCTGCAGCCAGCTTTCCCATGCGGACTCCGTGCTGCTGCTGGGCGACGCCGCACACACCCTGGCTCCGTTCCTGGGACAGGGCGTCAACGTCGGGCTGGAGGACTGCCTCTCTCTCGGTGTGCTGCTGGAGAAGTACCGCGACGACCAGCGCCTGGCGATGGCGGAGTACGAGCGGGAGCGACGCGCCGAGGGCGAGGCGGCAGCCACTCTCTCGCTGTCCAACTACGTAGAACTCAGTGGCACGGCCGGTGAGCATGCCCTGCCGTCCGATTCCCCGGCCACCGCGGACCACGGCTTGCCCGCGGCAACGTGGATCGAATTCCCCCTCGCCGTGATGGTGAACTTCCTCGGCCTGTCCTACCGGGAAGTCCTCGACAGGGGCCGCGCTGCGGCGCACCACCCTCCGGTCGAAGGCGGCAGAAAGGTAGGGGCTGTGACCGACGACCGTACCCCCGCCCAAATCATGCACTGGCAAGACGACCGGACCGACGCACGCGGGTGGCTGGTCATCGACCGCCTTCTCAACGGTGTCTCCGGCGGCGGGCTGTTCATGCACCCGGGGGCGACCTACGAGGAGGTCGCGGATCTGGCCACCACTATGTCATTAAAGAACACCATCCAGGAGCCGCAGTTCGGCGGCGGCAAGGGCGGGATCCGGTTCGATCCGCACTCACCGGCCGCGGTCGGGGTGCTGCGCCGGTTCATGCTGGCACACCGGGAGGTGATCGAGCACCAGTGGAGCACCGGTGGGGACCTCTACACCAGCAACGAGGTGATCGAACGGATCGCCCGCGAGGACCTGGGGCTGCCGTCCGCATTCGTGGCACTCGCCACCATGCTCAGCCGGCGCTATGACATCCCCTCCCAGGCGGTGACCATGTCCAACCGGATCGCCACGCCGTGGAACGAGTACTTCTCCCTGGGGGAGGCAGCAACCGGGCACTCCGTCGCCGAGTCCGTCCGGGTGGTAGCGGCGGACCGGCCGCGGGTCGTCGTCCAGGGCTTCGGGACCGTCGGCTCCAGCCTGGCGCACTTCCTCACCGTGTCGGGCATCGGCACTGTCGCCGGGATCTGTGAGCAGGACGGCTGGCTGTATTGCCCGGACGGCATCGACGTGGCGAAGCTGCTGCGGCGCAGGGCATCAGTCCGACACAAGCAGCCCGCGTTCGCCCGGCTGCTCGGGACTGACCTGCCCCGGGGTTGGCACTGGACACCTCGCCGCCCAGGACAGACCGATGAGGACATGCTGACCGAGCTTACCGCGGCGACCCGCGCGGACGTTATCAGTCCTTGCGCAACAAGGTATGCGCTGACCCGTACGGTGCTGGAGGCGTTCGCCGACAGCGGCGGCAGGTACGTCGTCTGCGGCGCGAACAACGCACTGGCCTCGGCCGCGCTCGCCGAGGAGTTCGGCCGACGTGGTGTGATCGTCGTACCCGACTGGGTCTCCAACGCCGGCACCGCCATCCTCTTCGCCGAGATCCTCAAGACCCCGGTCTGGCAGGACGGGACCAAGGACCGGATCTTCGCCACGATCACCGAACGCATCACACGGTTTCTCAGCAACAACGGGCCGGCCGTCGGTTTCGACGTGCCCGCGGCGGCCGGCCGCGGCGAACACACCGGGAGTGGGGTAGGACCTTGATCCGCAAGAACAGGACGCTGGAACTGATCAGGTGCGGCGAGCCCGCGGTCGGTACCTGGCTGCAGCTGCACAGCGTGCACGCCGCGCGGCTGCTGGTGGCACAGGGCTTTCACCGGTGGATGCTGGTTGACTTCGAGCACACACCGGTCGACCACACCACCGCCACGCACATCTTTGCCACCATCTCCGACCTCAGCCGCGGCGAGATCACCCCGCTGGCGCGGGTGGCGGCCGGTTCGATCGAGCACATCAAGCAGGCGCTGGACGCGGGTAGCCAGGGCGTTATCGTGCCCATGGTCAACACCGCGCGGGAGGCGGAGGCCGCCGTCCGGTACGCCCGGTTCCCACCTATCGGGGTGCGCGGAGCCGGCGGACTGGCGCCGCACCTGGGATTCGGCGTCAACCGGCCGACCTACCTGGCCGAGGTGAACCGGGAGACCCTGGTCGGTGTGCAGATCGAGGCGGTGGAAGGGTTGGCCAACGTCCGCGAGATCGCCGCGGTCGACGGCGTCGACCTGGTCTTCGTGGGGCCGTTCGATCTGCACATGGCACTCGAGCTGCCATCAAGGGTATGGAGCACCGATCCGGACTTCCTGCGGGCGGTGCAGGAGATCACCCTCGCGGCCAAGGAAGCCGGCAAACCGCTGGGCACCCTGTGCGCCGAGGCGAAGGGCGCGCGGGAACGGCTCAGCGAGGGATTCACCTTCGTCGGGATGGCCAGCGACGCGCACGTGATGCTGACCTATGCCGGCCGCCAGTACGGCGAGTTGTACGGGATCAATGAGCCGGAGGAGACCTGGTGCAACGTGTCCAACCTGGACCGTCTGTCGGACTCACTCCGCGGTCTGCCGCGCTAGCCGCGCCAGCCGCTCTGCACCCAGACGAGGAGAGGACCAAAGATGACCAGAAAGATCGTCATTGTCGGTGGTGGGACGGCCGGCTGGATGACGGCTTCCTACCTACGCGCCGCTTTCAAGGACCGGGTGGAGGTGACCCTGATCGAGTCGGCCAGGGTCGGGACCATCGGGGTTGGTGAGGCCACGTTCAGCACCGTGCTGCACTTTTTCGACTACCTCGGGCTGCGGGAACCGGAGTGGATGCCCGGCTGCAACGCCACCTACAAGCTGGGAATCAGGTTCGAGAACTGGCGTGCGCCCGGTCACCACTTCTACCATCCGTTCGAACGGTCGAGGGTGGTCGACGGCTTTCCCATCACCGAGTGGTGGCTCCACGAGGGAGCGTCCGACCGCTTCGACCGGGACTGCTTCCTGATTACTGCGATGTGCGACGCCCTGCGCTCCCCTCGATACCTGGACGGCAGCCTGTTCGGGCAGGACACCGAGCAGAGCCGGGCCGTTTACCGGACGACGCTGGCGGAGCAAAACACGCAGTTTCCCTACGCATACCATTTCGATGCCGCCCTACTGGCCGACTTCCTCGCCGGCTACGCCACCGCCCGGGGCGTGCGGCGGGTGGTGGACGACGTCGTCCACGTGGCGGTGGACTCCCAGGGGTGGATCGAGCACGTACGCACCCGGGAGACCGGCGAGCTCCACGCCGACCTCTTCGTCGACTGCACCGGGTTCCTCGGCCTGCTGATCAACCAGGCGCTGGGCGAACCGTTCGTGTCCTACCAGAACACCTTGCCCAATAACCGGGCCGTCGCGCTGCGCGTCCCCGTGGACATGGCGGACAACGGACTACGCCCTTACACCACCGCCACCGCCATGGACGCCGGCTGGATCTGGACCATCCCGCTATACGGCAGGAACGGGACGGGCTATGTCTATGCCGACGACTACTGCTCCCCCGAGCAGGCGGAGCAGACACTCAGGCGGTTCGTCGGACCGGCCGCGACGGATCTGGAGGCCAACCACATCCGAATGCGCGTCGGACGCAGCCGGCGTTCCTGGGTCAACAACTGTGTCGCCGTCGGCCTGTCGAGCGGCTTCGTCGAGCCGCTGGAGTCGACCGGGATCTTCTTTATCCAGCATGCGGTGGAGCAGCTGATCAAACACTTCCCCGGGCCGGACTGGAACCCCGTGCTGCGCGACTCGTATAACCACGTGACGGCCCAGTGCATGGACGGCGTCCGCGAGTTCCTCTGCCTGCACTATCGCGGTGCGGCCCGGGCGGACAACGACTACTGGCGCGACACCAAGACCCGGAAGGTCCCGGACACGCTGCTCGACCGGATCGAGCGGTGGCAGGTCAAGCTGCCGGACAGCGAGAGCGTCTTCGAGTACTACCACGGGTTTGAGCCCTACTCCTACGTCTGCATGGTGCTGGGGCTCGGCGGTATCCCGCTGCAGGCGACCCCCGCGCTCACGTTGCTTGACCCCACGCCCGCGCACAAGGAGTTCCAGCTCGTGCGTGACACCGCGCGTGACCTGGTCACGACCCTGCCCAGCCAGTACGAGTACTTCGCCGCGCTGCACTGAGCCGGCGGTGCCGGGCTCGTGCTTGGTCCGGCACCCAGACCACGCAGGGAAGGGGTCGCATGACGACGAACCCGCGCTCCGGACAGTCCGTCACCAGGTGCAGTCCATCGCAGATGCGGGCCATGATGGCGGGCTTCCCGACCGGCGTCAGCATCGTGACGGCGATGGAGCCCGCCGGACCGCCCAGAGGCATGACGTGCTCCTCGCTGTGCAGCGTCACGCTGACGCCGCCCACGCTCCTGATCTGTCTACGGGGGCAGAGCCCCACCCTGTATGCCATCCGGACCAGCGGGACGTTCGCCGTGAACCTCCTTCACGCCGAGGCCCGCGCGACAGCCCAGCTGTTCGCCTCCAGTGCGGTAGACAGGTTCGACCGGGTGCTGTGGCATGCGGACCCGGACAGTGCGGGCCCGCACCTCCCGCAGGACGCGCACCTCGTCGGCGACTGCCGTGTCATCGACGTCCAGTTCGTCGGTGACCACGCCGTCGTGTTCGGCGAGGTCGTGCGGGTCATCCAAGGACAGACACAACCGCCGCTGCTCTACGGACTTCGGCACTACGCGACCTGGCACGCATCCGTCATGCACGACGACGTCGACTCGAGCGAGCGAGCCGCATCCACCTGCCCTGCCGCAGCACTCCGCCTGGAACGTTGAGGAGCAGACGGTGTCATTACCCCAGCTCGAAGTAAACGCGCCCGGTTTCCTGGACGACCAGGACCAGCTGCTCGACGCGGCACGCGCACGTCATCCGTTCGCCGTCAGCGAGCGGGGTGTGGAGATCCTCGGCTACCCCGAGTGCCAGGCCCTGTTGCGCGACCGGCGGGCACAGAAGGACCACATGGCCCTCGTCGAGCGGCTCGGCATCACCGATCCGGAGGTCATCGCGTACAAGCGCAGGATACTGGTAGGGCAACGGCTGGACGCCAACCGCGACCGGATGCGGTCGGTACTCTCACGTGCGATGTCGGCCAGGCGGATGGACCGACTGCGGGCCGAGACCCGGTCGGCGGTCCACCGGATACTGGATGGAATCCCGGCGCGGCGCCCGGTCGACTTCGTCACCGAGGTCGCCTCCCTGGTGCCGTCCACGTTCTTCTGCCGGTGGGTTGGCCTACCGGAGGAGGACGCCCGCTTCGTCAGCGCCCTGTCGGACGTCATGCTCAAGATCTTCTGGATGGACCCGGCCTACACCGAGCGCATCGAGGCCGCCTACAGCCGGCTCTTCGCCTACATGGACCGCCAGCTGGACACCCTCCGGTCCGACCGGGAGGAGGGCTTCCTCGCCCACCTGGCACGGGAGCAGCGGGACGGCAACGTCAACCCGACGGAGGTGCGCGACTGGGTGATCTTCGCTCTCGAGGGGAGCACGGACAACACCGTCCACCAAATCGCCCTGCTGCTGGGCCGCCTGCTGGAGACACCCAGCCTGTGGGACCAGGTCCGGCGGGACCCCGCCCTGGTCGACATTGTCACCGACGAGAGCATGCGGCTGGACGCGAGAACCCGGGCCATCCATCGGCTGGCGGCCGACGACATCGAGGTACCGGGCGGCGTGATCAGGACCGGAACGGACATGTTCTTCTGGGTGCGGGCGGCCCACCTCGATCCCCGGGCGTTCCCGCAGCCGCACAGGTTCGACATCCACCGGCAGCGGACGCCCGGGCACCTGATGTTCGGCCGCGGTCCGTACTCCTGCTTGGGGCGGTGGATGGCCCGGATGGAGGTGCAGGAGACCCTACGCGCCGTGCTCGAGCGTTTCCCGGGCGTCCGGCTGGCCGGTGTTCCCCGACGGTCGGTCGACATGTTCTCGCTCGCCGCCGAGTACCTTCCGGTCGTGCTCGAGCCGTGATCCATTCCGGTGCACGGCACATCCCTCCATCAGGAGCTCTTTCCGGGCGGTCGGTTCGCCAATCAGATCGACCGTTGGACGGCGTGCACGAGAACGAGAACGCTGCGTTTGAGCCAGCGACAGGATCTGGAGGCGGTCACGCATGAACATCCTCATTCACCTACTCCCCGGCGTCGCCGTGCTTGCCTGCTCGGCCGTGTACGGCGCCGACCTGTTCGCGGCGATCGTCCTACGTTCAGCTTTGTCCGAAGTAGACGACCAGACGCTCACGCACACCATGGGCCACGTGCACAGGTACGGTGACCGGCGGATGCCCGTCCCGTTCGTCCTCAGTGTCGCCGCCAGCCTGCTGAGCATGGTGGCAGCGGCACTGGCCGGACGTACGGCGGTCGCGGTGGCCAGTGCAGTCGCAGTCGCCGCTCTCCTCTGCTGGATCACGGTCTACCTTCGAGTCAGCGGGCCGATCAACCGTAAGCTCACCGCTGCGGCCGTCAACGGAACCCCTCTCCCCGAGGCACGCGCTATGCAACACCGCTGGGACAGCGTGGTTCCGTTCCGCCTCATTCTGCAGGGTATCGCCGTCGCCGCGTTGTGCACGGCGCTCGCATTGGCCTGACAGCCCTACGAACTCTGTGTCTTGGTAGCAGGATTGGTGGTCATGACGAGGCCGCTCCCTCCTCGTTATGCAACGGCCGTGCCGGGTCGAGGGTATGCGTCACGGCCAGCGCA
This sequence comes from Pseudonocardiaceae bacterium, assembly GCA_050701375.1. Lineage (GTDB taxonomy): Bacteria > Actinomycetota > Actinomycetes > Mycobacteriales > Pseudonocardiaceae. Next base: position 33,005 of record JBOHFC010000266.1, read on the forward strand.
TTGGCCGCGCCGGCACCGGCCCGCCCATCCGCACTGCCTGCCCAGGCGTCACCGTCCACCTTGGTCCGCGAGGCACCACCGGCGGGCTTGGGCAGCTCGCCGAACTTGGGCCAGTACTGCCGGTACTTCCGGACCGCCTCCTTCCCTACCCGGTCCGCGAGCAGCTTGGCCACCTCGCTGGCCGAGCACTGTCCGCTTCGGACCAGACGAATAGCGGCGCGGGCAATTCTGGGTGGTGTGAGTACCCGGTAGGGCGAAAGTCGGTGTGACATCACCCGATCGATCAACAGGATCTTGGCCTTCGGATCGTCCCCGATTATCCGCAGCATCTCGCGCTCCAGCGGGCCGAGCGCACCGGCCTGGGCAAAGTCGTAGGCCAGCCAGTACATTGGGGTGGCATCTGCATCTCGCCACTTCCACCACCGCTTCGTCACGCGGTCGACTGCGGCTTGGTCCCGGGCCGGCACCAAAGTGATGTCGGTGGCGAACCGCTTGGCTTGGCGCAGCGCATCCGAGATGCCCTGCGCGATGGTGGGGTCCTTGAAATGCCCGGCGTCCCCGATCAGCGCCCAGCCTGGGCCGGCCGACTCGCGGAAATAGCCAGGTAGATAGGCGGTGCCGACCGGCCTGGTCACCCGCCGCGCCGCGCTCAGCACCGGCTGCAACTGCGGGCACTCCGCGACTAGCGCATCATAGCTTTCCGGAAGGTTCCGTTTGAACTCGGCGAATTCCTCCATCCCGGGGGCCACCACCACGGTGAAGCGGTCATTGTCCGAACGGAAGGCGATAGTCAGCTTCGCGCCGTCCCGGTACTGATGGCCGGGCGGCAGCCCGTCGTCCTGCACGTCGACGAAGTCTGCCCAGAACGCGAAACGCTGGTTGGCCGTCGTGTTGTAGGTACGCGAACCGGCTAGTTCGGCAACCCGCGAGTTGCGGCCGTCCGCCCCAACCACTAACGCCGCGCGCATTTCATACTGCTTTTCCTTGCTGCGTACCACCACGCCCTCGACACGGCCACCAGCGTCTCGGATCAGCTCCACCAAGGACGTGTGCTGGCGGACGTCGACCCCTTCCGCGATGGCCCGATCTAGCAGGAAACCGTCTAGCAGCTTGCGGCTGACACTGATGCCGCCCGGCGGCTGGCCGACATCCGGATACACCGGGGCGTCGAGATTCACATTGTCGTAGTCGACCCGCACCGCATCGACGAACGGCGCACCGGTGCTCCTGAGCTGGTTGAGCAGACCGAGTTCAGCCAGGACGCTCACCCCAGACACCTGCAACAGATGTGTGGACAACGTATCGCTGGGAAAACCGGCGCGATCAACCAGTACTACCCGGCGGCCCGCCCTGGCCAGGTGAATCGCAAGCGACGCTCCGGAGATCCGGGCGCCGACCACAACCACATCAGCGCTGTCGGGAAAAGGCTCAGGGTAGGGCTGCTCAGGAAAAGACATTGACGACCACCAACCCGAGGACGGCGACTCGGAGGGCCAAGAATCCGTAGTTGCGACGATTGCGCCAATAACCATGCAACCCGTTACGCAGCACGTAGAACTGCATCAGCCAGGCCGGCAGCAGGCCCAGCGGCGTCCAGGGGCTAAGCACAGCGAACGCGGTGCCGGCGATGGCCAGCGCCCATGAGGTAACGAACATGACAACGACGAAGGCCAGATTGGTACGCTGCGAGGTACGGGCAGCCACGGTGCGCCGGCCCACGCTGTGATCGTCTGCGGCGTCGGCCGTATTGGAACAGATCAGCACTTGCACCAACCACATACCGAAGAGCACACCCTGGATCAGAGCGGCTGCGCTGACCTCGCCGACCGCGGCGCCGAAAGGCAGCCATATACTGGCCGCCAGGGTGATCCCGGTGAGCGCCTCACCGCCACCGAAAATGCGATAGCTGAAGTTGATCCCAGCGGAGTACTGCGCGCCGAAGATCGTCACCAACAGCCCGCCGACCAGTGCCCACCAGGGACGGAAACCAGCGACCGCCCAGAACACCATCACGCAGGCCGAAGCCACAACCACCGAACTGTAGGCGAAAACCCTCGCGGTGGCGACGGTGACCGTGCCCTGCACCAGTGGTTTAACCTGGCTGCGTTTGCGTTCCGGCGCGTAATTGCGGATATCACTGCCATCCAGGAAACCGGTGATGTCGTCGAAGGCATGGCTTGCGCACACTGTAAAGCCGATGGCGATCAGGAAGAGCAGGCACAGCATGGTCGAACGAATATGCGGCACGCCTTGGCCGACCAGCAGCGACCAGGCTACAATCGGCCCTGTCCAGATGTCGTACAGTTTGAGTTTGCCCAGCTGCGCCAGTGCGGTCACAGTCTCGATCAAACGGCCTGACGGCGCCTGCACTGCATGCGTTTCGGACATCACCACCGCCTTTTCCGGAATCGAGCAACGTCCGGGTCGGCAATTAATTTCGTTCTGGGGAATGGAGTTCACCGTGGACGAGCGAACCAGCGGGATTGTGCGCGGAGTTGTGTCGGGAGCCGCGGCCACCGCCGTCTTCACCTGGACGAGCGCACGGTTGAAGAAACACACTGCCACGCACGGTGCGGTGCAGCCGATCCAGGTCTCCTCCGCGCTCACCGGCGGCGCGCCGCAGGCCGATCCCGGGCGACGCCCGCTCACCAACGCCGTACTGCACTGGGGCTACGGCGGCTGGGGCGGTGTGCTCCGCGTGCTGTTGATGCGCAGGGGGCTCACCGGCTGGCGAGCCGACCTCACCCAACTCGCCGTGTTCTGGCTGCCGTGGCGGCTGCTGGCGCGGGCGCACCCGTCCGCCGAACGGCCATCCCGCAGAGAAGAAAACGTCGCACTGTACACGGATCTCGGCAAGCATGTGGTATACGTGCTGACCGATCGCTTGGTACACGCCCTGCTGGCCAGACGAGCCGGGCGACGCTGAAAGTTGCATCGTCGCCATCAAACCCCTGCCCTCAGCGTGACCGTGCCGTTCCAGCCGTCCACCACCGCCTGCTGTCCTATTTGCTCGTCCGGAATGGACAGTCCGGCGACGAACGGGATGCCCAGTTCGCGGCAGACTATCGCGACGTGGGAGAGCACGCTGCCGTACCGGCTCACTACGCCGTCCGGAAGCACGGCGAGCACGTAGTTGCCGTCCACCCGGTCGCCGACCACAATCCGGCCTTCCTCGCCGTGGCTTGCGCGGACCAGCACGCCTTCCGCCCAGCCAGGGGCCAGCGCAGTAGCCACGCCTGTGCTGCCGGCCGGGGTCGGTCGAATGACCCCGGCCAGCCCGCGGCGGCGCTGCTGGAGATCGACCGGATATTCGGTCACGGCGGCCTGCTCCAGCTCCTCGCTGCGCTGGTCGGTCAGCCTCCGCCGGGCGCTGGCGCTCAGCTCGCGAAGCTCACCGACGCCGAGCAACGCGGCTTCATCGGCTTTCGCTGAGAATGCGCCTATGTCCAGCAGCACCCGGGTGCAATGCAGGGCACGCAGACCGATCTCCTTGGACCTCTCCCGTTCACCGAGTGCCAGACCGAGCATCTTCATCGCCTGCTCGTAGATCGGGCCAAGCGCGGTGCCCAGCGGAACCGACGCCTCATCCGCGACGAGTTCGGTGCCCACCTTTTCACGGTTGCCCAGGATCGACGCGGCTGCGAACAACCTGGCCTGGGAGAACCGGCCGAACACCTCGCCGGCGTCAGCGACCTCGTAATTGTTCAACCGGTCCACGTCTATGGTCAGTGCGCCGGCCCGCGAGCTGGCTCCCTGCCCGTCGTCTTTGCGGTGCGCACTGGCCCGCAACAGTTCAAGCGCGGTCGCATCGTCGTACTGCATCCGCAGCAGCCGCCTCGTCAGCGCGGCCGCCGCATACACGACGGTGGTGGTGCGGATATGCAGCGCCCAGGCGGCGCGACCGGCCTCGATGGCCGCATCACACGCGGTTCCAGCCTGCCAGCTGCTGCCGGTCTCCACCGCCGCCAGCACGCCGGCCTCGGCGCGTGCCAGCGCCGCGTGCGCGGTGCCGAAGGCGGCCGCGTTGTCGAACACCAGCCGCAGCGTCCGCGGCAGGCGCAACGCCGCCATGGTCCGGCTCGGTTTCGGCCGCCGGGCCACCTCTGGGCCCGGCCCCCCGAGTAGCAAGTCCCAGATCCCGGCCGGGTCGATCACCCGCAGCTCGTCGACCAGCCGTTCGGTGGTGGTCATATTGAAGTACGGCCGGAACCCGAAGTAGCTGACGTACTGCGGGCGAGGACCGCTCGGCTGCTCGCGGGCAAACTTCCGCGCCGCGGCACGGAACCCCTGTTCCATGCCGGCACCGATAATCGACCAGCTCAGCGGGGACAGCAGCTCCGGGCAGACCTCGCGGAAGTTGTAACCGCTGTGCACCGCGTCCACGACGGTGCTGGGCGTGTCGAGGGAAAACATGGGCAGGCTCATGAGGGCAGTTCTCGCAGTCGGGCTATCTCGTGATCGAGGGTGCGGATCAGGTATCCGCGGTCGGCCGGTACGGCAACCCGCCCGGCGTCCACAAGTTCGCGCAAGCAGCCGAGCTCGAGATCCCAGTGCGCGGTGCAGTAGTCGAAGACCGCACGCTCCATCGGCAGGTCCAGCCAGCGCGGCTGGACGACCGCGGCCAGCAACCTCGCCAACCCGTGGTGTCGGATGCGCTTCGCGCGCGCCCCATATTTGACGTTCACCAGGTCGAGGACCTCGGCGAGGGTGGGCGACGCAGGATCGACCGCCCATACCGACGATCCGCCGGTACCGTACCTGACCCGGTCCAACACCACCTGTGCGCAGAAATCCGACGGCAGGCACCAGTACCGGTTCGAGCCCAGCACCGGCAGCGGCCAGCCGGCGAACAGGAGGCGCAGCAGTTCGAACACCGCCTGCGGTTTGGCCGGGCGCCCCAGCTCGTCCGAACCGGCGAGCACATGTCCGGCTCGCACGATGTCGATCGGCAGGCCGGAGCCACGGGCCATCCGTTCCCCCTGGATTTTGGCCCACTCGTAGAAGTTCCGGTGCCTGCCCTGGGGTTGGTAGTCGCTGCGCATCCGCTGCCGCACGTCGCCGGTGGCCAGCAGGCTGGACACCAGCACCACGTTCCGAAGCCGTTCACAGCTCTTGGCGAACCGCAGCGCACCGCGCAGCGGCACCAGGTGCTCGGACTGCGCCTTGGACAGCGGCACCGACAGATCGAAACTGCCGACGCTCACCACCACCGAGGTCACCTCCGCCGCGAGCTGGTCGGCTTTGTCCTCGTCGAGTCCGAGGAAATTCCGCCGGGCGTCGCCGACGTGCACCCTCACCTGCGCGCCCAGGTGCGGGGCGGGACGCCGGGTCAGGCCGTGCACTTCGAGGCCGCCTGCCGACGCCGACGCACAGACCGCCGAGCCGACCCAGCCGCCGGCACCGATCACAAGAACACTCATGCCGGCCACCCCGCATAGTAAGAGTTGATTACCGGTAGTTGCGGCCGGTGGGGCATGCCGAGCGTGCGCACGAGGCTGCGGACGGATACGTCACAACCCAGCCCGGAGCTGGCGAACACGGTCTTCGAGGCGAAGTACCGCAGGCCGATTACCGCGGAATTCTTGGGGCTCTCGTTCAGCCGGTCGGCCTGCTGCGAGACCGCGCGTAGCCACCGGGCCGGCATCCGGACCGGGCGGGGGAACAACCGGGTGTCGCCGTGCGTGGCCGCGGCGGCCTCCTTCGCAAACGCTTCCACTAGCGGCGCGGCCGCGCCTTGGCTGATATTGCGCACGACGACGTCCCGCGGCACCTCGTCCAGCGCACTGAGCAACTTGGCTGCCACCAGGTCGCGTGGACAGATGTCCAGCCTGGCGCCGGAGGCAAACGGCAGCACCGGCCACATCCCGGTCTGGATGATCCGAGCGAATGGCACCTTGGTCGCCCCAGAGCGCACGCCTGGCACCGGCTCGAAGTCGCCGGACAGCGCCGGGATACGGGCGATCACCGCAGGCACCCCGTGTGCCCGGCAGATCCGCGCCACCGCCCATTCGCCGCGGAGTTTGGTGCGTTCGTATTTGGTGAGCTTCGGCCGCTCTTCCAGCAGGACTTCGTACACTTCCTCGCCGTGGTCGTAACCGGCGTACAGCGAGCTGGCGTGCACCAGGGTGGCGCCCAACGTGCTGGCTAGTTCCGCGGAGTTGGTGGCGCCTTCGACATTGATTTCCACCAACCGCGACCACGGCGCCGACCAGGACACGTCACCGGCCAGATTGATCACTGCGTTGACTTCGCCCCGCAACTCGGCCACCAGGTCGTCGGGCAGGCCCCAGTTCGGCCGGCGCACATCGCCGGGCACACCGCGCACCTGAGCACCGGTGCGGCGTTGCACGGTCTTGGCGCGGTTGGGCCAGTCACCGCCGCGCAACAAGGCCACCACTGGCTGATCGATCTTGCGAAGGAGTGCGGTGCCGAGGAATCCGGTCGCCCCGGAAACAAGGACGGTCATGCGTCTACCTCCAGCCGTGTCCCAGCAAGGCAGACGAACTTCACGATGTGCTCGCGCCGGCCAAGTTTGTGCAACGTCTCGCCGGGACCGGCGTCCCACACCCGCTCGACGCCGAGGTCACGGACCGCCTTGGTGGCGTCCAACCAGCGGACCGGCAGCAGCAGAGCCCGGATCAGCAATTCACGGAGTTCGCCCGGAGCGGTGTGCGGGCCGGCGTCGATAGTGGACACCACGGTGGTACTGGCCGGTTTGAACGGCACAGCCTCCACGGCTTCGCGCCACAGCACGATGGCGTCAGCCATCAGCGGCGAATGAAAACTGCCGCCGACCGGCAGCACCTCGGCCAGTACCCCGAGCTCCCCTGCGATGGTCATGGCCTGCTGCGCGGTGTGGGTGTCACCCGAGAGCACGGTCTGCCGCCTGCCGTTGAGCCCGGCTAGTTCCAGCACGCCGCCGGAGCGGGCGATGGCCTGACGGCGGATCCATTCGATTCCGACCAGATCAGCGCCCATCACCGCGATCATGGAACCGGACCGCGCCTTCTGCTGTACGTAACAGATCTGGCCCCGGCGCTCGGCCAGTGCCAGCCCGTCCCACGGGTCGAGGACACCGGCCTGTGCCAGTGCGGTCAGCTCGCCGAGGCTGTGGCCGAGCACCGCAGCCGGGGAGGCGTCCTGGCCGAACATCTCCTCGACCGAGGCCAATCCGCACACGTAGGTCGCGGGTTGCGCCATCCTGGTGTCGTGAAGGTTCAATTCGGACGGATCGAGTGCGAAGTGGTCCAGGAACGCAGCCGCCAGCGGATGCTCGCGGTAGCGGGTCAGCGCGTCGATGGTGGCATCCAGCTTATTGCCCTGACCGGGAAACGCGATGGCCAGACCGTCCGCTGCGGACAGTTTCCGGGCGGGTTCGGCAGTGCTCATGAGATGGAGATCCCACCGTCGATGGAGAGCACCTGGCCGGTCATGTAGTCCGCGTCCAGCAGCAGCTCGACGCCTTTGGCGATTTCGTCCGGGGTGCCGAGGCGGCGGAACGCGGTGCGGTCCACAAGGGCCTTCCGCACCTCGTCAGGAACCTCCTCGGTGAGTTCAGTTGCCATCAGCCCCGGTGAAAGCGCGTTTACCGTCACTTTCCGCTTGCCGCATTCCAAGGCCAGCGAGCGGGTGAGCCCCATTACCCCAGCCTTGGACGCCGAGTAAGCGGTCTGGCCCTTGCTGCCGATCAGCCCGGCCGGCGAGACCACGTTGATGATCCGGCCCCAGCGCTGACGGAGCATGCTCGGCAGTACGGCCCGGCAAGTGTGAAAGGTGCCGATCAGGTTGACGTTGATGGTGCGGGTCCAGTCGTCGACTGACTGGGTTGCCATCAAGCCGTCCATCCGCACTGCGCCGGAGTTGACCAGTACCGAGACCACGTCGAGCTCTTCGTGCACCTGCTCGACCATCGCCTTTGCCGATGCCCAGTCCGCAATGTCGGCCTGGACCACCGCGCTCGGCAGGCTTAGCTCGGCGGCGACCTTCTTGGCACGGTCCAGGCCGCTGGTGTAGTGCAGCGCGAGCCGCAACCCGCGCCGATCCAATACCTTGGCCACCGCGGCACCGAACGCGCCGGACGCGCCGATGACCAGCGCGATCCTGTTCTCCTTGGGGTCGCCGATCACTGCGTCCTCGCAGTGGCTCGCGCGGCGGACAGCCAGGACTGCAAGGCGGCGACCGCACCTGCCGGGCGCGGCACCGCAGCCAGCGCCGCCAGCAGTTCGGACACGCCACCCAGGTCGTCCGGGCTTGCCCCGGCCGGGGCAAGCAGCACCGCGGCCGCGGTGGAGTCCACGGTGTCCGGCAGCAAGTGCCGGTGCTCGTCGGCCACGTCGAAGGCGACTAGTAGGGCGCAGTCGGCGTTGCCGTCCACCAGATGACTCGCGGCGACCACGGTCATCAACGCGAGGCTGTCCACCTCGCCGGTGTAGTGCACATTGGGGCCGCGGAAACCACCCGCGATGGACAGCTGGCAGATCGGGTTGTTCGGCATCCGCTGGAGATAGTCGCCGACCCCTTTGGGGTGCAGGTAGAAGCTGCTGAGCTCGGCCTCGGACGGCTGGGCCGCGACCGGCTCAGGCTCCGGGGTGTCCGGGTCCCAACTGCTGACCGTCAGCAACGCTACCCGGTCCAGCTCGCCGATGGGCTGGTGCCGGTACAGGCTCAGCCCGGCCGCGAACGGTGCGAGGGAGACCCGTTCGAGCAGCCGGTTGACCTTACGATGGGCGTTTTCCCTGGCGTAGCGGCGCAAATCGTCCGGCAGCTCGCCGGCTCCGAGGGCGCCGACCACCCGGATTTCATCGTTAGCTGCGGGTTTCGTCATCGCGTGTTAGACCTTCCCGAGAATCAGCGAGGCGTTGTGGCCGCCAAAACCGAAACTGTTGGTGATGACGTAGTTCAGTTCGAGTTCGCGCGCCTTTGGGATGTAGTCGAGGTCGCAAGCCGGGTCCGGCTCCTCGAAATTCGCCGTGGGCGGGACGACCCCGTCACGCAGCGCCTTCACGCAGATGATCGTTTCGATGGTTCCGGCGGGTGCCATGGTATGGCCGAGTACACCCTTGGAGGAACTGATCGGCACTTCTTCGGCGGCTTGGCCGAGCGCCTTACGGATGGCCAGCGTCTCGCACCAGTCGTTGTCCCTGGTGCTGGTGCCGTGCGCGTTGATGTAGTCGACGTCGGCTGGGCACAACCTCGCGTCGGCCAGTGCCCGGCTTATCGCATAGGACGGTCCGAGTGCGTCCGGTGGGGAGGCCACCGAGTGGTAGGCGTTCTGCGCGGAGCCGAAACCCCTGATCACGGCCAGCGGATCGACACCCCGGGCGCGGGCGTGCCGTTCGGATTCCAGCACCACGAAACCGGCTCCTTCGGCCATCAAGAAACCGTCGCGGCGGGCGTCGAATGGGCAGCATGCCTCCGCTGGATCGCAGTCGCGCACGGTCATTGCATATAGCGAGCAGAAGGAGAAGAAGTCGACCTCGCGGAGCATCGAATCGGCGCCACCGGCCACCACCACGTCGGCTTGGCCGGACTGGATCAGTTTCACGCCGGAGCCGACCACGAGCGCACCGCTCGCGCAGGCTCCGTAGACTGAAGACGCGCGCGCCGCACCGGACGCCTCGCGCATAGCGTCAACCACGTCCTGCACGTACGCGAGCAGCGGTCCGCGGCCGGGTCGCGGGAGCTGGCGTTCTCCGTGCGTGGCGACCAATGCGATGTCGATGGCGTCGGTATGTGGGGTCAGTCCGGCGTCGGCCAGCGCCTCAGCCAGCGCCGATTCGCCGAACTTGATTGCCAGTGAGGTGTCGGCCGGCGCCTCGTGCTCGTAGCCGGGCACCGGGGCGCCGAACTTGGCGGGGGCTTCGTACAGCGGGAACCGCTCGATCGGTCGACCGCATGGGATGCCGTCGACCACGCGCTGCCAGGTGTCTTCGGCGGTCCAGCCGGCGGGGCTCACCACCCCGACGCCGGTGATCCAGACACCGTCAGACACCGGCAACCACCCCGTCACTCACCGAAATACCGACTTCACCCTCCAATGGAAGAATAAGCTTTAGCAAATCCGGTGAATTCACATTCCAGTGATCCCCCAGCAACCCTCGACCCAACGCCACTACCGCCCCCTTGTTGGTTCAGCGCAACCACATTTACGGAGCCGATTTAACCAGCAGCCTCGCCGGGCCCACAACCGAACGCATCCACCGGCGACCCACAACCGCACATACGAATGTACGCCCAGCATTACGTGACGGCCGAGTCACGAAACGTGAGCCTCGATAACCAGGCACCAACCACACGATCAAGAAATTCGCACCGAACCTGACGTAGTATGTCCGCGTAGTGTGTCCGCCCGGTTTGATGGATAAACGGGACCGCTCAGGCGGTGAGCACGACCGCCAAATGCGCACTGGGATGGGGCAGTGAGTGCACCCGCCACAAGCGGCCCGACGCGGTCAGCCGGTCCGGAAGTGGATGCAGGGGGCGGGCGAGGCCTTCTCCGGTCGCCTTGGTCAGCGCTTCCCAGCGCACCCAGGCAGCCAGAATGTTCGCGTCAGCCCGGTTCGCTCCCGACGGCAGCACCATCGCAGCGAGCTCGTCGGCATGGTGGATCGCTCGCGGACGCTCGATGTCCACCCCGAGTCGGCGGTTTGCCGCCGCAGCGACGGCGGTGTAGCGCCCGGAATGACTGAGACTGTGAAACCACTGGTCATTCCCGTCCGCGATCGGACTCGGATAACCCGTACTGTCCGCCGAGAAGGTCAGCTCACGCGGATCCGCGCCGAGACAGGCTGCCAGCAGCGACCGCCGCAGCGCGTGCGCCAGCACGTAGGACTCTCGTTTGCCGTCGCGATACCGAAGAGCCTTGTCCTTTTCCCTGCCGTCGAGCAACTCCAGCAGCTCGCCGACCTTTTCCCGGCTGACGCCGACTTCCGCGGTCCAGACCCACACCTGCGACGGCAGCCCCGCACCCTCGAACTCGAGCAACTCCCGGCAGCTCGCCTCCCACCGCTTTGGCCATTCCCCCACGCCCAAGGCCTCCGCCGGTATTCGTCGGCCTGGTCGGTTACCTGGCTTCACGGCGCGTTACTACCCGTGTTTGCCGGCTTCCAGGTACTCCTTGGCATTGGCCAGTTCTTCAGGGACAGCCTTGTCGAGCCAACGGGTGAACAGAGGGTCGAACAGCCAGGCGAAAGGCTTCCTGAAGTCGAAGTTCAGCGCTCGAGTGACCAGGGTACCGTCCTCGGTCTCTTCGCAGGAGAAGAACCCGGTGAACGTCATCAGTGCGTCGGTCCAGGCGGGCACGCCGGAAATGTCGATGCGGTTACCCTTCCGCACCACGCGCTGGGTAGTACTGGGGCCGGGCAGGCCAAGCACCTTAGGGGAGAAGTGCAGGAGCACACCTTCGCCGTCCTCGGCGTCTTTGATCGAGTGAATTTTGCCGAGTTTCTCGTCAACCTTGCGATATTCACGCAGGTCCATGACGAAATCAAGGATTTCTTTGGACGGTCGATGAACAACTATCTTGGCCTCACCGTAAGCCATTTCCGCTTCACCTTTCTGTGGCTGGATCAGTGCCATTAAAGTAATTCTGGCCCTGTCGTCAATAGCGTTGACCGGTCGATTCGGCTACGGACCGGCGGATCAGGCGGACACCACCCGGTAGATATTAACCCGGTCGTCCAATCCCAGTGGCGCTGGGTTCATACGACCGGTGGCCGCTAGCAGGAAATCCCGCGGATCGCCATCGACCAGGTCACCGCCGCCCCGGATATCGAGTGTCTCGATCCCGTCCAGTGCCAGTGTCGCCGGCCCCCAGCCCCACAGGCCCAGCGTCTCGGCCACATGCACCACACTCGCTCGCAGCCCGCCGCCCCGGTCTGGTTCGCGACCGATCGCGCTGAGCACATCGTCGCCGTGTACGTACAGTTCATACCAAAGTACGAGCACGGCCCGGCGGAGCGGGCCGGGGAATCCGCCGGGCGCCCTGCCGAGCCACGCCTCGTCGGTGAACCCGTCCAGCAATGTCCCGCACAACCGGCCGGCACGCTCAAGTTCCTTCGCCACCTTCCCCGGCGGCCGGCCCCGGCGGTCGGTGGCCTGCCCGGCGGTGACCTCGGGCAGCCCCTGGCCCTCCATCCGGCCCACCGCGACATCGCTGAACAACCCGGCGACGTGACCGCACACGTCCCTCACCTGCCAGCCCGTGCACCGGCTCGGTGTGGTCCACTCGGCGTCGCCCAGTGAACGTAGCAGGCGCACGAAATGGCCGCAGGACTCGGCGATCCCGGCAATCACCTCGGTACGCGGAAGCACTAGCGGCGGCTCGATCTGCCTGGCTCTCACCGGGCACCACCGGCGGCCAGGGTCGGCGGGTCGCCGCCAAATTTGGCCAGACATTCCTCCAACGCGGTGAGTGCGGTCTTTCCAGCCTGTCCGGCCACGTCGGCGGTCGCGATTATCGCGGGCAGCACGTCCGGTTCCGCGCCCGTGGTGAGCGCCAGTGCGGCGGCCCGGCTGCTGGTCCGTCGGGAAGGGTTGCGCTGCTCATCCTCCGGCGGATCGTAGGCGACCACCAGCGCGAGCTTCGCGGCGCCGCTCGCCAGGTCCGCGCCCGCGGTGACCAGTGCCTGCCACAACGCTTGCGCATCACCGACCAGATGCACGTTCGGACCGCGGAATCCCTCCACAATGGACACCTGGCAGAGCGCGTTATTGGCCAGCATCCGGAGCCAGCCGGTGGGGTTGGCGTCCTCCAAGATATGCCGGCCAAGCCGGGCGTCGTCCTCGGCAGACCCGTTCGGGGTGAACGGCGGATCCGGCTGCGCGCCGTCCCAGCCGCTCACCGTGTACAGCGCGACATCCGCCGGATCGCAGCACGGATTCCGGCGGTAGGCGGTCGCAGCGGCGACGAACGGTGCCAGTGAAGCGCCGTCGAGGAAACGTAGCACCTTGCGGGGAGCGAACTCCTTGGCCAGCGCCCGCAGATCCTGCTCGTCATGCTCGATGGTCGAATAGCTGGCGGCGATCATCATATTGTCGATACTCATGCCACCCGCCCGAATATTAGAGACGCGCTGTGCCCGCCGAAACCGAAACTATTGCTGAGCACGTGGTGCAGCTCTTTTTCGCGGGAGCCCGACGCCACATAGTCCAGGTCGCACAACGGATCGGGGTGCTTCAGATTGGACGTCGGTGGCACCACCGAATTCCGTAGCGCCTGCACCGACAAAGCGGCTTCGATGGCACCGCAGGCGCCCATGGTGTGCCCGAGCTGGCTTTTCGTCGAACTCACCGGCACGTCGTCGGCCGCCGCACCGAGCACCGTCCGGATCGCCAGCGTCTCCGACGAGTCGTTGTCCTTGGTACTGGTGCCGTGCGCGTTGATCCAGTCGACGTCGGTCGCGTCCAGGCGGGCGTCGTCCAGCGCGCCGCGCATGGCGTACTCCAGGCCGAGGCCGTCCGGCGGCGGAGCGAACATGTGATAGGCGTTTTGCCGTAGTCCGAAACCCTCGGCTACCGCCAGCGGATCGGCGCCGCGCGCCTCGGCGTGCCGTCTGGATTCCAGCACCAGGAAGGCCGCACCCTCAGCGAGCACGAACCCGTCCCGGTGGGCGTCGAAGGGACAGGATGCCTCCTCCGGTGGGCACTCCCGGGTGCTCATCACGTATAGGCTGGAAAAGGACATGTACTCGAACGGCACGATCAACGCGTCACAGCCGCCGGCGAGCACCACCTCCACCTGCCCGGTCTGGATCAGCCGCATGCCGACGCCGATCGCCTGTGCGCTCCCGGCGCAGGCGCCATACGGGGCACTGTATCGGCCGGTGCCGGCCACTTCGGCGACCTGCTCGGCAATATCCCGGATGCCGATCAGCTTGCCGGTGTCACCGCCGCGCGGCAGCCGGTTCTCACCGTGGTTGGCCACCAGCGAGACATCGACACTACCGGCTTCCCCAGCGGGGAGCTCGGCGTTGTTCAGTGCGGCACGAACCGCGTGCAGCCCGTATTCGAGCGACAGCGAGTAGTCCGGTAGCGGACCTTCCCGGCCGGGCACCATCCCGGCGACCCGACTGGACGACGAGTAGGTGGGAAACCGTTCTAGCTTGCGCACGCGAGAACTGCCGTCGGCCACGCATCGCCAAGTATCTTCGACGGTCCAGCCGCCGGGGCTGACCACCCCGAGGCCGGTGATCCAGACGCCGTCAGACATCGGCCACCGTCCGTTCCGCGATGAAGTCCACCACGTTGCCTACCGAAAGCCGCCGACTCACCTCGGCCAATTGGGAATCCGACAGCACACCGTCCGAACTGACCTTCTCCGGCAGGAACCGCGCAAGCTCGGTCAGTAGCTGCTTGACTTCACCGTCATTCACCGAAATTCCGAATTCGCCCTTCAGTGAAAGGATAAGCTCCAGTAAGTCCAGCGAGTCCGCATCCAAGTCATCCACCAGCAATGAATCCAACTCGATCGTATCGGCGTCGATTTCCAGATGTTTCGCCATCTGTACTCGCAGCCGCTCGAAAATCTGCCCGCGATCCAGTGTCATCGGCCGCCGCTCCCTACCGGTCTTGTAGAATTCACATTTACGTCACACCGAGCCAACCACCACGACCGCCGCAGCCACAACCGCATCCCGCACCGCGCGCCCACAACCGCAGATACCCCGGCCATGCCGCGCTGCCGGAGGAGTACCGGGCCCGGGACCGACTCATTGCACCGGGTGATGGAGGCGATGGTGTTCGTGATCGACACCGACGCGCGGAGCGCCGCAGGAAAAGCGGGTTAAGTGGCCAGACCCGCACTTGTCCGGCCGGTACGCGCGAAAACCGGGGTATCGTCGGCGCCGAATCAACGGCACCGGAGACGTTGGGGAACAGCAGTTGTCCACACGCGCGTCACTGATCGGCAAGAAATACTTCCTGCCCGCGCAGGAAGTGGCCGAGAGAGACGCCGCCGCCTATGCCGAGGCGACCGGCGACGACCCCGCGCGTTCAATCGACCGGGGTTTCGCGCCGCCAATGTACGCAGTCCGGCTGATCGCCGGAGTGTGGCGCTCGGTGTACCAGGACCCCCAACTGGAGACCGCCGATCAACTCGTCCTGCATGCCGAGCAACGCATGCTGTTCGTGGACGACCTACGGCTCGGTACGCAGGTACACGTCAAAGGTTGGGTCAAGGCCATGATCAGTTTCGGCTTCGGTGACGCCGCCCTGATCCGCACCGTTGTCGCCGACGAGGCCGGACGGGCACTGGTTTCCATGGAATGCACGCTAGTGATCCAGGGCAGTAGCAACTGCCCACCCGACCGCCGTCGCGCCAGGGTGCTCAGCCGTGCCGAGCCGGTGTGCACAGAATCCCGGCTGCTCGACGAAAACGCACCCCAACGCTACGCCGACGCCGCCGACGATCACAATCCGCTGCACCTCGACGACGAAATCGCCCGCACGGCGGGCCATCCCTCGCGCATCGTGCATGGAATGTGCACGCTCGCTACTGGTTTCGCGGCACTGAGCGGACAGCTGCTGCACGATCCCGACGAGCGAGTGCGATACCTGCGCACCCGATTCACCCGGCCGGTCCTGCCGGGCAGCGAGGTGACATTCTCGGCGCACACCACCGGCGCGGCACGGACCTACGCGATTTCCGCCGGCTGCCACGGGCGCCCCGTGCTGAAGAACACCTGGCTTCGGCTGGCCGATCGAGCCCCATGGCGGCAGGCAATCCGCTGCACCCCGAAGTGTCCGTAACAGGCTCGAACCGGCCGCTGGTGGTAGCTCTGGACAGCGCGCTCGAAGCGGACCGGGAACTACTGGGCGGCAAGGGAAGTGGCCTGGTCCGGATGGCCAGACTCGGAATCCCGGTGCCGCCCGCCTTTACGCTCACCACCGCGGCCTGCCGCCGATACCAGGACGACGGTCGACGACTCTCCGACGCGCTGTGGTCCGAGGTGCTGGAGGCGCTCGGCGCCTTGGAGGACAAGACCGGCCAACGGTTCGGTGGCGTCCCGCCGTTGCTGGTCTCGGTACGGTCCGGTGCCCCGGTGAGCATGCCCGGCATGATGGACACCCTGCTCAACGTTGGGCTGAACCAGCCTGCCTTGACCTGGCTTGGTCTCGGCGAGCCGACTGAGTCGGGCACTGGCTGGCTCTACGAACTGGCCTCCGGGATCCGGCAGTCGTTCGCCGACGCACCGTTCGCCGTGCTGAACGCCGAGCGCGGGACCGACGCCGGCGCCGAAGCGATGGCCCAGTTGCGCTGGGCCATAGCGCGGATCATAGACTACTGGCAAAACCGGCGCGCTGAGGCCTACCGCCGGGCCAATGGCATTTCCGTGGAGCTTGGCACCGCGGTCACCGTGCAGGCTATGGTGTTCGGCAATCGCGACGACGAATCCGGCACCGGCGTGTACATCACCCGCAATCCGGTGACCGGCGCCAACGAGCCTTATGGAGAGTGGCTGCCGCAGGCGCAGGGCGAAAGCCTGGTCTCTGGCGAGCAGAGCCCACTCGACCTGGGCATGCTCGGCGCGACTATGCCGGGGGTACACCGTGAACTCCTCGCCGCCGGCCGGCGGCTGGAAACCTGCGAGCGGCATCCGGTGGAGATCGAATTCACTGTGGAGTCCGGCCGGCTGTACCTCCTGCAGTCAAGGTGCTCCACCCGCACCCCTGTCGCGGCCGTCCGCTGGGCCGTCGCTCTGGTCGACGAGAAACTGATCGGGATCACGGACGCGGTGCGCCGAGTGGACGACGACACGCTGCGCAAGCTCACCGAGGTGGGTGAGCTGGTCGAGGCCACCGGCCGCATACTCGCGCGGGGCACCGGGGTGGTGCCCGGCTGGTGTTCTGGGCTGGTGGTCGACGACGCGGACAAGGCGGACCGGCTGGTCGAAGCGGGTCAACAGGTGATCCTGGCGCGGCCGAGTACCAGCCCGCGTGACATCCACGGCTTCCTCGCCGCGGCCGGCGTGATCACCGAACGCGGTGGCAGCACCTCGCATGCTGCGGTGGTAGCCCGGCAGATCGGCGTGCCGTGTGTGGTCGGCTGTGACGATGGCGCCGTCGCCGCGGTAACCGGCCGGGTGGTCACCATCGACGGGACCCACGGCGTCATCTACGACGGTGCGGTGCCGGACGAAGCCGCCGAGAAACAGTCAGCGCAGCTCCCCGAGTTGGCCCGGCTGCTGCGATGGAAATATGCCACGGCCCGTTTGCCCACGACCAGGAGTAGGAAATTATGATCACGACCAGGGAAGTGCTGCGCAGTCTCCGGCTAAAGGGGCGGGCCGGCACCGCCGACATCGCCGCGGCCAGCGGGATAGATGAGTCGGCCACGCAGGAGATCCTGGACCGCGGCACCGAGAACGGCTTGGTGAATCACCGCAGCGGCCGGCGTGGTGGTTGGATGCTGACCGCGCAGGGGAACGAAGAGGTCATCAGGCTGCTGGCGGAGGAACGTGCCGGGCTCGCCATCACCGACGCTGCCACCGCTTACGACGGTCCCTTCCTGAAACTCAACGCTGAGTTCAAGGAACTGTGCACGCGCTGGCAGCTAGCCGGCGGGGACGCCACGGCCGCCGTGGAGGTCACCGGCGAGTTCGCGAGGATTCACGACCGCAACCGGGAACTGCTGGGCCAGTTCGCCAGCTCTATCCCCCGGTTTGATCGGTATTGTGCCCGGTTCGAGGCGGCTTACCAGCGGTTCCTAGACGGCGAGACATCCGCCTTGGTCCAGCCGCTTTCCGGCTCCTATCACGACGTGTGGATCGAGCTGCACGAGGATTTGCTGCTGCTGCTGGACCGCGCGCGCATAGAAGATGACTAAGCCACAGAAGTGAGGGATCCGCCGGTGGGGTCACAGCGCTTGGCGTTTCAGCCGCACCTGCCTGGCACCTGTCTGGCCAGCTCCATGGCAGTCTGCACGGCCATGGCAAGAGTCATATGCCGATGCCAGCCGCGCCAGCTGCGGACCTCATAACGGTCTAGCCTGATCTCCAACCGTATGGCTCGCCAGCGCGCCTCCATGCGTTTCAGTTCGATGATCAGCTGGCTCAGCTCGCCGTTCGAGATGAGCCGGCGGGTACCCGCACAGTAGTACGCCGAATGCGAGGAGCAACGGCCGGACGGCGAGTGCGCCGCGTATTGTTCCACCAGCTGCGGACGGCCGTGGTAGTAGCTCCGCGGTGTCCGTCCGGTCAAGGTCATGACGTCCAACCTCGGATCTTTGGTCTCCATCCCGCTGAGACTCTCGAACTCGCCCAAAGTGAGCGGGATCAGATACGGAATGCCCCTTTCCTGCAGGGTTCTCCGGAGGGTGATCTTGTCCGAGCACAGCAGTGAGAACGACGACATACGCGGTTCCAGGCCCGCGTCCATCGCACGTTTGATCATACCGATCACGATCTGCGACTTGGTACGATAACCGAGGTCGGACGGAATCGACGCCTTACGCCGCCGATTAGCATCCCCCAGCCAGCTCGAGGGGAGATAGGGCTCGGCGTCGATCAGGACGAGCGCGCCACCAGGTGTCGAGTAGAACATCAGCAAAGCGATCTGACAGTTCTCCAGCCGACGATTGTCGACGCTGAACTGCCGATCGACGGCGACCGCATCCGAACCCTTCTTGGCGAAAGTCCCCTCTGTCATGTACAGCCCGCCGTTTGCCAGACCGAAGTATCTTTTAACCACTTCAAGGAGGTTCCTGCGGACCTCGTTCTCATCCCATTGCGCCATCGTCAGCAGGCGTTGCGCACCGTCCGCCCGGCGTTCATTCGCATAAGATGCGATGTTCCGGCGCCCCCCGGGCGCGGTCTGCTCGGCGAGCCCACACATGTAATTCCACGCCCGCTGCCGGGGCTCGGCCCTGGTGAAATTCGGCGAAATAAGTTCGTGAAGTTCCTTCAACCAGTAAGCGATGTCCGCATCACCAACGGCTGCCATGTCCCACCCCCGTGTATTGTTTGTATTGCCTTTAGTGCGTAGGCTTGCTTGATATAATGTGGGTCGCGTCTACGCGCCACAGCTTCGGCTCCGCGGTGCTGGAGCAGCCGTGGTGGAGAGATTCATGCCCGGAACCGGCTCGGCACCAGCACACCAAACACCATGCCGGCGGGCCAGCAGGTACAGCTTGGTGGCTGCGGCCAGTTTCAGGACAAGTGCGCGGACGACATCACCGAGAGTTTGCTCACGCGGCGGCTGCACGATGCCGTTTTCCAGCGCCTGGTGAGACGTCAACGACAGATTCGCCAGGGCAGCGACGCCTTGGCCCAAGCCGTCCTCGGGGTGGAAGTCATCGGACGAGCCCACCTTCGCGCGGATCAGCTGGAGCTGGTAGGTGAGCAGGAACTCGCCCAACTCAGTCCAGCGTGCCTCACCGGTGGACATCGCCGCCACCGCGGACACCAGTGTTGGGAAGGCGCTGACGCGGGGATCTCCCGACTGAGGCCAGCCCACGTGTTGACGCGGCAGACGGAGTGCCGCGTCGGTATCTGGTCCGCTCAAGTCACCACCTCCAGGGGCGTCCCCATCGCCAGAGTGTCGAGTCAGCGGGCTTGACAGGACTCCTCATCCTCATCGTCGTATCCACGATGGTGTGTCCGCAAGTAATTTATAGTTAACCAAGTCGCTACAGTAGCGGTCAAGAGCCGCGCGATGGTATCCTTAGCTACACGTTACGATTGCGAGAGCACCCGCGCTGAGCGCGATGACGAAGGAGTGTGCGCGTGGCCTGCGACGATGCCCGATCTTCGTCCCGCACGTCCTTGGCGGAGCGGCTCAACGAGCTGTTCGCGACCGTGACCTACGTCGATGCCCATGGCCGCCGCCGGGAATACTCCACCCCGTACGTGGCCGACGCGATCACCGCGGACCACTCCCACGACACGCACCTGTCCCGGGTCTACCTCGCCACGCTCCGCGGCGGGACCAACACCAACCCGACGCTGGGGATGCTCCACGCCATTGCGAAGTTCTTCAACGACCACCGCCCTGAGGGCATGACCTCGATCACCGCATCCCGCCTGCTACCCGAGGAGGAAACCCGCGAAGCGCAGGAATTACGCAGGAAACTGGATGACGCCGATGTACGAGTCATTGCCTCCCGCGCCGGCGACATGGATCCCACCGCCCGCCAGCAGCTCTTACGTATCATCGACGCGCTGGACACGCCGCCCACGCGGTCCTAACCTCGACGTTTCGTGTCGCGGATTCGGATCTTGTTTCGGTCGTGATCAGCCGGTTCGGTGGTGATGGTGTTGTGGGGGGTGTGACAGGTCGTAGCGGGAGGTTGGTCAGGCCGCTGTCTTTGGCGCACCGGATCCGGTTCTCGGCGCGGGCTCGGCGTCATTGTCGTAATTCGAGTTCGGATAGTTGGGTGCCGGAGCCGCCGGTGGCGGGTGTTGGTGGCGAACGCGCTGATGCGGTGACCCGTCGATGTCGGTGATGCGCACCACAACCATACGGCCAGTACGCCCGCGACCTGCGCGGATACCTCCGTTGTTCAGTCAACGGTTATAGGTGGCAGCGGCGGACGCCGTGACCGAATACGCCGTGACCAAGGTGGCGTCGATGTCGATCGCTAGCGTGCGAGCAGCGGAACAATCGCGCGGGACAGCCCGACCAGCCATGCCGCATCCTCTTCAAAACTGAGCAGTGGAGGTGCGGGGATCGGGTACGGTGGCGATGCGGTAACCGCCGCGTGGCCTGCGACCTTCGCGCGAAGCGCGGTCGCGACCCGCGCCGCTGCTGCTGCTGCCGACTCGTTCCTGGCATCGATGGGCGAGTAGTAAGGTCCGAGCCATACCAGCCCGTCCCGGATCTCGATCACGCGACGGTAGACGCGTCGACGGACGCGCCACGGTCGCAGCCCATCTCGCCACCCTGAGTTCCGGGACAGCTCCAGGGTGGGGAAGGCGTGGTTGAGTTCGGTCCACAGCGGAGCCAGCGCCCGGTAAGTGGCCCAGCGCCGCCACCACACCGGGATCGCGACACATGTCGCGGCCAAGGCGGGGTAAGACAAGCCAGCAAGAAAACCCAGCGTCCCCACAATCAATCCACCGAGATATACCTTGAGCAGGTATCCCAGGACAGGGGCACCGAGCGGCGCCCACCAGCCGACGACCCGGATCACCAGCCCCGTGCCGTCGAGGATGAGGAACCCGACCAAGCCCACGGTGAGGATATGCAGACCGCGCCGCAGCGCGCCGTGCGCGTCGCGCGCATACCGCAGCGACCACACCAACGAGACGGCAAACGCGTAGCAATTATAGAAGCCGCTCACGAATTCGATGAAAAAAGCGTGCCCATCGTGGATAGTGGTCAACGCGTTGGGGGCGAAACGCACCATCGGGGGTGCCAGTGCCCAAGCGGCGGCGACCATCGACACCGCGCTGGCTAGCACGAGGGCTTGGCGACGGACGTAGCCCACGGCGTCATCCCGGCGTACCCCGTAGGCAAAAAAAGCCAATAGAGAAAGCGTAGTCACCATGACCATGACGTCGGTGACCAGTTTGGGAAGCCCATAAACCAACCCGTCGATGGTATACCGGATCGGGGTCGGCAAGCCCACTGTCCAGCCCACAGCGAAGGCAATAAGCCCGGCAGTCAGAGCAGCGAGCGGAAGATCCCCCGGATCACGCCACAGATGCCACGCCCGATTGGCGGCACCACACCATAGCGCGAGGCCGATGACCTCAAGAGCGGGAAGGATGGTTACCTCACGCTCTGATGGCGGCCTAACGACATCGCGATTTCGGCAACCAGGGCGGGCTGGGTAGCGGGTTGGGTATCCAGGATATTGAGCGTGTTTACCCATTCCAAAATAATCGTGGCGACTAGTTCGGCTTCCCGTTCGTACGCTTCCTCATAGCAGGTCCGTCGGTAGGCGCGAATCGGTACACCTTCGTCACTCATCACGTCAAGATCGGTCTCATCCGAGGGATGATCCGCGATCACATGGCCCACTTCGTGCAGGATGATGTGAGCTTGATGAACAGGAGTGGTCTCCTGCTGGTAGAAGATGTGATCTTCGTTGCTGCGTCCGATCCACAACCCGAACGGCCCAGGAACGATCAACGGCCACGGCCGCAGATAGATCGGCCGCCCACGGGAGACGGCCAATCGGCGGCACAGCTCCGGCACATCCAGCGGCGGACGGATGCCCAACTCCCGAAGCAACCTGTTGCTCCGCCGTCGGAGCATACGTTCGTACAACACGGCCTCCCGAGATCCGTACCACCCGTATAATATAATTACAAACTGGTCGCAGCATAGGGGTAAACTGCAACTCACCAGTCAGCGAGGCTTCCCCTTCCCCAAGGAGTGTCCCCGTGAAGCCGCTGATCGCTGCAGGTCGTCTGCTGCCCACTCCCCGACCGGGATCTCGGCGACCGGAACGGTCTCGCCGCTCACCCCGCGACGACATCACGGCAAGGCCACTTACCGTACCCAGGATCCTCGCCGCCACCGTGCTCCTGACCATCCCCGGGGACAAGTTTTCTCACCGGCCAGTGTGCTCCTTGTGCTCTGTGGGTTCGTCGTGCTCTGTGGGATCAGGGGCCGACACCGAACCTGTCCCCGTCAGATCGAGTTCGTCGGCCGTGACGGAGACAGGGCGCTGGCCGGGGGTGGGGCGATACATCGCATTGGCAATCGGACACCGACTGGCGGTGAAAGATTCGAGGGCCGCAGGAACGCCGCAGGCACACTCGCGGAGGTGTCTGGCCAAGATGATCGCGTCTTCGATCGCTGAGGTTGCGCCTCGGCCGGCCGCCGGGGAGAGGGCGTGGGCGGCATCGCCGATCACGACCGTGTGGCCGAGGTGCCACGCGCCTTTCGGCACGAGGTCGTACAGCGCGATCGGGCGGCTCACCCAGGAGGTGTCGAGCACGGCTTGGACGGGCGTGTCCCGTAGCGCAGCGATCGCGGTCTCCTGGTCGATCACGTCGGTCGGGGCGCCGCTGTTGTGACGAGTGAACCAGAACGAGCCATCCCGGAGGTCTCCGACGTAACCGGCAACACCCTCGGAGTGGCGCCAAAAGTGCAGCACGCCGGTCGGTAAGTGCGGTGCGGGGCGTGGATGGTGCCCGTAGCGAATGATCTGCCCGGTGTAGGTGGGTTCGGCGAGGTTACCGATCGATCGCCGGGTCGCAGATCGGGCTCCGTCAGCCCCCACGATCAAGTCGGCATCAAGATCCCCAATAGTTGCGGTGCTGCCGTAGTGACACGTGACGCCCGCCGCATCGAGCCGCTCCCGCAGGATGCCCAGCAGCTCGCAACGCCACACATGAGTACTCGGGAAGCGATGGGTGGCTTCGTAACGGGGAAAATCGGTTACGCCGCCCGTGGCGGTGTCGACAGCGCGGACGCTCACCACGGGGAAGCCGGCCGCCCAGACGTCGTCCGCGACACCGACCCGATCGAGCCCGGTCATCGCGGCGGGACCGAGGGTGACCCAGCCGGCGCGGTCCACGGACCGCGCCGCAGCTTCGTAGACCTCCACTGATACCCCGATCTCGGCAAGCGCGAGCGCGGCAGTCGCGCCGCCGATACCGCATCCGATCACTACCGCGCGCATGCTCGCCCCACTCTCCCGCCGCCGGTCCAATGATGCTGACTCGCGCCCGGCCCCTTCAGGCTCCTGTACCAATCCTCGTCACAGGCCAACCAAGCCTGGATCCAGGCTTAGTGCCCGCAACAGATACACCTGGCGCCGCGACACTCCCAGCTCCGCCGCCGCGGCATCGACGGCCACATGCCCGACGACCATGCCCTGTGCCAGCATGCCCGATCACCTCCGCGTAACGGACGAGCAGCTCATGTCGGTGATGCTGCCACCGCTCGGGCGGCGTCGGGTCCGTCGCGCAGGAGTACCCGGAACCCGGTCTCGTCGAGCACCGGCACTTTGAGCGTCACGGCCTTGTCGTACTTCGAGCCGGGCGCGTCGCCGACGACCACGAACGCGGTCTTGCGCGATACCGACCCTGCTGCCCGGCCGCCCCGCACGGCGATGGCCTCCACCGCCTCGTCGCGGGAGA
>JBOHFC010000267.1:0-2157 GCA_050701375.1 Pseudonocardiaceae bacterium
CATCGACCTGAGGTCGTAGCCTTCCCTGAACATCACCAGCGGGCGATCCTTGAGGTCCTCGATCCGAAACGACTCGAGGTCGAGGTCGAGGTCGCGCGGCACTGCGACGGTGAGTTGCTCGCGAAGGATCGGGACCGTATCCAGGGTGGGATCTCCTCGCTGCACCGGCGAGGTGATCATCGCTAGGTCGATGGCCCCTTCGGCGAGCTGCCGCACGAGATCTCGAGAGCCGCTCTCGTCGATGACGAGTTGGATGCCGGGGTAGCGGAGGCGGAAGCAGGCGAGAGCATGGGCTAGCGGCCCAGTGCACAGGCTTGGGGTGGCACCCAGTCGAAGTCGTCCCTGGCGAAGCTCGGCAAGCTCGTGTACTTGCAACCGGGCAGTCTCGACGTCAGCCAGGATCCGCCTGGCGAAGGGGACGAGTACCTCTCCGGCTGGCGTGAGAGTCACGTTGCCGCGGGCCCGATGGAACAGTTCGCTGCCCAGTTCGCGCTCTAAGGAGTGAATTTGTTTGCTCAGCGACGGCTGGGCGACGTGCGTGAGCTCGGCGGCCCGGGTGAAGTGGCGGGTCCGAGCGACGGCCAGGAAGTACACCAGTTGCTGGAGCTGCACGGCCATAGCCTATCGCTATCGAGACCAGCGCCACCATATCTTGGACGTGTGCCATGAACTCGGCTTACTGTGAGTTATCGCTGCGTGGGCCGCTGGCCAGCGGCGATCTGCCGGACGGCGGTTGCCGCCGCAGGCTGAACTGATCACGCTGGCCTGTGCCCCCGACCCTGAATCGACGTCATGACTACCACCTCATCGCCCCCGCCATCGAGGGTTGCCCAACCTGGTCAGGCACCGCCCGGTCGGGTAGCGATCTCCGCCCGGACCTTGCGCACCGATCGATGGTGGGTGTCACCCTTGGTGACTGCCATCGTGCTGGGGGCGTTCATCATCTACACGACGGTCCGGTTGTTCATGCGGGCTGACTACTGGGTTGGCGAATATCGCTATCTCACTCCGTTGTACTCGCCGTGCCTGAGCGTTTCGTGCGCGCCGGGCTCGTCGCATTTAGGAACTTTTCTGCCGGCGTTTCCCCTGGCACTGCCGCTGCCGATTCTGATCTTCCCGATTCTCGCCGGCTTCCGAGCCAGTTGTTACTATTATCGCAAGGCTGGCTACCGCGCGTTTCTTCAGTCGCCGCCGGGGTGTGCGGTGACCGAGCCGGCGAAGAAGTACACCGGGGAAACCCGTTTCCCGCTGATTCTACAGAACCTGCATCGGTACTTCTTTTATCTCGCCAGCCTGTTGCTGCTGATCAATACCTATGATGCGGTACTGGCGTTTCACCCCGCGTCGGGTGGTTTCGGAGTGGGTCTGGGCTCGCTGATCCTGCTGGTCAACGTCACCATGCTGTGGCTGTACTCGCTGTCGTGTCACGCGTGTCGGCACATCTTCGGAGGCCGGCTCAAGCACTTCTCCCAGCACCCTATGCGGTACTGGCTCTGGACGAAACTGTCCAAGCTCAACGGACGCCACATGCAATTCGCCTGGACGTCGCTGATCAGCGTGATGCTCACGGATTTCTACATCATGGCTGTCTCCGCGGGTTGGATAGCCGACTTGCGATTGTTCAACTGACTGTGCTTGTCAACCTGTGCCTGTCAACCGAACGAGGGAACCGGTACCTATGACCGAGATCGAGCGGCACGACTACGACGTCGTGGTGATCGGCGCGGGCGGCGCCGGACTGCGCGCCGCAATCGAGGCCCGCGAGTTGGGCAAGCGCACCGCCGTTGTCTGCAAATCCTTGTTCGGCAAGGCCCACACCGTGATGGCCGAGGGAGGCATCGCGGCATCGATGGGCAACGCGAACCCGCGGGACAGCTGGCAGGTCCATTTTCGCGACACCATGCGGGGGGGAAAGTTCCTCAACAACTGGCGGATGGCCGAGTTGCATGCGAAGGAAGCGCCGCAGCGGGTATGGGAACTGGAGACCT
This sequence comes from Pseudonocardiaceae bacterium, assembly GCA_050701375.1. Classification (GTDB taxonomy): domain Bacteria; phylum Actinomycetota; class Actinomycetes; order Mycobacteriales; family Pseudonocardiaceae. The sequence continues at coordinate 1,989 of JBOHFC010000267.1, forward strand.
ACGGTGCATTGTTCGACCGCACCAAGGACGGAAAGATCAGCCAACGCAACTTCGGTGGGCATGAGTACCCGCGGCTGGCGCATGTCGGTGACCGCACGGGTCTCGAGCTGATCCGCACCCTGCAGCAGAAGATTGTTTCGCTCCAGCAGGATGATTTCGTCCAACACGG
>JBOHFC010000268.1:0-9778 GCA_050701375.1 Pseudonocardiaceae bacterium
TAAGCAACAGTCGCCGAGTTCCCGAGTTCGTCAGCTGCTGCCGGCTAGGCCGATCACGCCTGGACCAGGCCCCGGGGGCTCGTTTGGGTGATCTGAAGCTGTTGTGACCAAACTTCTACTGGAGTGAGTCGTTCGTCTAGGTGACGAGGTTTCGTTCATTCTGGGTGAAGTCAGGTGGTGTGGGTTGGCGCTGGCTGTGGTGCGTGATCTGCGGGAGCAGCGGGCGCTGACGACGGACGAGGAGCTCGCGGACTTCGAGACGGATCTGCTGGCCGGGTTCGTGCTGGCCCGCGCCTCGGCTGGGTTGGCTGACAGCACCATCCGCAACGACACCAACCACTTGGAGTTGATCCGGGACTGGTTCGACCGGCCGTTGTGGGAGATGCAGCCCACCGACGCTGACGCCTACTTCGGCAAGATCCTCCGCGACGCCAAGCCGGCAACGCGGACCGGTCGGGCGGGCGCGCTGGCGGTGTTTTTCGAGTTCCTGGCGCTGCGCCACACCGTCGAGCTGCACAACCTCACCGGTCGCGTTGTCGAATGCCCGCTGGATGAGATGAACCGGCCAAGGGCCTCGGTGGATCCACAACTGCGGGTGCCACCAACCGAGCTCGAGATCGAGGCGCTGTTCTCCGGGTGGCGAGCGGAGCTGGGCACCTGCCGCAAGTTCGGCCCGGCTGCGCGCAACTACGCCGTCGCCCGGCTGGCCTCCGACGTCGGGCTGCGGATCAACGAGGCCCGGATGCTCGACTTGGACGACGTGCGCTGGGAGCTGGGCCGGTTCGGCAAGCTCAACGTCCGGCACGGCAAGGGCTCGCGCCGCAAGGGCCCCAAGCCGCGGCTGGTGCCGCTGATCAACGGCGCGGACCGAAACCTGCGCTGGTTCATCACCGATGTGTGGGGCCAGTTCGATCTTGATCACACCAGGCCCAGCGCTGCGCTGTTCCCCTCGGAGCGCAAGAACACCGACTGCTCCAGTTCGCGGGCCACCGCCGATGTGTTCCGTCGGTCGCTGGCCGAAGCCACCGCCGCGCATTTGCCTGGCTGGGCCGGGAGGCTCACCCCGCACGTCTTACGGCACTACTGCGCCTCCCAGCTCTACCACGGCGGCATGAACCTTTTCGCTATCCAGGCATTACTCGGACATTCCTGGACTGGCACAACGGCCCGGTACATCCACGTTCATGGCACCCATGTCGAGGACGCCTGGGTTTCTGGGCAGCAACGCGCCACCGACCGATGGAAGGGACTGGCCCGATGAAGTGGAATCTCCGGCTGGCCGCCGCCAACCGCGGCATCTGGAAAGCCAGCGAGCTGCAGCGGATGCTCGCCGAACGCGGCATGGTGATCAGCGCAGGGAAGATGTCGGGCCTGTGGTCCGGGCACCCGAACACCGTCCGGCTCGACGAGCTGGACGTCATCTGCACGGTGCTGGGCTGCGGTGTCGAGGAACTGCTGCTGCCCGAGCCGCAGAAGGTGCCAAGCCCAGCAACCGACGAGGAGAGCACCGCGGTCGGACAGACGCCAGCGGTCACGCCGCAGCCTCGCACCGGCAGGTCCTTGCCGCCTCGGTGACCTGCACCCACTGCGGCAAACCCGTGCCCGACGGCAGCCGGCGAGATCGGCTCTACTGCACCAACGCCTGCCGACAGCGGGCCTATCTCGACCGGCGATGCACCGGAACCCCGCCGCCGCAACGCTGGCAGCACCCAGCGTTGCACTCGGACAACCTGATGCTCCGCGCGGCCGCCGCCCGCGCGGAAGAACTCGGCCAGGCCCACGGGTGGTCGTCTTCCACCATCAGGTGTGCGATGGACGGCCTGGCGACGCTGCTGGTCGACCACCCGGCCGGTGAACAAGTCATGCTGACCGAGGTACGCGCCCGAATGCCCCGGCGCGCGTCCCGCCCTCGGGTCGCCGAAGTGCTCGCCGACCTCGAGTTGCTAGACGATGACACCACCGTGGCGATTCGCTCCTGGATCGATCGGCGCACCGGTGGGCTGCCCGCCGGCTTCACCGGCGATGTCCGGGCCTGGCTGCTCGTGCTACTCGACGGCGACGCCCGTAGCCGGCCTCGGTCGCACTCCAATCTCTACACCTACTTCGGAGCCGTCAGGCCGCTGCTGGAGAGCTGGGCACTGACCCGCGCGCATCTCCGCGAGATCACCGCAGCCGATGTCACCGCCGCATTGGACCCGCTGCGCGGGTGGCCGCGGCGCACCGCGATCGCCGCGCTGCGCTCCCTGTTCCGCTTCGCCAAGAAGCGCGGGCTGATCTTCACCAACCCCACCACCCGCCTCAAGAGTCCCCACATCGAACGCAGCCTGCTGCCCCTGACCAGCGCCGAGATCCGCGCCGCCGAACAGGTCGCGGCCACACCACTGCAACGGCTGGTCGTTGCCCTGGCCGCCGTCCACGCCGCCCGAGCCACAGCCATCCGGCACCTCACACTCGACGACCTCGACCTGCCCAACCGGCGCATCACCATCGCCCGACACCCGCGACGACTCGGAGAGCTGACCCACCAGGCGTTGCTCGCCTGGCTCAAACAACGCCGCGCCAGCTGGCCGCACACCCCCAACCGGCACGTTCTGATCACTGCGCGAACCGCCCTGGGCGCCGGGCCCGTCAGCACCGACTACCTCAAACGACACCTGCTGCGACGTGGGGTTTACCTCGAGCACATCCGCGGTGACCGAGTACTGCATGAGGCCCTGAGCGTCGGAGCGGACCCGCTGCACCTCGCCCTGGTCTTCAACCTGTCCCACTCCGCCGCGAGCAGATACGCGGCCCTCGCCCAGAGCCTCCTCGACGACCAGCTCGAACAAGCCGACGCCGAGCAGTGACCGTCCGCCCTCACCACGCTTCCGCTTCCGCCGAACCCACGTAGATGCTGGAGCCAAACAGCACTAACGCCGTAGGTTCCAGGCGAACAACCTTCAGTAAGGCTGAACTCACGGCAGACGTGTCGTGGAGGTAGCTGTCACCAGGTGCCATCTGGCTTGGGCGCGGGAGTGATCTGTCCAGTCTGCGGCTTCGCCACGTCGCGGACGTTGATCGGGTTGATCATCACTGGCGGCAGCGGGGCAGACCGGCAGCGACTGCGGGACCGGGGGTCGGTGCGCTGACTCCGGCGGGACCACCGGCGGGACCAGCCCAAGAGTGGTCGGTTCGTTAGTTTCCGGTGGTGGGGGACTTGTAGTGCGCTGAGCTGAAGTATTGGGTTGGGACTGGGGTGTAGTCGGCGTAGTGGAAGATGCGGGTCATTCCGACGGGGGCGCCGTTGTAGCCGGCGGTCATCGCGTTCGCGGTGTGGTGCGGGAAGTGGCAGTGGAAGATCCAGTTCCCGGGGTTGTCCGCGGTGAACTCGATCATCGCGAAGTCGCCGGGACCGACGGTGTCGGTGGTCTCGCGGGTGGGGGTGACGGCGTGTCCGTTCTTGGCGACCAGGACCTCGTCGTGACCGTGCAGGTGCATCGAGTGAGACAGGTTCGAGGCGTTGTAGACCCGGATGCGGACCCGGTCGCCTCGGTGGATGGTGATCGGGCCACCGGAGGCGTCGCCGGTCTTGCCGTTGATGATGGAGAACGGGAACTGCCCGCTTTCTCCGAAGGGCTTGACCAGTCCATCTTCGCCGGGCGGGTCGAACTGTTGCAGCGTCATCATCACGTCCTCATCGACGTGGACCGACTGGTGTTCCTGGGTTGGTAGGACGATCAGCGCGCCGTCGAGGCCGCGGAGTTCTTGCACCGCGCCGTCGAAGTGGGAGTGGTAGGCGAACGTACCGACGTGGCCGGGGGTGAGAGTGTAGGTGTAGGTCTGCCCGGGTGCGATGGGGTCGGGTTGGCTGATCCCGGCCACCCCGTCGGCGGTGTTGGGTGCGTGCAGCCCGTGGAAATGCACGGTGGTCGGCTCGGGCAGCTGGTTGGTCACCACGATCTTGAGCTGTTCGCCCTGGTAGGCGATCAACGTCGGCCCGGGGGTGGAGCCGTTGTAGCCCCACACGGTGGCGGTTTTGAGGGGGAAGTTCGCGATCTGCTGGCTGAACTGCGACGCGGTGAGCGTGAAGGTGCGAGTGTTGCCCTGCTCGGCGCCCCTGTCGGTGGGGACACTCGGTGTTACGGGAATGGTCGGGGCGGTCATCGGTCCGGTGCCGGTGTTCTCGTACTCCGTGCCGTACTGGCTGGTGACGTCTGACGATTGCGTCGACGGGCTGGCAGCGGAGGAACCGCTGCTGCAGCCAGCGACGACCACCACCACCATCGCCGCCGCCAGCGCTATCCCGGCCGTACGGGCATAAACCGGCCGGCCACGCTGATCACCGCCCGCCGGGCGACAAACACCTCGCATGACCGCACCCCCAGGACTCTATGAAACGACTATCACCTCGACTACCCGCGTCGGCGTCGAACAAATCAGCCGCCTGTCCTCGGCACTGGAACTGACCACCGGTGGGCCACCTCGACACGGTGGCGGGGGGCCCGAGGTGGCCCGCTGAGTACCAGTCGGGTGCAGAAGGTGACCTTCCCCTAAGCCGTCAAGGCCATCAACACCTACTCCATCACGTACTCCATCGCAGCTACTCGGTCGGCAGGTAGTCACCCACGCCGGCGTCGGCATGCCATCGACTGGTCAGTCGGCCCCTGCGTCCACCGATGGCCCAACTGCGTATCAGCTGGTCGGTCTGGTGTCTCTTGAGATGAAGCCCCGCAGGGGTGTGGATCGTCTGTAGTTGGCCCAACACATGAGGAGTGAACTGTGACCATCCAACAACACCAGCCCGACCTGGTCCACGTCGATCACCTCGTGCACAACTTCCGGCAGCGGCTGTTTCAGACCCACCTGCCGCAGGCCAAGGCAGCGGCAGCGATCGGGGCACGACCGGCGCCGACGACCCGGGTCAGCGAGGCCGAGCTGAGCAACACTGACCAGCAGGGCTTTATCACCGCCTACAGCCAGCTGATCAACAGTGGTTTCCTCAGCGACTGCGTGAGCATCCACGCGGACATGTCGCACATGATGCACGGCTCGATGGGCCCGGTTGGTGCGCAGCGGTTCTTGCCCTGGCACCGGGTGTTCCTGTACGTCTTCGAACAGCACCTGCAGGCCCTGCGGCCGGGTCTGGGGGTCCCGTACTGGGACTGGACCAGTGACGCTGAGGTGCCGGCCTGGTTAGCGGGCTACACCCCGACCGTGATGGGCCCCAACGGCAACCCGATCACGGTGTTCCGCACCAGCGGCGACCCGCAGGCCCCGAACCTGCCCAGCTCCGACGACGTCAACGCCACCCTGACTGACACCGACTTCACCACCTTCGAGTCCGACCTGGAGATCAACCTGCACAACACCGTCCACGTCTGGGTGGGCGGCCCGATGCAGGACCTGGGCACCGCACCGGCTGATCCGTTGTTCTGGCTGCACCACGCCAACGTCGACCGCATCTGGGAGTCCTGGCGAGGGCACAACCCGGGACTGAACCCGACCCTGACCGGAACCGACGCGGTCCTTGATCCGTGGTCGGACACCGAACCCAAGACCCGCGATCTGGTCAACTACAACTACCACTACGACGTGCTGCTCTAAGCAACCACGGCGGACCGACCCTGGTCTTCCACGCCCAGTTCCCCACACCCGGCGACTGGCGACTGGCGACTGTTCATCCAATTCCAAACCAGTGGCACGGTGCACGCCGCAGCCATCACGGTGCACGTCGGCTGATCCGACGCGGGGCCCACCACGGCGTCAACGGTCCAGCGGCTCACGCGGCCGCTCGTTGGGCCCGCAGCTGCGCCGCGGTGCTGGCGCCCGGGCCGGCCAGTTCCCACGTCCAGGTTCGAAGCACCTTGGCCGGCGGCGACGTCGAACAGCAGGTTAGCTGCCTGTTCCCAGCGGGTGGCGCCCAGGCTGGCCAGCCACACCGAGCGGCCGGTACGGCGGCGGAGCAGGACTGGTTGCACGACGAACACGACCAGCAGGTAGACCAGTCCCAGACTCAAGGCCAGCGCCGCCACCTCGGACAGCCTAGGAGCGCGGGTCTCGGTGCGGGATGTCGGTGCAGATCACGTCGACCCGCTGCTCTCAGCGGTCGCGGCCGCGGTGGGATCAACAGTCATCCCACGTACCGGACCTGCGACCGCGGGTCCCGGACCGCTGCCATCGACGCCGGCCCTGTCGCGGTCGGGGCGCTGGGACCAATCCACCGCGGCAGGCATCCGTGCTCGGGTGCCTGCCGCATCCTCGACCGGCATACCGCAGACGGGATCTTTGGCGTAGCCGGCGCCCCCGCCGAAACGTTCCCGGTTTGCGATAGAACCAGCACAGGACGTGGCGGCCGTCCGCGCCCGTCAAGCCGGCGCGGGTGGTCCGGGACTGGTGCTGCGGTGGCCCACCCGCTGATCGTGCCGGTTACCTCTGCTGGAGCAGGGTCTGCATCTGGCTGATCTCGGCTTGCTGCCCGGTGATGATCTGTTGGGCCAGGTGGCGGGCGGCGGGGTTGCTGCCCCGGGTCAGCTCGGTCTGCGACATCGTCACCGCGCCTTGGTGGTGGGCGATCATCATCTGCAGGAACATCCGGTCAAACGCGGCGCCGCTGGTGGCGGTGAGCTGCTGCATCTGCTGATCGCTCATCATCCCCGGCATCCCAGCGTGCCCGGGCTGCATCCCAGTCATGCCCTCGGTAGTGGCCGGCACCGGGGCGCCCCAGCTTCTGAGCAGGCCACTCATCTGCGCGATCTCCGGGCCTTGCTCGGCCTGAATCCGGTCGGCGAGGTCCTTGACCTGGGGGGAGGCCGCCTTGGTGGGAGCCAACTGGGCCATCGCGATGGCTTGGGCGTGATGCGGGATCATGCCCTGCAGGAAGGTGATGTCGGCCTGGTTGTGCTGCTGCTGGCCGGTGCCGGTGGTGCTGCTGGCCGCCGGTGGTGCGCCAGCGGGGCTGGTGCTGGTGGTGCCGCAGCCGGCGAGTAAGCCTCCGGTGACGGCCGCCGCGGCCAGGACCGCGGTGGCGCTGTTGATTCGCATGTTTGATCGGTCTCCTTCGCTGAGTCCCGTGCTGCGGGCACGGGTGAGAACGCAGTGACGGGCGGGTCGAGGGCATCGCGTCGTCGGGACGCTATGCCCGGGCCGGTCACAGTCGAAGGACACCGAGTCGGGACAGGCGCAGGGTGTCGGCGGGGCGCGTTGCCACATCGACTGCTCACCCACCGCAGCCCCGGGCGCCCGGGCTCGCCCGGGGCAGTGGGGTGAGCACCGGGCCAGGCCCCACCCGGCCAACAGCACCAGCCCGGTGAGGACCGCAAGACACAAATGCAGCATCGGCACGGCGTCGGGGTCGGGCTGCGCTGGGCCCGCGGCGGGCTGAGTGGGGCCGCAGCACTCGCCGAGCGGGGTGGCTGGCATCGTCATGCCGCCGGGACCACCGGACAGCCCCGTGGCGTGGGGGTCAACGAGATGGTGCATGGCCACCAGACCCAGAGCCAGGACCACCACCGCCACCCACCGGCCCAGCCGGCGCGTACTAGTCAGGGCTGTCGGCACGCTGATCACGCTAGTCGCCTCTGGGTACCCCTGCTGGGGCGCTGGGTGGTCAACGCGCACAGCCTGCATGAAAGTGCCGTCTACGTGATTGGCATCGGTAATCTATGGGTTGTTGTCCTGGTGGACAGGTGTTCTAGGCGACTTTGGCCTGGTTTTAGAGGTCGAAGTGCCCGCCTCTGGTCGAACTCGGCACTTTCCTAGGATCTCCTCTCGACGCCCCGCACGGAGGGCTTCCCCCAGCGAAGGAGAGTCCCTGGTGGGACGTCGACTTGACGATGACGAGCTGATCGAACACTGGACCCTGGTCGGGGAGGAACTCGACCAGGTTGCCGGCAAGCGGGGTCCGACGCGGTTGGCCTTCGCGTTGTTGCTGAGGTTTCATGCTCTGCACGGCCGGTTCCCCCGTGGGCGCGGCGAACTCCCGGACGAGGTGGTCGCCTACGTCGCCGGGCTGGTCAAGGTGCCCGCGACGGATCTGGGCCTGTATGACTGGGAAGGTCGCACCGTCGAGTACCACCGCGCCCAGATTCGTGGTTTTCGTACACGCCGGCCTGATTGTGCCGGTTTCCGTGCGTGGGGCGCGCAGTTCCGCCTCGCGTTCGTGGCGTCAGTTCGATGACCTTCAGGAGCTCGGGCGCCGTCAGGGTGGTGGACGAGCCGTAGGCGATCAACCCGAGCACCGCCAGCCGAGGATCAGTCGGGAGAAGCGCGGCAGTGTCGATTCGGCCGGTAGAGGTGACCCACAGTGCACGGCGATCCACCATCCAGGCCCCCACCCTCTACCCATTGCGCCCTCACGGTAACCGGCAGATTACAAGCTGTGACTGCGATAGGCGACGACACTTCGGAGGACCGACTCTCGCAAACGGTCCATTGTGCAACGACTTCCCGAGGTCGCCCGGCGAGCTGTCACGGGCGGCTCGGAGGCCCGGGTTTCCTCTCAGAACTCGTTCTCACACAAACCTGACCGCAAGTATGTCCTGAGAGATGTTTGTGAGAGGGTTCTGCGGTGAGTAGCGACCCGGAACCCACCGTCACGTCCGATGCCGACGACGTCGAGCAACACCCGTGCCCGCGGTGTCTGGTCGAGCCGGGCTCGCCGTGCCGGTCCCGCTCCGGCGCGGTCGCCGGGACCTACCACACCGGCCGGTTCACCAAGGTTCCTCGCTTGGCGAAGCTGCTGCGCGTGCCGACCCCGGCCGACCGCGGTCCGGGCCAGCCATGGCGGCCGGGTACCCCACCGCCGGCGCCGATCCCCGCCGACACACCCACCGCCGACATCCGCGTCGGCTACGCCCGCTGCTCGCACCTCACCCAGGAACTGCAATCCCAACTCGACGCGCTGGCCGCCCACGGCATCCCGCGCGACAAGATTTTCGCCGAGAAGGTCTCTACCCGCGTGCGGGTCCGCCCGAAGTTCGAGGCCGCGCTGGAAGCCTGCCGCCAGATCAAGGCCCACGCCCCGCACTGCCGGGTCATCCTCACCGTCTATGAGATGAAGCGCTTGGGCCGCGACTCCGCCGAGCTGACCGCGCTGGCCGATCACCTCACCGCGCACGGCATCGCCCTGGAGATGCTCGCCGGGCCGCTGACCGGCATCTACGACCCCACCGGCACCGGCCGCGTGTTGTTCGCGTTCTTCGCCGCGATGGCCGAAACCGAACGCGAGAACATCCGCGAGGCCACCCTCGAAGGACTCAACGCCGCCGCCCGCAAAGGACACCACGGCGGACGACCGCCGGTCATCACCGACGACATGCTGCACACCGTGGTCCGACGCCGCGCCCGCGGCGAGTCCGTCGAGTCGATCCGCCCGGACCTGATCATCCCCACCGGCAAACGCAAAGGCCACACCCCGAGCCTGGCCAGCATCTACCGGGCGCTCGCCGGACACGACAAGCGGCAGGCGTACCCTGACGCCATCGAACAGGCCAACGCCGACTTCGCCGCGCTCGGGGCCGGCACCTGATCCGCCGGTCCGCTCGGCCGGCAAGTACTCCCGGGTCAGCGTCCAATGCGCCACGGCGTGCTCCAGGGCGTCCAGCTCGTTGCGGTCTTAGTTCTTTCGCGAAGTTTCGACCGTCTGTTTACTGGGCGTTTGCCGGCGGCGAAGCGCGAGTCGGATGAGTACCAGCAGGACACCGCTCGCGCTGGCACAGAGAGTGGGTCTGGGGTCGGCGGTGATCAGCAGCGTCGCCGCGACGAGCAGCGGGCAGCCCAGGGCGAGCGCGCACAGGGCGCG
>JBOHFC010000269.1:0-7945 GCA_050701375.1 Pseudonocardiaceae bacterium
GGTGTGGTAGGCCATCATCGCGGTGGCGCAGGTGGTCGAGACACGGTCGAGCTCGGTCAGGACCTGCCGGACGGTGGCCAGCCCGTCGATGGTGAACACCGGCTCTGCGGTGGCGTCCTGGGTCGTCCCGGCGGCGGCGCGAGCGAGCTTGGTGACCCGCGCCGCCTCGTCGCCGAACCAACGGCACGCAGCACAGCTCGCCAAGTGCGCGTCGACCGTGTCCCGTTCTGCCGCGGTCTCCTCGCCGTCGAGCCGGGCCGAGACGGCTTCCCTACACTGCGTGCAGTCCACGTGACAATAGTCCCACAGCGGATCACCGCGGTTCCGCCAACTTTTAGTGACGGGGTGTCCGCTCCCCGAGGATCCGTGGTCGCCCACCTGGTCGCCGAGCCGCCGGGCGGGGCGGGATCAACGGCTCGATCAACTCCCAGAGCCGGTCCCCGACCAGGCGCTGCTGCTTCGTCCTCGCCACAACCGACGACGATCGATGATCAGCGATTGAAGATCATGTAGCGACACACCAGGTTTTGAGACCAGGTCTAAGCTGGTCGGCCATGGAGTTCGCGGAATACCAGTCGAGAATCAGCGAAGAGGCAGGCCTGCTGCGCGCCGCCGTAGTGGCCGCAGGCGCTGACGCAGCCGTTCCCACCTGTCCGGGCTGGACCGCGTTGCGGCTGGTCCAGCACCTGTGCCAGGTCTTCGACATGGTCATCGCGACGGTGCGGGCCGCCGATCCGCACACCCCACCGGCCAGGGGCGAGGCGGCACCCGCTGAGTTGGACGCCGCACTCGCCGGGTTCGACGACCGGCTGGCCACCATGCTCGACCTGCTGGCGTCCACCGATCCGGCTACCCCGGCGTGGAACTTCGCCCCGATCGCGCCGCGCACCGCGGCGTTCTGGTTCCGCAGGCAGGCGCACGAGATCACTGTGCACCGGCTCGACGCGCAGGCTGCGGCGGGCATCGAGGCGCCGGTCGACCCCGATCTCGCCGCCGACGGGATCGACGAGGTGCTCACCTGGTGGATCCAGCGCAACAGCGGCGGGTGGGCGAACTCCCAGTTCAGCGGAACGGTGCTCTACCACGCCGCGGACGCCGGACGGGCCTGGACGGTCCGCCTCGTGTCTGGCCAGTTCCCGCAGACCACACCGGAGGCGGTGACCGAGCCGGACGGGTCGGTGGTGGGGCTTGCCGACGCGGTCTACCGCGCCGCGTGGGGCAGGCCGTCACGTACGGTCACCACCGGTGACACGACCCTCATCGAGGCCACCAGAGCCGGGTGAATCACGCCCGCATCGGCAGGTCCACCATTCCCACTGGCGGATCGACATTACCGGCGGTATCCCGCAATTCCATCCACCGCCCTGGCTCGGCGGGCCACCACGCCGCAATCCCCTCCACGCAACACCCGGCCTGGTCCGAATCCGGGAATAACGGCGTCCATTCGAGGAATGGGCCTGCGATGCACAGCGGGGCAGTCATGTCATGGCGCGGTATTCGCCGGCGAGCCTGGCGAGGAGTGCGCGGACTGGGTCGCCGACGACGGCGTACTGGGCATAGAAGGTGTGTCGCCGGTCGTAGTCGGCGATATCGGCCGGGTCGGTGATGATGGCGGTCGCGGTTTCGGTGCCCACGATCACCGCCCGGTTGTCGAAGATGGTGAAGCAATGCAGCGCGGGGGAGTACACCGGCGTGGTCCAGGGAATGATGCCGAGGCGCAGGTTGCTCCGGTGGGTGGCTTTGATGAGGTGCTCCAACTGGGCGGCCATGATCTGTGGGGAGCCGACGTGCCAGCGCAGCGCCCCCTCTGTGATGATCTTCTGGAACTGACGGTCGGTGTCCAGGATCTGCTGCCGGGCCGCGCGGGAGTCAACGAAGGACCTCAGTTCATCACCGGCCAGCCGGTGAGAGCCCATGGCCCGCACGTAGTCCGGGGTCTGCAACAGGCCATCCACCAGGGTGGGAGTGAAGCTGCGGACCAGCTCGGAGGACTGCTCGATCCTGCCGACGCGCTGCTGCATGTACCGGGCTCCATGGGAGAGCACCGCCCGGGCGCGGATGGTGCCGCCGGTGAGGTCAGTGGCGAGCTCCAGCAGCCGGTCGTGCACCTCGGGCGCGGCACCGTACACACGGCACAGAACGCGAACCTCCTCCGTAGTGGGGACCTGCCGGGCGGTCTCGAAGCGCGAGATCTTGGGTTGGGAGTACCCCGTGCGCCGCGCGGCCTCCATGCCCGACAGGTCAGCGTCTGACCGCAACCGGCGAAGGGCGGTGGACAATTCGTCGGGTCGGCGCGCGGAACGGCTCAAACGGGTCCTCTTAAGTTTCAGGCGACGTGGTGGTGCGCTCGATGATATTGCGGGTGCGCTGCCCACCACGAGGTGAACTCTTCGGCCATACCCCAGGCGACTTCGCGGACCGCCCGGCAGGACGGGACGGTCCCGGCGGGCATCAGTTCGCCGCCCACGAAGGTGGCTCGTGATCGATCTCGATCAGTTCACGGGGACGGCGGTTGACGGGCAGGTCGAGGATGCGGACGCCTTCTCCGGCAGCCGGCTGCGGGTGATCAAGCAGTGGGGACCGCGACGCTTGTGGGACGAGGTCGAACTTGCCTACCAGTGGTGGGTGAGCGAAGGCCGTCCCAGCCACGACCGGTTCGGTATGTCGGTAGGGCCTGACAGCCAGTCGGTCTGGCTTGATGATCCCAGCCGGCCCGTGCTCATGGGGTGAACGCTCGCAAGAACTACCCCGGTTGCGCGGTCAGCACAATTTGCCCGGCCCGCACGCCCACTCGGGTGTCCACCGGATACACCATTACCCGCTCACGGCGCAGGCCAGCGAACACCCCGGCGTCTGCCGGGCGGCCACGCACCACCTCGGCGAGCACGGCTGCCACCGTTGCGATCGGCAGATCCCGCCGGCGCATCTCGACGATCAGTGCCCGGACCTGATCACGACGAGACGCTGGCCCCTGCGCTATAGCCGACAGCGCCTCGCTGTCCAGCAACAGCATCAGCCGACCAGCTTGCGACGTCCTTCGGAGCGGGTTTGCACCCAGTCCTCGACCAACCGGGCGGCCCACTCCAGCGTCTCGATGGGCACCGGACCATGGTCACGTTCCAGCTCAGCGAGCCACTCGTCCACCGCAGCCCCGTGCCGCATGTGCTCGAGGTAGGCGACTAATGCGGCGTCAACCGCCGCGGACACGCTGCGACTACCGACTTGGGAACGCAGTTCCGCAAGGCGACCAGCGTCGAGCGTGAGCGTGATCTTCTCCTTGGGCATACCCGATGATAGTACTTTCACCCGACGTCGCAGGACCATCGGTGCGGCCTTGATGCTCGACGTGCCTGTGCACCCAGGTATCGACCTCCGACCATGCGGTGTCCAGCCACGTCGACAGCGCGGCAGGTTCGCGCGGGACGCTGCTAGAGGGCGCGAGAGCGGTATGAATGACCAGCGTGCGGTGCACGGGCAGCCGCCACCCGGGACGGTCGCGCCCGTCCCGGGCGAAGCCGGAGTGGGCGAGCAGGAGCACGTCGGCGGTCGGGGCTCCGGTCAATGCCGCCAGCACGCCGCCGAGGTGCGGGGGCAGGGTGTAGGTGCGACCTCGGGCGCGCCGGGCCTTGTCATACGCAGTGCGGTCGGTCAGCTCCGCCACCGTGTGCAGCCACCGGGGCCGGCTGAAGTTTCCGCCCTCGGGGAACAGCAGCAGCGCATCGCCGGGGGACATCGAGGCGGCGAGGGCATGGATCCGCGAGCGGGCCCGGCGCCGGTTAGGCCCGATGAAGCACAGCGGCAGATGATCGCCGGCGAGGTCGAGGGTGGGCTCCAGTCGCAGCACGGCCTTGAGCACGACGCGCAGCCGCAACTGGTAATGCACCACGAGCAGCCAGGCGATGAACAGCGAGTCGCCGGGACCGCAGTGTCGCGCGAGTATCACCAGGCCCTTGGACGTCGCGAGTTTCTGCCTTGTAGCGGACCCGGACTCCAGAGCCACCCGCACGTCGAGGATGCGCCGGGTCGTGCGATACGCCTTCATCAACACCTCGCGGAGCAGCACATTCGGGTCGTCCGCCCCGCGCCGCAGGCGATTCAGCGTCGACAGCTCGATGGTGGCGTAGGCCAGGACCAGGGCCGCGCTGCGTAACGGCCGCGTGGAGCGGCGTCCGGCCGACGCGAGCGCGGCGACGAGGAGCAGCAGCGGCGCAGTGATCAGGAGGAGGACCTCGATCATGACCACCGCCGGAACTGTGAGCGCCCGGCGCAGCGTGGTCATGTCAGCGCCGACAAGTATTCGCGGGTGGCATCGTAGGCCAGTTGGGCGCCCCACTCGATACGCCCGCAGTCGCGGTAGCGCAGGTTCGACCATGTCGACGCCGGCCGGTCCGGAAGGCCCGTCGGCAGCACGTGGACGGTCACGCCATCGGGAACATCGTTGAGGTCGGCGTGGAACCGGTGCCGCCGCGCTATTTCGAAGGCCACGAACCCCACCTCCCACGGGAAGCGGGGCACCGTCAGCGCCTCCTCGACCCGACCGACGTGCAGTACCCACACCGTGTCGGCGCCTGCCCGGACGGCCCGCGCCAGCGGGATGCTGTTGACCAGGCCGCCGTCGAAGAAGTGCTCCCCGCCGATGTGGACGGGCGGGAACACACCTGGCAGCGCGCAGGATGCGAGCACGGCCTCGATCAGGTCGCCGCAGGTGAACCACTGCTCCCGGGCACTTTCGATGCTCGCCGCCACACAGTGGAAAGGAACCTGGAGTTCTTCGAAGTTGTGCACCGGCAGGCGCTCGCGCAGCAGCCGGCGCAGCTCCTTGCCATCGTGCAGGGATGTGCCACTGCGCACGATCTCCACCAGTCGGCCCAACAGCGAACCGCCGAGCACGCCGTCGGCCGCGAGTTCCTCCCACGTCGCCACCAACTTCTGGGCGCCATCTGGACTGGGATCCGCAGCGAGAGCCGCCCCGTTGATCGCCCCGATCGAGGTGCCGCAGATGAGATCCGGAACCACGCCGGCCTCGAGCAACGCTCGGGCCATTCCCGCCTCGGCCGCGCCCAGCACACCCCCACCGCCGAGGACGAACGCGCTACCGGCCATGTCACCGGTATACCCGCCAGCGGCTGCGCCCTACTCCCCGTTAGATATGGGCTACCTGCACGAGGTCGGCGCGCACCGCTAGCAACCCCCGCACGACCAGCGCGGTGACCAGCCCCTCCAACACCGCGACCAGTGCGTATACCCCGATGGTCGACGTCGCGACGGTGCGCAGCGGCACCCCGGCAGTGCCGCCAAGGGCGTACTCCGCGGTGAACAGCGTGGCCGCGGCCAGCACGGACACCGCGGCGGCGATCCCGGCGGCCACCGCCGTAGCGGTAGGCCGCCGGGGCAGCACCTTGCGCAGCCCGAGCAGCACCGGGTAGCCGACCACGGCCGGCACCAGCGCCAGGTTCACCACGTTGACCCCGAGTGTGGACAGCCCGCCATCACCCAGGAACAACGCTTGCACCACGGTGACCACGGTGATCACCAGTGGCCCGAGCCACGGCCCGAGCAGCGCCACGGCCAGGGTGCCGCCGAGCAGGGGCCCCTCGGTGCCCACCGCAAGGGGAATGATCGGCGCGCCTAGGACCAGGAAGAACGCCGCGGCGAGCCCGGCCAGCGGTAGCTGCCGCTCGGTGACGTCGCGCCCCGCGCGGCGCACGCACACCCCCAGCCCCGCAACCGCCACTGCGGCCCCGACGATCGCGATCCCAGGAGAGACGAAACCATCAGGGATGTGCACAGCGCACCTCGCTGGCACACGACGCTTGCGCGATGGACATTCTCATGCGTGCACTCCCTCGGGATGACGCGTCCCTGACATGGCTGAGCTTGGCAACGGCGGAAGGTCTGGCTCCCGGGCTTCATCGCCCGATCACAGTGGCGCGACCGCGCCGGATTCTCACCGGCTTCCTCACACCGTTGCTCTCGCCGGACGGTAGCGGTCCGCTTCGCACCCCGCAAGCGACGCGTCAGGTGGGCCGCCGGTCTGGTCGAAGTACATCAAGAGAGGTTCGATCAATTACCGGCGGGGAACCGATCGGGGGTTGCGTTCTGGGGCCGCGGCACGTCAAGATGACGTGGCAGTTGCAATCTGATGGCAATAGAGGTGTGACGATGACAAACACCGCGACGGCGCCGGTGGGCCGCTCTCGGCGCGCGCGCACCCATGCTCACCTGTGGTCGCTGCCTGACGGCACCGGCCTGCACGCCCCGTACGGCCAGTTGGTGGTCGAATCCGACACGGGCCGGGTCTGCTGTCACCTGTGCGGGCGGTGGTTTGTCTCGCTGGGCGGCCACCTGCGAACGCACGGGCACACCGCCGATTCCTACCGGGAAACGATGGGGCTGTGCCGGAGTCGCCCACTGGTCGCCCCGGAGCTCTCGCGGTCGATCGCCACTCGCCAGAGCGAGGCTTACCGGCGCTCACCGGCGTTGCGGGCCCGGTTGGCGGTCGGGCAGGAGCTCTCCCGGACTGGTCGGCTGGCCAGGCTGGCCGCCACCGCGCACGCCACCAGCCCACCCCCCGAGCTGGCCCGGCTGCGCCGCGCGGCACTCGACGCGGGCCGGCTGACCCGGGCCGCCCAGCGCGATCAGGCGCTGGCCGGGCGCCTGCGCGAGCTCGGCTTCGACGACTTGGCCAGCTACCTGCGCCACGCTCACTCCGCCGGGGCGAGCCTGCGGGGCATCGCCAAGGCGGCCGGGCTGGGGTGGGCCCGGCTGCGCCGCGAGCTCGACGCGGCCGGCGTCACGGTACAGCCGTTCGCTTCCGCACTGAACGCCCGCTGAAGGAGGTCACGCATGGCTGACTACACCTTGCCCAAGCTGCCCTACGACTACGGTGCTCTGGAGCCACACATCTCTGGGGTGATCATGGAGCTACATCACTCCAAGCACCATGCCACCTACGTCAAGGGCGCCAACACCGCCCTGGAGCAGCTGGCCCAGGCGCGCGAGCACGAGGCGCTGGCGACGGTGAACATGCTGGAGAAGAACCTGGCGTTCAACCTCGGCGGGCACGTCAACCACTCGGTGTTCTGGCCCAACATGTCTCCCGACGGCGGCGACAAGCCCGACGGCGAGCTCGCCGCGGCGATCGATGAGCACTTCTGGTCCTTCGACGCCTTCCGCAAGCACTTCACCGCCAACTCGCTCGGCGTGCAGGGATCCGGGTGGTCGATCCTGGCCTGGGAATCGCTGGGGCAGCGTCTGGTCCTCCAGCAGTGCTACGACCACCAGGGCAACATGACCCCCGGCATGGTGCCGCTGCTCTTGCTCGACATGTGGGAGCACGCCTTCTACCTGCAATATCGCAACGTCAAGCCGGACTACGTCGAGGCGTGGTGGAACGTGGTGAACTGGGCCGATGTCGCCCGCCGGTTCACCCACGCCCGGTCGGTGGTGCTGCTGTGAGCGTTGATGGTCCTGATGCGCTGCTGCACACGGTGTTGCCGTCGGCGCTGGAGGTGCTCACCGCGTGGAGCATCGCCGAGACCGAAGCGGACCCCGCCGTCTTTCATCAGGCCATGAACCGCGCCTTCGGCGATGCCGCCGGTGCCCAGGATCCGTGGCGCGGGTTTGCCGACATGATGTTCGGCATGTCCTCGCTGTCCGGCATCCTGCTCGACGAGCTCGCCGAGGCCACCGGCCAATCCCGTGGTGACGTGTTGCACGCCGTGCACCTGCGTTACCTTTACCCGGGGTGTTAGCTCGACCCAGGGGTTATCTCGACCCAGGGGTTATCTCGACCCAGGGCCGCGCTGGTCCCCAGCGAACAGCCAAACAGCACCCTGCGGGGTGTCGCGCACCTCGATCCCGGCGGCGGTGAGTCGATCGCGCAGCGTGTCGGCGAGCGCCCAGGAGCCCTGTTCGCGCGCATGCTCGCGCAGCTCCAGGAGCA
>JBOHFC010000270.1:0-4862 GCA_050701375.1 Pseudonocardiaceae bacterium
GATGCACTCGATCTCGAACACCGTGTGATCATCAAGGACATCAGCGACAGCGCGCGCTACCGTCATCATGGGCTCCGGCCGGACGGGCGGCCAGTAGGCCAACCAACCGCTCCAAGCGGTTCATACACCGGACCGGCGTGCCGGTCACGGTCTCACCCCGCCCGACCGGAGCCCGCCAGACCAAACCCGACCACGGCATGCCTCGTCGGGCCGGGGCGGAGCCCCGTTAGAAGTAGACGGCGGCGATGAGGGTGAGAACAAGGAGGGCGCCGAGGACTTGGAGGGTGCGGTCGCCTAGGGCGATCTCTTCGGGTTCGCCGCCGTTGCCGCCGTCGACGTCCACGGCATACCGCAGCACGGCGATGACGAAGGGCACCAGGGAGATCACCGGCCAGCGGGAGTGGTTGGTCTGGCTGAGCTGAAACGCCAACGAACCGTAGGTCATGATCACGCCGGTAGCCGACAGGGTCCACACGAAGCGCAGGTAGGACGCGGTGTAGCGCTCCAGCGACTTGCGGATCTTCGCGCCGGTGCGCTCGGCCAGCCGGATCTCGGCGTAACGCTTACCGGCCACCATGAACAGCGACCCGAACGCGGTGGTGAGCAGGAACCACTGCGACAGCGCGATCCCCGCAGCCGCCCCACCCGCGATGGCCCGCAGCAGAAAACCCGACGCGACGATGGAGATGTCCACCACCGGCTGGTGCTTGAGCCACAGGCAGTAGGACAGCTGCACGGCGATGTAGACCACGGTGACCAGGACCAGGTCCGTCGACGCGGCGAAAGACACGCCGATCGCGGCGGCGAACAACGCCGCTGCGACGCCCAGGGCAAGCCGAGGTGGAACCACCCCAGCGGCGATCGGGCGGTTGCGTTTGGTCGGGTGTGCACGGTCGGCCTCGACGTCCTGGACGTCGTTGACCAGGTAGACGCCGGACGCGGCGAGCGAGAACGCGATGAACGCGATCCCGACCGCGACGAGCACCGGCAGGTGCAAGATGGTGCCGCCGGCGAACGGCGCGGCCAGCACCAGGACGTTCTTCACCCATTGCCGGGGCCGCATGGTGCGGATCAGCCCGAACAGCGCGTTGTCTGCCCGAGTTAGCGCCTGACGCGGCGCGGTGGTGGTCATCGCTGTCCTCTCGGGCTGTCGGCGCGGCTGCCAACAAGGCGCCGTCGCATTCCGGCACCGATGGCCGCGCCGAGCGCGGAGCCCACCAGCACGTCGCTCGGGTAGTGCACGCCGAGCACCAGTCGGCTGATCAGCATCGGGGGCACCAACAGTGGGCTCAGCCGGCGGCGTAGCAGGCCGCCGTAGAGGATCGCCGCCGCAGTGGTCGACGCCGCATGCGAGGACGGGAAGGACAGCTGGCTCGGCGTGCTCGCCAGCACCGCAACGGATGGATCAACCGGACGGTGCCGGCGCACCACCCTTTTCACCGCGATGGACGTGCCATGCGCGGCGGCCACCGTGGCCATCGAGACAAGCCAATCACGCCGGCGCCGTCGATCGATCAGCGCACCCAGCGCACCCAGCGCCAACCAGCCCAGGGCGTGTTCGCCGAAATGCGACATCCCGCGGGCGACGGACACCACCTGAGGCACCGCGATCCTGCGCTGTACCGCAGCGAGCACCGCAGTCTCCTGATCGTCGGTACTGGATAGTCGTTGCAGCATCACGCGTCGAACACCCTTTTCCAACCGGTCCGATCAGTGAGCCCAGGCGCGGCATCGCGGTAGCGTTTGCGCAGCCGGGGGAACTCCCGGGCGAGTTCCCGGTGCAGCGCCACCGAGCGGGCGAGCATCGAGCGAAACGCCTGAGGGTCGCGCTTGCGGTAGGTGACGCCGCGGCCGTCGGCTGTGGAGACGGTCACCCCGTCCAGCCCGGAGAGCACGAACCAGCGGGCGTCGGCGCGGGACAGTGACAGCTGTGGGCGGCGCTGGGCCTGCGCATCGACCGGGCGCAGCTGGTGCGCCAAGCGTTTAAGCAGGGTCGCCCCGATGGTGACCGGGTTGGTGGGCGGTTTGAGCAGACGCTGCACCGCGACCTGCCCGGCGGCCGGTAGCGGCAGCTCTTGGGAGTCCCGCACCTGCCCGTCGGGGAACTCCGCGCAGCGGGCCCGGACCTCACCCAGCGCCGTGGGCAGCTTGTCGAACAGCGCCTGCGGCCCGGCCATGAAGTCCCGGATCGCCATCTCCTGCAGCGCCAGCGTGGAGTACTCCATCGCCAGGGCATGCTTCAGGGCGTGTTTGAGGCTGTCGGCGAGCATCGCCGTGGGCCGCTGCTCGGTGCCGTGCAGCGCGGCGCCGACCAGCCTGTTGCGCAGGTGGAAATAAGCCTGCCAATCGGTGGCGTCATCCTTGTCGGCGAACGACATGTGCCAGATCGCCACGCCGGGCACGGTCGCGGTGGGATAGCCCGCGGCGCGGGCGCGCAGCCCGTACTCGACGTCGTCCCACTTGATGAACAGCGGCAGCGGAAGCCCGATGTCCTCGGCGATGGTGCGTGGGATCAGGCACATCCACCAGGCGTTGTAGTCGACGTCGGTGCGCCGGTGCATCCAGGTGGTCTGGCGCAGCGAGTGCTGGGCGAAGTCGTGGTCGTATTCGGTGCCGGGCGCCTTGTTCCACCGCATCCGTTGCCGGTCGACGATCTCGCCCCAGGCGTGCAGCCGGGAGCGGGCCTGAGCCTGCAACATCTGGCCGCCGATGAGCATCGGCCGGCGCGCGAACCGGGAGAACGCCACCGCGCGCAGGATCGAGTCCGGCTCTAAGACGATGTCGTCGTCCATGTAGAGGATCTGCTCGCAGTCGGTGGTCTCCAGCGCCTCGTACATCACCCGCGCGTAACCGCCGGAACCGCCGATGTTGGGCTGGTCGATGATCCGCAGCCGGTCGCCCAGCACAGCCTGCGCCTGCGCGAACCCGTCCTGGTCGCGAACCTTGTTGGCACCCTGATCGGGGATGATCACCGCGGTCACGATCGAGCGGACCAGCTCGTCGGAGCCGATCGCGCGCAAGGTGGCCACGCAGTCGGTGGGGCGGTTGAAGGTGGGCATCCCGATGGTCACCGCGGCCCGCCCGGGCGCCTCGGTCGGTGCGTGCCACCCGCCGGAATGCACGATCAGCTCCGAGCCCTCGGTGCTGAGGTCGAACCAGTACCAACCGCCGTCTTCGAACGGGGTGAGGTCCAGCTCGATATCGAGCTGGCAGTGCCCCTCGATCAGCTCGCCGTGGGTGTGGATGGCCGTGGCGTCGGCCTTGGACCGGTAGATGTCGATCCGCCCGGCGCCCTCGACGTCCAGGCGCAGCCGAACGGTGCGCAGCGCCGTCCAGCGCCGCCAGTAGCTGGCCGGGAACGCGTTGAAGTACGCCGCGAAGGACACCTCGGTCTGCTCGGGGACTGCCACGCTCGTGCGGGACAGCGCTCGCACCCGCCGAGCGTTGGGGTTGGCGAGGGTGACCTCGATGTCGACGTCCCGCGGATCGTGCGCTCCGGTGGCGCCGGCCGGTGGCCACACCCGCCGGGCAGTAGCCGATTGCTCCTCGACATACAACGCCCGGACGGCCATCGGGTCGCTCGGGCGGGGCAGGATCACCCGCTGCAGCAGCGTCGGCGACGGCTCGACGGGTGTGCTGGTGAGCGATTCTTCCGGGCTCCGGACGGTGCTGGTCGGCATGGACTCCCCAGTTTTCCACAGTGACAGGCCAGTCCTAGCGGTCTGACGGACGCGGTGCTACGGGCACGGTGTTGACGTCGCCAGAGGGTAGCCCCCGGCAGCCACCCGTAACGGGTCGGCTACCCCCTCCATGACGTACCCGCAGGTCACCAACCGTCTTGCTGGCTCGTCGACGGATCGTCCAGCGACCGGTTCTCGATGAAATACGGGGCGATCTTATTATCGTACATCGACAGCGCGGAACCGATCGCCATATGCATGTCCAGGTATTTGTAGGTACCGAGCCGGCCACCGAAAAGCACATTGCGGTTAGCGGTCTCCTTGCGGGCCAGCTCCCGGTAGCGTTCCAGCTTCGCCCGATCCGCCGCGGTGTTGATCGGGTAATAGGGTTCGTCACCGCGCTGCGCGAACCGCGAGTACTCGCGGAAGATCACCGTTTTGTCGGTGCGATAATCCCGCTCGGGGTGGAAGTGCCGGAACTCGTGAATCCGGGTGTAGGGCACATCCAGGTCGGCGTAGTTCATCACCGGTGTGCCTTGAAAGTCACCGGTGTCGAGCACTTCCTGCTCGAAGTCCAGGGTGCGCCAGCCCAGTTCACCCTCGACGTGATCGAAATAGCCGTCCAGCGGTCCGGTGTAGACGACGGGCACATCGGTGGGAACATCACTGTGCATGTCGAACCAGTCGGTGTCCAGGCGGACCTCGATGTTCGGGTGCTGGGCCATCCGGTGCAGCCACGCGGTGTACCCGTCGACCGGCAGACCCTCGTAGGTGTCGTTGAAGTACCGGTTGTTGAACGTGTAGCGCACCGGTAGCCGGGAGATGATGCCCGGCGGTAGCTCGGTGGGATCGGTCTGCCACTGCTTGGCGGTGTACCCCCGCACGAACGCCTCATAAAGCGGCCGGCCGATCAGCGAGATCGCCTTTTCCTCCAGATTGGTGGCGTCCTTGCCGTGGATCTCGGCGGCCTGCTCGGCGACCAGTGCCCTGGCCTGGTCCGGGGTCAGGTGCTTGCCGAAGTACTCACAGATCGTGCCCAGATTCACCGGCATCGGATAGACCCGGCCCTGGTAGCTGGTGAACACCCGGTGCTGGTAGCCGGTGAAATCGGTGAACTGGTTGACGTAGTCCCAGACCCTTTTGTTCGACGTGTGAAACAGGTGCGCGCCGTAGCGATGCACC
>JBOHFC010000271.1:0-12045 GCA_050701375.1 Pseudonocardiaceae bacterium
TCCGTGATGTGGTGGCGGGCGTCGAGGATGTGGGTGACCTGGGCCATGGCGGCGGGTACTGCTGCCTGTTGGGGGGCTTGCACGGTGATCTCGTTGAGTGTGTTGCCGGTACCCAGGCCGTGGCCGACGATGTAGCGGCGGTCGGTGTCCAGCGGCACAACAGCGGTGTTGTCCAGTTGTTGGCCGTAGCTGGCCATCACACCGATGACCCGGAAAGGCACATGGTTGATCTGGACTGTTTGGTTCAGCGCTGCCGCGGGATCACCGAACAGGGTGCTCGCGACGGTAGGACCCACGACTGCCACCCTCGCGGCCTCGCGAGCCTGAGTGTGGTCGAAAAACGACCCCGCCGTGAGGACCCGATTGTTCGTCGCAGCCCAGATATTCGTGGTACCTATGGTGGTCCCCGTGAGGAGCTTGACGGTTCCGGTCGATATCACCATTCCTGAGCTGTTGATGGATGGGGTGACGGTGGCGACGTCGGGTGCGTCCGCCAGCGCGGAGGCGTCGGCGTCGGTCAGATTCCGGGTGGGTGGCCCCCCGGGGACGTCGGCGGTCGTCGGCACGATGGCGAGGATATTGGCCATCGTTTCGACGCGCGCATCGACCGAGTTCTTCACCCCATAGCCGCACCCGACCAGCAGAATCACCGCCGAGATTCCGATGATGAGGCTGAACATGGTCAGCGCGGAACGCAGCCGGTGGGCGCGCAACGCGCCTAGCCCGCTGGCTGAAGCCTTCCGCCGGCTCACGGCGTGGGCTCCCCGGCTCCGCGGCACCGCACCGTCCGGCAAGGACACCCCTAAAGACATAACCGGGCAACGGCGTCTTGCGCAAGAAGTGCAGCGGATTTCCCAGCGAATTCCCTCATTTCATCACAATGCGTAGATCGCCGCTAACCGCGGTGTACACAGGAGATAGCGCATCGGAGTCGGCAGCGAGCGCAGTGTGCACGGCCCACCGATAGGTGGCAATATCTGGCGAAACCTTATCTTGTTTACTGTCGTCGGTAACGGTTGAACCTGGGTCTGACTGAGGCCACTCGCGGCAGGATTGCTAACTAGGACAGCCGCTCGCTCCCAATCATCCTGAGGTCCCTCAAGCAAGCCAGCGCGCCAACGCCGGCGGGGAAGGTACGATCGTGCTCACCGTAGTCGCTGAGTCTGGCGCCGGAGATGATCGAGTTGTCGGCGGATCACTGGGTATCGGCGTCGCTGATCGATGAGAGCGGCCACCGGTTGGTGGTGGCAAGCTGTGAAGAGACAGCGCCTGCCGCACATCAACCCCCGCACACCGATCAATCAACCTGCGCACCTGACACCTCCGTCCACCGCTCACCACAACCACGGCATGCAATTGCAAGGACGCTGCCAGAACAGACGACTGCTCCACGTGCTCAAAGGCGACAGTCCAGGGCGCCGAACAATCATCGCGACCAGACTTCATGACGGGCTCACCGGGCACCACGAGGCGGTCGGCATCGTCGCGAGGCACCCACCCATTTCCATCGTCCGCCCACGGAAGGGTATCGGACACGGGACGCACTACCCTCGCCAGGGCAAAAAACCCTAGCTTTGAGCGGAGATGGGGTATACAGTCGTTTTGTCGGGTGCTGCAACCACGTCATGTGTCGGGTTCCAGTGCCTCAGCCGAGTGGTCCGAGGCACCTGGTGCGTGGTCTGACCGAGGTCGGTGGTACTCGATGACCGAGGCAATTGGCTGATATGAATCTAGGGGATATCATGCGACGAGTCATCATTCGGTCTCTCGCAGTCACCGCCGTATTCACCGGGCTGCTTTTTTCTGGCGCTGGCGTGGCCGGCGCTATTCCAGTACCCACGCTTAATGGACCGCCGTGCTATGTCCTTCCCACCTCGTGCCCGCACTAGTGGCATCTGTGTCGACTGCGTTTGACGCGCAGGCTGCGACGGTGCCGGCCGCGGACGTGATGGCCAGCGACGAGGACCCCGCGGTCACCCCCGAGCCTCTGAACAGGACGCTGGGGGCGCTCCCGCCGGGCCGCTGACCGGGCCGCTGTTTTGCGTGTCAGCAGGAGTGATGCAGAAGAAGGACTACTTCTTGCCTGGCTTCGTCGAGGCGTCGGGGGATAGGGCGGCTACGAAGGCTTCCTGGGGGACCTCGACGCGGCCGATCGTCTTCATCCGCTTCTTACCCTCCTGCTGCTTCTCGAGCAGTTTGCGCTTGCGGGTGAGGTCCCCGCCGTAGCACTTGGCCAGCACGTCCTTGCGGATGGCGCGGATGGTCTCCCGGGCGATGATCCGGGAGCCGATCGCGGCCTGGATCGGGACTTCGAACTGTTGGCGCGGGATGAGCTCGCGCAACCTGGTCGCCATTGAGGTGCCGTAGCCGTAAGCGGCCTCGCGGTGCACGATCGCCGAGAAAGCGTCCACCGGCTCGCCCTGCAGCAGGATGTCCACCTTCACCAGGTCGGCGATCTGCTCGCCGGCCTCCTCATAGTCCATCGAGGCATAGCCGCGAGTGCGGGACTTCAGCGCGTCGAAGAAGTCGAACACGATCTCGGCCATCGGCAGGGTGTAGCGCAGCTCCACCCTCGACTCCGACAGGTAGTCCATCCCCAGCAGCGAGCCGCGCCGGCCCTGGCACAGCTCCATGATCGTGCCGACGAACTCTGAAGGCGCGATGACGGTACAGCGGACCACCGGCTCGTACACCTCGGCTACCCGGCCATCCGGCCAGTCCGCTGGGTTGGTGACGGTCTGCTCGGCGTCGTCGTCGCGTACCACCCGGTAGACCACGTTGGGCGCGGTGGAGATGAGATCGAGACCGAACTCGCGCTGCAAGCGGTCCCGGGTGATCTCCAGGTGCAGCAGGCCGAGGAACCCACAGCGGAAACCGAATCCGAGCGCTGCCGAGGTTTCCGGTTCATAGACCAGTGCGGCATCGTTGAGCCGCAGCTTGTCCAGCGCATCACGCAGCTCCGGGTAATCCGAGCCGTCCATCGGGTACAACCCGGCGAACACCATCGGCTTGGGAGTGCGGTAGCCGGGCAGCGCCACTGTGGCGCCCTTGCGCTCGCTGGTGATGGTGTCCCCGACCCGGGACTGCCGGACATCCTTCACGCCGGTCATGAGGTAGCCGACCTCACCGACGCCCAGGCCGTCGCATGGCTTCTGATCAGGCGAGATGATCCCGACCTCGAGCAGCTCATGAGTGGCGTTGGTGGACATCATCCGGATCCGGTCCCGGGGGGTGATCCGCCCGTCCATCACGCGCACGTAGGTAACAACGCCGCGGTACGAGTCGTAGACCGAATCGAAGATCATCGCCCGGGTCGGCGCCTTATCGTCACCGACCGGGGCTGGGACCTGGGCGACCACCACGTCGAGCAACTCCCGCACGCCCTGCCCGGTCTTCGCGCTGACCCGCAGCACGTCCTCGGGTCGGCAGCCGAGAACGTGGGCCAGCTCGGCGGCGTAGCGATCCGGCTCAGCGGCCGGAAGGTCGATCTTGTTGAGCACCGGGATGACCCGCAGATCCTTCTCCAGCGCCAGATACAGGTTCGCCAATGTCTGCGCCTCGATGCCCTGCGCGGCGTCTACCAGCAGCACCGCGCCCTCACACGCCTCCAGCGCGCGGGACACCTCGTAGGTGAAGTCGACGTGGCCGGGGGTGTCGATCAGGTGCAACACGTGGTCGACGCCGTCGACCCGCCAGGGCAGCCGGACGTTCTGCGCCTTGATGGTGATACCCCGCTCGCGCTCGATATCCATCCGGTCGAGGTACTGCGCACGGTAGTTGCGGTCGGTGAGCACGCCGGTGAACTGCAGCATGCGGTCAGCCAGGGTGGACTTGCCGTGGTCGATGTGCGCGATGACGCAGAAGTTGCGGATCAGCTCGGGAGGGGTGAACGTCTTGTCGGCGAACGTCGTCACTCAGCAGTCCTCAAATGGCAGCAGGGGATCGCGTCATGGTCGCACGGCACGATGAGCAGGCTCCGGGCCGCTCTCCGGGGCTGACCGGGCTGTTCGCTCTCAGCGGCGTGACGCCGACCGGGTGGGACAGGAATCATTGGGTAGCACCCCCCGGGAGGAGATCCGCCGTGACAATCGTTCCCCTACCCACATTGGGACGTCGGGAAGCGGCCGCCGCCGCGCTGGCGGCCAAGCAGCGGCTGCAAGTGTCGTGGCCGACCATCGCGAAGACCCTGGATCGTTCGCTGGTGTGGAGCACCTCGGCCGTGCTGGGCCAGCAGCCACTGGATGCCGACCAGGCCCGGGCCGTGGGAAGCCTGCTGCACCTCGACGACGACGTCGTCGGTGCTCTGCAGCTGCCACCGGTGCGCGGTGCTGACCTGGTCGATACCACCGAACCGGTGGTGTACCGGCTGCAGGAGGTTGTGCAGGTCTACGGCAGAACGCTGGCCGAGCTGATCCGCGAGGAGTTCGGCGACGGCATCATGAGCGCCATCGACTTCGAGCTGTCCTTCGAACGTCGTGAAGACCCCAAGGGCGATCGGGTGCGGCTGGTGCTGGATGGGAAGTTCCTGTCCTATCGAGTTTACTGACGGGCCAGGGCCCACCAGCCGCTCGCGTCCCTAGGGCGTGGACCGTTTGTCGACGCGCAGCGGGTGGTCGGCCGGTACCTCGACGATCACGAACCGCAAACCGTCCGGGTCTGCAATCCACATTTCTTCCAGGCCCCACGGTTCCCGACGCGGCTCCCGCAGCACCGCGACCCCCCGCTCGACCAGCTGGGCCGCTGTCGCTGCCAGGTCTCTGACCTGCAACCACACCGCGGTCGCCGCGCTCGGATTCACCCCGGACTCCCCCGATACCTCGAGGAAGCCACCCCCGAGAACGAACACTGTGCCGCCGGGGAACTCGCGGTGGACGGCGAGACCCAGGACATCACGGTAGAACGCCGTCGAACGCTCGCGATCGCGCGGATGCAGCAGAACACGACTGCTCAGTACTTCCATCGTCGGTGTCCCACCTGCTTTCTTGTAGGGTTTCATCAGGGCCGGTCACACCGGCTGTTACGATCGTGCACCGTGCTGCGAGACGGCACTCCCTCCTGAAAGTGAGATCGAAGGTAAACGCGTGGCCAACATCAAGTCGCAGCTGAAGCGGATCCGGACCAACGAGAAGGCGCGACTGCGCAACAAGTCGATCAAGTCGTCGCTGAAGACTGCGATCCGCCGGTTCCGCGAGGCCGCGGCCGCTGGCGAGAAGGACCGTGCGCTGGGCGAGCTGCAGACGGCCAGCCGTCAGCTGGACAAGGCTGTCAGCAAGGGCGTCATCCACCGCAACCAGGCGGCGAACCGCAAATCATCGATGGCTGCTCGCGCCAACGACCTCTAAACGGCTTCGCGCCGATCAGCGTGCGCGGCTGCTCTGGCCGGTCAACCGATGCGGCGTTCAGCGACGGCGCGCGGCGCACAGCGCGAGCACTGCTCGTTCCAGTGCGTAATCGGCGTCCACCGCGACTCCCTTCACATCGGCGTTGACCGCCGCCACCACCTGCATGGCCTGGGCAAGCCCGTCGCGCTCCCAGCCACGGGACTGCGCCATCGCCTTCTTGACCTTCCACGGTGGCAGGCCCAAGGCGCTGGCCAGCCGGTACGGGTCAGCGCGGCCAGCGGCGCTGACCCGGGCAACCGTGCGCACGGCGTCGGCCAGCGCATCAGCGACCAGGACGTACGGTACCCCCAGCTGCATCGCCCAGCGAAGCGTCTCCAGAGCCCCGGCGCGGTCTCCGGTCATCACCTTCTCCGCAACCGAGAAGCCGGTGACCTCGGCCCGACCCCGGTGATAGCGGCGCACCGCGGCCTCGTCGACTGAGCCCCCGCTGTCGGTGGTCAACTGAGCTGCGGCCGAGGCGAGTTCACGCAGGTCGGAACCGACCGCATCAAGTAATGCGGTGACCGCACCGGCGCTGATCCGCCCACCGGCCCGCTGGACCTCGTCGCGTACGAAGCCGGCCCGATCCTCGAAGCGGGTGACTCGGGGGCATTCGCTGACCGCGGCACCGGCCGCGCGCAGCCCATCGGCCAGGGCCTTACCCCGACCAGCGCCGGCGTGCGCGACCACGAGCACGATGCCCTCAGCCCCCTGTGGCAGATGGCGGGCATGGTCTAAAACCGCATCGGCGATTTCCTTGCCCGCTTCGTGGGCGGCACCCAAGACCACCACCCGGCCTTGAGCAAACAGCGACGGGCTGACCAGCTCTTCGAGCTCGCCGCGAACCAGATCCGTGCTGCGCATTCGGCGCACTTCGGTCAGCGGATCGGCCCGCCGCGCCGCGTCTACCACGAGCTGCACGGCCCGCTCGACCAGCAGCTCCTCCTCGCCGAGGATCAAGTGCAGCGGTGCGGGTGGGACCGGCACGGAGTTCACGCCGCCCATCCTTGCATCGGGCGGTGCGACGACCGCCATCTCCCGCATGGTGGACTCGGCTTCGCGGGAGGTGCCGACTGACGTACGGTAAATGGCACAACCGAATACAGCTCATCCAGAGGGGCAGAGGGATCGGCCCGACGAAGCCCCGGCAACCGACGCTAGCGCGCGCGCATGTCTTCATACCGCGAGGCCGCTGGCGATCACGGTGCCAATTCCGACCCGCAGGTGCGGGAGAGATGAGGAGAGACCTCGCGATGGCTGGCACGCTCGACACCCGCTCGATCGACGCTGGAACGATCGACACCATGACCACCCCTGCCCTACTAAACCTGGGACCGGCGCGCGAGCTCGTGTGCCGGGAATGTGGATCCAGCACGCCGCTGGCCGCGGAGTTCGCCTGCGCCGAGTGCTTCGGTCCGCTGGAGGTCGCCTACGACTTCGGGCGCATCACCCGTTCGGACATCGAATCAGGACCCCGATCGATCTGGCGTTATCGCAGGATGTTGCCAGTGCCGGCAGATGTCGACGACCACCCGAACACCCAACCCGGGCTGACCCGGCTGATCCGCGCCGACCGGTTGGCCAAGGCGCTGGGGGTTCGCCGACTGTGGGTCAAAGACGACACCGGCAACCCCACACACTCCTTCAAAGACCGGGTGGTGGCCGTCGCGCTGGCCGCCGCCCGGCAGCTCGGGTTCCGGGTACTGGCCTGCCCGTCCACCGGCAACCTCGCCAACGCCGTAGCCGCCGCCGCCGCTCGGGCCGGCTGGGAGTCGGTGGTGCTTATCCCGTCCTCACTGGAACGGGCAAAGGTGCTCACTACCGCCGTCTACGACGGTGCGCTGATCGCAGTGGACGGCACCTATGACGACGTCAACCGGTTGGCCACCGAGCTGGCATCGGAGCACGAGGACTGGGCATTCGTCAATGTGAACGTCCGGCCCTACTACGCCGAGGGCTCCAAGACGCTGGCTTATGAGGTGGCCGAGCAGCTCGGCTGGCGGCTGCCCGACCAGATCGTGGTGCCGATCGCGTCCGGATCGCAGCTGACCAAGGTCGACAAGGGGTTTCGCGAACTCACCGAGCTCGGCCTGGTACAGCCCGCGCCGTACCGGGTGTTCGGCGCCCAAGCCACCGGCTGTTCACCGGTATCCACGGCCTTCAAGGCCGGTCGCGACGTGGTCGTCCCGGTCCGACCGGACACCATCGCTCGCTCGCTGGCGATCGGTGCACCCGCCGACGGGCCCTATGTGTTGGATGCCGTCCGCCGCACCAAGGGCGCTATCGAGGACGTCACCGATGCTGAGGTGATCGAGGGTATCCGGCTGCTGGCCCGGACCGAAGGGATCTTCGCTGAGACCGCTGGTGGAGTGACGGTGGCCTGCGCGAGGAGACTCGTCGAGTGCGGCCAGCTGGATCCCGATGCCGAAACCGTTCTACTCATCACCGGTGACGGGCTCAAAACCCTGGACGCGGTGGAAGCCCACCTAGGGTTGTGGGCCACCGTTGCGCCGAACGCCAAGGCCGTCCGCGAGGCCCTCCGACGCTGATCCGGCCGCATTCTTGGCGCGCAGATCTCGGGTATATCCCACAAATCGTCGGTGGCGCACGGTACAGTCACGCCGACATAAGTGATGGGCCTTGCGGCCCGTCCGCAATACGCGAAAGGGCGTGCTTGCACGGCGGTTCGCTGCTTACCGAGGACGACAAGATGGGATCGATACCCGAACCGTCAACCAGCCCTGACGTTGCGGAGCAAACGCAACCTCCGGTGTCGCACTCAGCTCCAGGCCAGGCCAGGCCAGGCCACGCCATGGACTCCTGGTGCGGCACCGCAGTGGGGCTCGCCTC
The DNA here is from genome assembly GCA_050701375.1 of Pseudonocardiaceae bacterium. Classification (GTDB taxonomy): domain Bacteria; phylum Actinomycetota; class Actinomycetes; order Mycobacteriales; family Pseudonocardiaceae. The sequence continues at coordinate 8,232 of JBOHFC010000271.1, forward strand.
TCAAGGACCTCCCCCTGCGACGCGCCCCGGTGCGAGAGGCACCGCGGCAAGGCGTCCCTACTCGAAAAGCTGCAATCACCCCAGCGAAACCAGCTGGCTCCGGAAGTCTTACCACAGTGCGCACGGCTCCCAGGCATAGCGCCGATGGCACTAACGACGGGCCGGTCGAATCCGGCGGGCCCGTCGATGGGGTCGTGAGCAACGTCTTTCATGTCACGAACGGCCTGCGATACTAATCCCGGCGTGCTGCTCAGGGTCCGCGCAACGCGTTTCCACGCGAGACTACCTGGAGCCTGGGACTGCCCACCACCGCGATATCTCCGTTGAGGTCGGTACGCAGCACCGAGGCGCCTTCCTGCGCCAGTGCGTCAAGCACATGCTGACTGGGATGGCCGTAACGGTTATGCGCTCCGACACTGACAATCGCCACTCTCGGTCGTACTGCGGCAAGAAACTCCTCGGCGTTGTAGCGCGAGCCGTGATGGGGAACCTTCAGCACGTCGGCCCGCAGATCCGTTCTGGTGACCAGCAGGTCCGCCTGAGCATCGAGCTCAACGTCTCCGGTGAGCAGCACCCGACCGGCGGGGGTGCTCGCCCTGAGTACCACCGAGGTGTTGTTCACCGCGGTGCCGTCAGCCTCGGCCTGGTGATCCCCGACCGGCGGTGGGTCCCGCAGCGGGGCCAGCACATCGAGGCCCAGACCAGGCCAGGACAATCGCTGCCCAGCGGTGAGCGCGACCACTGGCACGTGGGCCACCGCTGCGGCCCGCAAGACCTCAGCCAACGCCCACGGGGGACTCCGTCCGGGACCCAATGCAACGGCACTGACCACCCGGCCCCGTAGGGCACCGACCAACCCACCGATGTGGTCGGCGTGCAGGTGGCTCAGGACAACCAGGGCGAGCCGCCGGACGCCGAGGCGATCGAGGCAGGCCGATACCGGTCCTGGGTCGGGTCCTGTGTCAACGAGGATCGCCCGACCAGGCTCGGCGGTGGCCAGCACCACCGCATCGCCCTGGCCAACGTCGCAAGCCACCATTACCCAGCCGGTCGCCGGCCAGCCGGGCGACACGAACCTCGTCGGCACCAGCACAAGCAGGGCACCCACCAAGCCGGCCGCCGCGAGGGCTCGTAGTCGGTGCGCTCGCGTCCCAAGCAGCACCACCGCGACGATCAACGCCAGCAGCAGCGCACCAAAGACCCCGTCAGGCCATCGCAACACCCCGTCGGGCACCGCGGCTCCCTGGTGACCGACACCCACAAGCCAGCTCACCGCCGGTCCGGCCAGATGCACTACGACAACAGCGGTACCCGGGTGCAGCACTGCCAGTACCGCGGCGAGCACGCCGAGTACCGTCGCCGGCGCCACCGCCGGAGTGGCCAGCAAGTTCGTCAGTATCGCCACCAGACTCACCTGACCGGACAGGCCAGCCACCACCGGCGCGGTGATCACATGGGCGGCGGCGGGCACCGCGAGCGCCTCGGCGATCCCCGGTGGCACCCCGTGCCGGCGCAACGCCGCCGACCAACCGGGGGCCAGCAGCACCAACGCGGCAGTTGCCAGCACGGATAGCGTGAACCCAGGATCGTTGCCGAGCGACGGATCGACCAGCAGCAAGACAATGACAGCAGCGCACAGCGCTGGAACAGCCGAGCGTCGACGGCCCAGCACCAGTGCCAGCAGCATGACGGCACCCATGACTGCAGCACGCAGCACGCTCGGCGACGGTCGACACAGCACCACAAACCCGACCAGGGTCAGCCCAGCCAGCATCACCGCCGTCCGTGGTCCCAGCCGGGCAAGCCGGGCAAGCCCGAGGACGACCCCGCACAAGATCGCTACGTTGGTGCCGGACACCGCAATCAAATGGGTGAGCCCAGCGAGGCGAAACTCCGCCTCGACTGTGGGCACCATCGCCGACGTGTCGCCCACTACCAGCGCGGGGAGAAGCCCGGCCGGCTCCGGATCGAGTGCCCTGGCCGCGAGCCGCAGCCCGGACCGCAGCCGCTCGGCGACTCGTTGGACCGCGGTTGGCGCCGACAAGACTTCCGGCCCACCTCGCGCCCGCAGCACGGCCACCGTCAGATCGGGTCTGTTGGCAGCAGTGAGCAGGCCACTGGTCCGCACTCGCTGGCCGGGCAGCAGGCCGGTCCAGCCCTGTGCCGGTGCCAGGACAATGACCCGCCCCCCAGTGCGCCACGGCTGCCCAGCCACCGTCGCGGCCTCCAGTTCCGCGTGTACTACTACCTGCTGAACCTGCGGTTGCCGGCCGCCATAGCCAGGGGCGGAGAGCGCCCGCGGGTCGTCGCGTAACCGCACCACCAGGGTCGTCGCCGAACCGCGTTGCGCAGCCGCCCGCAGCGGATGATGTTGCACCTGCCAGGCTTGCGTACTGACGACAAGTGCCACAGCGGCGGCCACCCCGCCCACCGCGACGACAGGTGCCGAACGACCACACAGCGCGGCCGCGGCGGCAACAAGCAGACCCGCTGCGCCGAGCGCGGCAGTGACCGACCACCCCAGGTACAGACCTGACAGCACTACTGCCCAGCCGACCAGGGCAGCCGGTACCATGCGCAGGTCATGCCGTGCCGGCGCTGCGGCGACTGCGTCCGCCGTCATATCCGAACCAGGTTTTTGAGCTGACCGAACTTCGCCTGTCCGATGCCGCTGACCTGGTGGAGCTGATCCACCGAAGTGAAGCGGCCGTGCGCGGCGCGCCAGTCCACGATCCGCTGAGCGGTGACCGCGCCGACGCCGGGTAGCCCGTCAAGCTGCTCAACAGTCGCCGCATTCAGATCGATCGGTCCGGGCCCGCCGGAGGAGCCCGAAGCCGTGCTGCCGGCCAGCTGCCCCGGTGGCGGCGCCACACCGACCAGCAACTGCTCCCCGTCAGACAGCCGCCGGGCGATGTTCAGACCCATCAGGTCGGTTCCGGGCAGCGGGCCACCGACCGCGGCTAGCGCGTCAGCTACCCGGGTGCCGTCAGGTAACCGGATCAGTCCCGGGCGGACCACCCGGCCAACCACACTGACCACCACCTCGTGGGCTTCCCCGACCGGCGGTGCCGACGGCAACCTCGCCACGGCCGCGGTGACCAACGGCAAGGCTGGGGCCGGTTCGGGCACCGGGCGCTCCCGCCATACCCCGACCGCGGCGACTACCGCGGCCAGTGCCGCGACCAATGACAGGGCCAGGGCTCCTGGCCGGCCGGGATCCCACCGGGCGTCGCGCAGCGGCGCGGGCACCCACCGCTGGACCAGTCGGCCCCCCCGAGAGGTGCTGGGTAGGGCGGCGTCATCCTCGGGTGCGCTGGGATGGGAACCGCCGGCTACTTCGTCGGCGACCGCAGCATGGCCCGGGTCCAGATCACCGAGATTCGCCGGCGGACCCGGAGCAGGCCGCAGACCCACGAGCCGCGCCCGCACACGCTGAGATCCACCGGTGTCTACAACGGGAAGGCTGGGGATGAGGGCCACAGTGCGACGCTAAGACGATGTCGGCATCGCCGCGACGCCCGAGCCCGTCAGCTGTGGATAGGGGGGCAGATGGGGACAACTCGGCGTTTTCCGCGTCGGCGCCGCGATCGGTGTCGGGGGATTGTGCGACCCTACATGGCTGGCCCGACATCCACTCGGATGTCCGCAGCCCTCGGCCAAGAGGTCCGCATCGCTCAGCGGCCGTATCCGTGTCAAGGGACAGTTTGACTTCCCTGTGGGTGGACAGTTGATCTCCCTGTTGGTGGACAGTTTATGTCCCTGTCTGCGGTCGGTTGATCTCCTGTTGATCTAGGTCAAGGGGACCACTCCCTTT
>JBOHFC010000272.1:0-2505 GCA_050701375.1 Pseudonocardiaceae bacterium
CAGCAGCCCGTCGAGGTTGTCGGTCATCCCGCCGGAGGGCGTGGGCGCACCAAACCCACCTTGCTCACTCATCGTGACATTCCTCCTCACCTACGGGCAGCACCGCCGCGCAGAGTCTGCCACACCGCTCACCTGCGGCAGCGCCCCACGGCCCATGATCACGATTTATGTGCCTCGTGCGACATCGCATGTCGTCTACGGCACACAGACCGTGATCACCGCAGCGTCCCCTTGATTTCGGGCACCACCAAGGGGGTGAGCCGCGCGTCAGCCCGTCTGCGGCGGCAGGTTGCCGATGATGGTCTCGGCGAAGTCCTTCGCGGGGACGCAGGGATCCTCGCGGCGCTGCCCGAGCGAGGTGTACCGGACGATCAGAGTCTGGGCTTGGGCCGCTGCGACCCGGAAGTAACAACTGGTGCTGTTCGCGTCGTCCTTGGTACGGATCGCGGGCTGCCCGGCCACCTGGGTGACTTCGAAAACCGGTATCGAGTCGCGCTGACTGTACACATTGCGCAGCACGTCGTTGCCGATGTCGACGAACACCGCGAATTCGCGGGTGTGCGCTTTGTCGGTCCACTCGCAACCGGCGCTGCCGAGGGCGTCCTTGGGGTCGCCGGGCTGGTCGATCCCCTTGGCGTCGAGTTGCGACGCGGTGACCAACAGGCACGGTGGGATGGCGCTCAGGTTCTTGGGATTGCGCACCGGCGGGATGGGGTCGTCCGCCGCCCTGGTTCCCGATGCCGCGGATAGCCCTGAGTCAGGTGCTGCCCCAGCACCAGCATCGGACTGCCCGCCGCCCGTCGAGCAACTGGCCAGCACAGCGGCTAACGGCAGCACAACCAAGACGGCACGCATAACATCACTGCTTCCCCGAGCACCGGTGGATACCGCGCGGAGTCTGCCATGCTCCCTGCGCAAGCCCACCGGCGACGGTCAGGGCAGCAGCCTGGCTATCGCATCCACGATTCCAGTGACGACGCCGTATGCCAGCAACACGAAGAGAGCTGACGAGATGGCGAAGAAGACACCGGCGCCGCCGTTGGAACGGCTCTGTAGCGGCAAGGGCAAGCCCGGGCGTTGGAGGCTGACTCGACGGCGGAGGTCACCGAGCTGCACGGGTGTGCGGGACCCGGCTGCCAGCGGCGGTCGGTAACGCGCACGCAGCCCGCCGAGTGTGCGCGGCGGTGGCGCATCGGACGGGACCGGCGCGGGGACGATCGGTCGCACATTACGGCCCGGCGCGCGTGAAGGTCCTCCCACCGGCGGAGCCGGCCGAGGCAGCGGCGTCGTGAGATTCGTCGGCGCAACGTTGGGCGCGACGACCGTGGGTTGGGCAACCGTGGGCTGGGCAACCGTGGGCGGGGCGACGTTGAACCGGACGGCAGAACGTGGTGCCGGTTCCGCACCAGGATCCTGATCTACCAGGCCGGTGGGGTCCTCGCCGAGTGCAGCGGCGATCGCTTCCCGCATCAGGCGGGTATTCGGCAGTGGGGGCAGGGCGAACGGCGGTAGTTCAGGCGCATCGCGCCAGCCATCGCGGCCCGAGGGATCCGGCAGCGGCTCGGGCGACCCGGTGCCGTCGGGCCCCCCGAACAGGCCGTCGCCCGAGTGCTCGCTCACCCCACCATGGTGCCACGCGCTGGAGCACTTCGTGAGAGGGAAAACAGTGTCCTAATACCGTTCCTGCTCAGGCACGGACCCGTCGAGCGGCACTGCGCGGGGTAGCGGGACCCTTGGCCCGCTTTTCGGCCAGCAGCTCAGCGGCTCGCTCGTCGGTGAGCGTCTCCACGCTGTCGCCCTTACGCAGTGATGCGTTAACCCCCTCGCCGTCGGTGACATACGGCCCGAAGCGGCCCTCCTTGACGACCATGGGTTTTGCCGTGGCCGGATCCGCACCCAACTCACGCAGCGGCGGCTTGGCGTCGGCTTGGCGGCCCCTTCGCTTGGGCTCGGCGTAGATCTTCAACGCATCGTCGAGGGTGATCGTGAAGAGTTGTTCCTCGTCAGCCAGGGACCGTGAGTCCGTTCCCCGTTTGAGGTAGGGACCGTAGCGCCCGTTCTGCGCGGTGATCTCCTGGTCGGTCCCCGGGTCGGTGCCGACCACCCGCGGTAGCGACAGCAGCCGCAGCGCATCGCTGAGGTTCACCGTCTCCAGGTTCATGGACTTCAACAGCGAGCCGGTTCGTGGCTTCGGCTTCGTGACGGCTGCCTTGGCGGCGTCGCGTTTCGTGCCCTTTTTTGGAGCGTCTCCTCCAGCCCCATCCTCGGGCAGTACCGCAGCCTCGGGCAGGACCTCGGTGACGTAAGGCCCGTAGCGGCCTTCCTTGACGACGATCTCGTGCCCGGTTGCCGGATCAGTGCCCAGCGAGCGCCCCTCCACCGGGGTGGCGAAGAGCTTCTCGGCGATCTCGGCGGTCAGCTCGTCGGGCGGCAGGTCGTCAGGCAGGTTCGCCCGCTGCTGCTCGTCGCCGACGACCCGTTCCAGGTACGGGCCATAGCGTCCCA